>DASYYE010000121.1:0-22966 GCA_035946955.1 Streptosporangiaceae bacterium | reverse complement strand
TTGGCGAGGTTGGCCTGGTTCTCCGTGAGCAGCGTGGCGACCTGGTTGAGCGTGGCCAGGGCCGGGTGCAGCCGGGCCTGGTCATCCCCTACCAGCCCGGAGAGCTGGGTGGCGAGCTGCTGAGTCCCGATCAGCAGCGCGTGGATCGCCGCCTGGCGCTGCTGCAACTCGGCCAGCAGCAGGTTCCCGTCGTTGATCAGCTGCTGGAACCGGGCGTCCTGGCTGGCCAGCGTGCCGCTGACCTGCTTGGTGCCCGCCAGCAGGTCAGCGACCTCGGCGTCGCGGGAGGCGATGGCCGACGACAGCGAGGCAAGGCCGCGCAGGGCCGAGCGGACGTAGGGCGGCGTGCCCGCGAACGCGGTGGACAGCGTCTGGATGCTCTGCGCGAGCTGGGCGGTGTTGATCTGGCTGAGCTGTTGCCCGACGTTGCTGAACGCCTCGGTCACGTCGTAGGGGGAGGCCGTGTGCTGCAACGGGATCGGCGTGGCCGGGTTCAGCGGGGCGTTGCCGAGCGGGTCGAGTGCCAGGTACTTGTCGCCCAGCAGTGTCTTGATTTCGATGGCGGCGGTGGTCTGGTTGCCCACCCAGGCGCCCTTCACGCTGAAGTTCACCGCAACCTTGTCCCCGGCGAGCGACACCCCGCTGACGTGGCCGACGGTGACCCCGGCGATCCGGACCTCGTTGCCCGGCTGCAGGCCGGCGGCCTCAGCGAAGTACGCGGTGTAGCCGGTGCCGCCGCCGATGAACGGCAGGTCGGATGGGTGCAGTGCCCCGAACGCGATGACGGCGATGATGGCCAGCCCCACCACCGCGACCCAGATGGGGTTGCGCTCCCGCAGCGGTTTCATGCGCCGCACCTCGCAGCGGTCACCGGCACGCCGTGGGGGGTCGGCCCGAACTGCTCGTGGACCCCGGTCACGGTGGCCTCGCACAGGTAGAAGTTGAGCCACGACCCGTAGGAGCCCAGCCGGGCGATCTCGGTCATCTTGGTGGGCAGGGTCCGCAGGAACCGCCCGACGTCAGCGGAGTTGTTGTTGAGGTTGGTGGCGAGCCGGCCGAGCTGGGTGATGTCCTGGCGCAGCGGGGCCCGGCCCACCTGGAGCAGGCCAGCCGTGGCGCTGGTCAGGCTGGCGATCGCGGTGATCGCGTTGCCGATGGGCTGGCGGTCGGCGGCCAGCCCGGACACGAGCTGCTGCAACGTGGTCACGAGGCTGGCAAGGTCGTTGCCCCGCGAGTTCACCGTATGCAGGACCGCGTTCAGGTTGTCGATCACCTGCCCGATGACCTTGTCCCTGGTGGACAGGGCGCCGGTCAGTGACCCCACCGTGGCCACCAGTTCGGTGACGTTCGGGGTCTCCCCTTGGAAGACCTGGATGATCTCGCTGGAGAGCTGGTTGACGTCGCCGGGTGACAGCGCCTGGAACAGCGGCTGGAAGCCGTTGAACAGCTCGGTGAGGTTGAGGGCTGGCGTGGTCTGGGCGAGCGGGATGGTGCCGCCGGGCGGGAGGTCGCGCCCGACCGGCCCGGTGCCCTGGCCGAGTTCGATGTAGCGCTGGCCCACGAGGTTGAGGTACTTGAGCGTGGCTGTGGCCGATACGGGCAGCGTCCGGCCGGCCTGGAGGGAGAAACCCACCAGGGCCTGGTTGCGGTTGTACACACTGACCGAGGTGACCTGCCCCACCCTGACCCCGGCGATGTCGACGTCATCGCCGACGGTGAGGCCGGTGACGTCGGAGAACACCGCGTGGTAGCCAACGGTGGCCGAGACGCCGGAGTGGGCGATGCTGATGGCCAGGACCGCGGTGATCGTCGCGGTGACCACCACGAAGATGGCCGACTTGACGAGCGGGCCGACGATACCCCGTCTCACGCCTTACTCACCCCCAGGACGACGCGCTGCCCTTGGAAGACCGGGCCGACCAGCAGGGAGGTCCAGTCCGGCAGGGACGCGGGCGACTGGTTGAGGTCCAGCGCAGCCAGTTCCCTGGCCAGTTCGCTCTGCTGGTCGGCGGTCGTGTGGATGGCGGGCTGGGTGGTGTGACGCCGCCCATGCGCAGGCTTCCCGCCAGCCTTAACCCCGCCGCTGCTGGGCACCGCACTGGCCCCGGCGGCCCCGCCCCCGACACCGTCGTTGAGGTGGATGCCGGGGAAGGGGACCGGGTAGCAGTGGGGGCCCAGGTCGTCGCCGTAGATGGGGGTGTCCACACCAGCGATGTAGCGGGCGCTGGCGTAGGAGGGGACGACAGTCACGTTGACGTGCAGCCCGGGCTGTTTCGTGCCCTTGCCCAGTGCCCGGTCCATGGCCGGGACGAACTTGGCCAGGGCATGCAGGGTGCAGGGGAACTCGGGGGAGTACCGGGCCAGGATGCCCAGTGTGGCAACACTGTCGGTGGACAGGTTGATCGCATTGGCGGAGTTGTTGTCCAGGAACGTGTGCAGTTGGTCCGAGGCGGCCGTCACGTTGCTGAACAGTGCGGCCAGGTTGGCCTGCTGGTTCGCGATGGTCTCGTTGGTGGTCGTGAGGTCGTTGAGGGCCTGGATGATCTGCGGCGCGGCCTGGTGGTAGGTGTGGGTGAGGCCCGCGAGCTCCCTGATGTCGGTGTCGATGGCCGGGAGTTGCGGGTTCATCGTGTGCAGGTAGGCATTGAGCGTGACCAGGGTGTGGCCGAGTTCGGTGCCGCGGCCCTGCAGGCCCTGGGCGATCGCGGTCAGCGTGACCGAGAGTTTGTCCGGCTCGACCGCGTTGAGCATCGGGAGCAGGTTGTTCAGCACCCGCTCCAGTTCGATGGCGTCGGCGGAGTGGTCCTGGGTGATCACGCTGCCGCTGGTCAGCCGGGCCGCGGTGGGCTGGGCGGGCAGGACCAGGTCTACGAAACGCTGGCCGAACAGTGTGGTCGGCATCATCTGGGCGGTCACATTGGCCGGGAGCTCGGAGACCGCGCCAGGCTGGATCGCGAGTTCGAGCCGTGCCCCGCTGCCGTGGGCGCTGACCGACCGCACCTCACCGACCTGGACACCGCGGACCATGACCTCGGAACCGACGTGCATCTCATTGCCGACGCTGTCGGTGTAGAGGGTCACCGTGGACACGGGCGTGAACTGCTTGTTGTACAGGCCGATCGCCAGCCAGGCGAGCAGGACCATCACCACGAGGAACGCCACGCCACTGAGGCGGGTACGGAGTTTGGTGGTCATGGCCGGTGCCCTCTCATGGCGCCACGTGGACGGTGGTCGTGGCGCCCCAGATCGCGAGGCTCATGAAGAAGTCGATGATGTTGATCATGACGATGGCGGTGCGGACCGCGCGCCCGACAGCGACCCCCACGCCCGCCGGGCCGCCCTTGGCCCGGTACCCGTAGTAGCAGTGCACCAGGATCACCACGACGCTGAAGAGCAGCACTTTGAGGAAGGACCACAACACGTCGACCGGGGAGAGGAACAGCCCGAAGTAGTGGTCGTAGGTGCCCGGCGACTGGCCGTTGAAGTAGACGGTGACGAGCCGGGAGCCGAAGTAGGAGCTGACCAGCCCGATCGCGTACAGCGGGATGACCGCGACCGCGCCGGCCACGATCCGCGTGGTCACCAGGTAGGGCAGGCTCGGCACCCCCATGCCCTCCAGCGCGTCCACCTCTTCATTGATCCGCATGGAGCCGAGCTGGGCGGTGAACCCCGCCCCTACGGTCGCGGACAGGGCGAGCCCGGCGACCAGTGGGGCGATCTCGCGGGTGTTGAAGTAGGCGGACACGAAGCCCGTGAACGCCGACGCGCCGATCTGGTTCAGCGCGGCGTAGCCCTGCAGGCCCACGACAGTGCCGGTGAACAGCGTCATGCCGATCATCACACCGACCGTGCCGCCGATCAGCGCCAGTGCCCCGCTGCCGAAGCCCACCTCGGACAGCAGACGCAGCACCTCTTTGTAGTAGCGGCGTACCGCACGCGGTATCCAGGCCAGCGCCCGGGCGTAGAACGTGAGCTGGTCGCCGAGCATGTCGAGCGAGGACAGCCAGGCATCGGACCGCTCACCGACCCGGGCGGGCCACGCCTGCGACGGCACCGGCCCTTCCGGTCCCGCTGTCCCCGGCCGCGTAGGCGGCGCTACCGCACCCATCCGCTCACGATCCTTTCGGGGGCACGATCTGCAGGTAGATCGCGGTCAGCACGAGGTTGACGAAGAACAGCAGCAGAAACGCGATGACCACGGACTGGTTGACCGCGTCGCCGACGCCCTTGGGCCCTGGCCGGGGGTTCAGCCCACGGTGGGCGGCCACCACGGCGGCGAGGAACCCGAAGATCAGTGCCTTGATCTCACTGATGTAGAGGTCGGGCAGTTGCGCCAGGGAGGAGAAGCTGGACAGGAACGAGCCCGGCGTGCCGTGCTGCAGGAACACGTAGAAGAAGTAGCCACCGAGCACACCGACGACCGACACCAGGCCGTTGAGCAGGATGGCGACCAGCGACGCCGCGAGCACCCGGGGCACGATGAGCCGCTGGATGGGGGAGACCCCCATCACCTCCATCGCGTCCATCTCTTCCCTGATCGTGCGTGCCCCGATGTCCGCGCAGATCGCGGAGCCGCCCGCCCCCGCGATCAGCAGCGCCACGATCAGCGGGCTGGCCTGCTGGACCACCGCGAGCACGCTGGCCGCGCCGGTGAACGACTCCGCACCCAACTGCCTGGTCAGCGAGCCGACCTGCAGCGTGATCACCGCACCGAACGGGATCGACACGAGCGCGGTCGGCAGGATCGTGACGCTGGCGATGAACCAGAACTGCTCGACGAGCTCGCGGACCTGGAACGGCCGCTTGAAGGTCAGCCAGATCACGCTGGCCGCGAGCGTGAACAGCTTGCCGGTCTGGCGCAGCGCGCCAGCGCCGGGGAACGTCGCTTCCTGGCTGGTCACCGTCTGCCGCCCCCGGGCTGCTCAGGGTCCGGATACGCCGGGTCCTGCGGATCCTCAGCGGCGTGCCGGCCGGGATCCCGCCGCGACAGGCGACCCCACCAGCCAGCCTGCGGGCCCTCTTCCGCTGGGCCGCCGTAGACCGGGGCTGTGGGCTGCGCCCAGTCCGGAGCCTGCGCCTGCCTGGACTGCGGGGTACCTGGCCGTCTCGGGAGGGGTGCGGTCTCGCTGACGGGTGCCATGGGGGCGTGCGCCGGAACGGGGCGGGCAGGCGGTGCCGTGGATCCGGGGTGTGTTGGGTTGAGGCTTTCGAGGATGGCCCGTTGAGCCGGGAATGGCAGTGTGTGCAGCAGGCTCATCACGCGCGCGGTCCGGCGTGCGACCGCCTCACGCTCTGGCATTCCCGAACTTGGCACGAGTTGAGGCACCAAGGCAGGCAGGCCGTTGTCCCCCTCGCCTGACGTCCCGTTGGCCTGCTCGGCGGCGAGGGTCGCCGCGTCCTTTTCCTCACTCATGCCGATCGGCCCGATCCTGCGCCCGTTCACGAACTGGGTGACGACCGGGTTCTCGCTGGTGAGCAGCACTTCCCGGGGGCCGAACATGACGAGGTTGCCGCGGTAGAGCATGCCGATGTTGTCGGGCACCGTCCGGGCGATCTGGATGTCGTGGGTGACGATCAGCAGTGTCGCGTCGATCTGCGCATTGAGGTCGATCAGCAACTGCGACAGGTAGGCGGTACGCACCGGGTCGAGCCCGGAGTCCGGCTCGTCGCACAGGATGATCTGCGGGTCCATGACGAGGGCACGGGCCAGTCCGGCCCGTTTGCGCATGCCACCGGAGATCTCGCCGGGGAACTTGTGCCCGTCCCCGGCCAGGCCGACCATGTCCATCTTCTCCAGCACCTTGTGCCGGATGTTCCCCTCGGTCAGCTTCGTGTGCTCGCGCAGTGGGAACGCGACATTGTCGTAGAGGTTCATGGACCCGAACAGCGCACCGTCCTGGAACATCACCCCGAACATCTTGCGTGCCCGGTAGAGGTGCCGCTCTGAGCAGGAGACGGTGTCGATCCCGTCCACCAGCACCCGTCCCCGGTCCGGCTTGATCAGGCCGACCAGTGACTTCAGGAACACGGTCTTGCCCGTCCCGGACGGGCCCAGCATGACGCTCACCTCGCCAGCCGGGAGCGACAGTGAGATGTCACGCCAGACGACGTGGTGGCCGAAGGACTTGCTCAGCCCTTCAACGACCACCTCGATGCCCATGTCCCCTCCTGTAGTGACTTTCGGCCGTTCACTAATGCTTTGCCGGTTCCCGCACGTGGCGCAGTGGTTTCGGGATGTTGGGCGGGCATACGCCACCCTGGGGCGTGCACAGCGAGCCCTGTGTGAGCAGGTTGAAGTCCGCCACGTCCTGTCCCGAGACTGTCCCGTTGAACAGCGGGTTCAGGTCTTCCCCCACGCCGCACCCCTTGAAGAAAGGGATGTTGTTGAGTGTCCCGGTCAATGGCCCGCCGCCCTGCAGAGAATAAGGCGGTTTGCTGTGCGGGTTCCCAACCAGTTCCAACCTGAACGGCTTTTCGGTCTGGCAGTGGACGCCGGGCTCGGCCACCGGCAGGTTCTGGCCGTTCACGTTGGCGGCGTCGATACGGAGTATGAAATTCGACAGGATGATGTTCGTGGTCAGCGAGCTGAGGGTGCCGATGCTGTAGATGTTGGTCGTGCCCACTTGCAGCAGCGACAACGTGGCTGTCACGGGCATGAACCCGAAGCCCAGGCAGGTCACGTGTATCGGTGGCAGGCCGTGGACCACCGGCGAGGTCGGAGTCGCCTTGAAGTCGAGTTGGCCTGCATTGTCGGACTCGAAGTAGGTCGGGGGCTTCTGCCTCAGTACTATCCGGTCGCCCTGCGCCAGGTTGGTCAGGCCAGGCCCGACGAGCGCCGAGCACTTGAGCTTCTTCTGGTTCGCATAACCGATGATGTAGGCACAGCCTGGCACCGGGGGCGGATGGGTGACGGTCGACCCGGGCGGGGGCGTGGGCAGCGGGAAGTGTGGGTTGAGCTGCAGGAAGCCCGGGGGCTGCTTGGGGCAGGGGAAGCGGGCGCGGTGCCTGACCGTACCGCCCGATGAGCCGCCGGGCCCAGAGCTCACTGTCACTGCGGCCAACATCACAGTCTGATGCGCGTCAGGTGTGCAGCGCAGTTGCACCGAGGAGGGAGAGGAACCCACGGGCGGTGTGGGCCCGGTCGTGGGTGGCGGCGGGTGGTTGACTGACGGTGCGATGCCCCCGACGTGGCCAGGCTGGGATGTGATGGGGCCGTGGGCATGCGGTGTGATGGCCACCAGGACTGTTGCGGCGGTGATGGTCAGGGTGCCGGGCGCGTGGGGGACTAGGGCGGGCACCCGCCCAGCGGACCTCAGCACCAGCGGGCCGGTCGGCGACACGGTTGCCAGCCGTGCCCATCCTGGCCAGAAGGCGGTGCCCTTCGTGGCGCCCTGGGTCGTGTCGATCGTGGTCCGTGTCGTTGCCGTGACCGATGCGGCATGCTGGGCGAAGTAGCCGGCTAGCGGGCGGGGCAGTGTCACTGTCAGCTTCGCGCCGGTGGGCTGGAGGGCCTGCCCGGCAGTTGCGGCGGCGGGAAACACGGCGCTCAGTTGCATGCCGACCCGCTGCGGCACAGCGGGGAACCCCTGTGGTGCGGCGAGGGGGCGGCAGGTGTAGGCAAGGTGAACCGTTGCTGGCTGCGGGCTGGCGGCAGAGGCCGACCCGGTGGCGACGCTCGTTCCCGCCACGACCACGCCAAGGACGACGCCTTGGGTCAGCGCCTTCGGGCTTCGCAGCATGGCGAGTGCCACGCCTTCGCCTCCGTCCCTGCTCCGCCTGGCCCCCGCGGACACCGGTACGGCACTCCCGCCCGAAATGCCAACAACCCAGCCACATTACCCTGCTGGGCTGACCCGCGCTGGCTCTTGCCTGCGCCGAAGCCTGCCCGGTAGGGGCTTACCCGGGCGGCCCACTAGCTCGTCTCATCACGGCCCCGCGAGCAGCCGTCGGACGTAGCTGCATATACCGCGTTTGTTACCGGCCAGTATCACACAATAGATAGGTGCCCACATCTAGGTCAAGAAGACGTTAACAGATCACGAACCACCACGTTCCATGATCAAGCGCACCGTCGTGCCCACCCTGTGCCAGGAGTGCCGCCAGGGTCGCGGCTGGTTACCGAGGCTGGGTTAGTTCTGGGTGCGGAACAGCGCCTTGCCCCAGCCACCAGGCGGGTGGGGAAGGCGCACCTGGCCGCACCGCGGGTGGTCGTAGGTGATGAAAAACCAGTTGAAGCCAGAGTCAAGGGAAGCTGAACCCTGTCCCTCGGCGAGGCACCACGCGACGTGCCTCGACGAGTCCCAGATGTACAGCGCAGAACCCGAGCCGTTCACGGCTGACCTGGGCTCGAACTTGAAGACCCCCCACGTCCGGTACCAGTTGTTGCGCCAGGAGTGCGCCAAGATCGTGGAATGGGAGTGTGAATAGTTCTTCCACGACCACGTGCAGACCTCGTGGGCGGAGCATAGTGTCTTGAAGTCGACGGCAGGGGCGTGCCTGACGGTTCGGTGGGAGTGGGAGACCGCTCCGGTCTGTGCCGACGCCATGGCTGGCGCGAGCGCGAGACACAGTCCTGCCGTCATGACACTGGCAGTGGCGATCGTTACGCGAATCCTGCTCTTGTTCATTCGAGGACGCTCCTCGTGGCCGTGGAGAGCGTGAGGTCAGGAGCCCGGCGTGGGCTGGGCTCAGGGCTTTCTGTGGCGTGCGCCGGTGTAGTGATGTCGTCGCCGCGCAGCATCGGGTCACCAGTCGTGTAGTGATCAGCCCCGAGTGGTCGCTACCCCCTCGGTCTGGAGGGTACCAGCACATCTGGCGACATCGGGGTGAATGGCGTGATTAGGACAGCCGGGTGCCCGGTCCTGTGCCAGGGCCATCGGCAAAGTCCTCGTGCTCGTATCACCTCCGTGGGGATGCCCCGGTGCGGACCTGAGAACGATCTTCGTCGAATGTCCGGTCACGCACGTGATGCTCTCGGTTCTCTACCTGCCAGTGGCCGCGGTTGCCGGCCAGGAGGCCGGCGGGGTTGGCTTGCCAGGCGGTCAGGCCGGTGATCCCGGCGGCGGTCGCACCTGCCTGACCATGCGGTGGGTGGTGGCGGCCGTGGCGGGGCTTTTCCCCGGCTGGCCCGGAGGGCTTATTGCCCCCGGCTGCGCTGGTGCGGGTGCCGGGCTCAGCGGATGGCGGCGGCGCGGTAGGCGCGGACGGCGAGCGGAGCGCAGGTCAGCAGGATCAGCGCCGACCAGCCCGTGGACAAGGCGATGGCGTGCTGGCTGGGCCAGGATGAGGCGGGGGCGCCTGCGTGGTTCCCGAACAGCTGCCTGCAGGAGGTCACGGTGGCGCTGACCGGGTTCCAGGCGGCAATCGCCTGAAGCCAGCCGGGCAGGTGGCTGACCGGGATGAAGGCATTGGACAGGAAGGTGACAGGCATCAAGACGCCGAAGGTGGCGGCGTTGACCGCCTCGACGTCGCGGATCAGCAGGCCTATCAGGGCGCCGACCCAGGCCATCGCGAAACCGAGCAGGAGCAGCAGCGCGAACCCGCCCAGGGCCGCCGGGATGCCGTGGCTGATCCGCCAGCCGATCACGAACCCGGCGCCGGCCATCACCGCGCAGGAAACCACGGACAATGCAAGGTCGGCGGTGGTCCGGCCGATGAGGACGGCGGACCGGGCCATGGGCAGCGACCGGAACCGGTCGACCAGGCCTTTGGCCAGGTCATCGGCGATGCCGACCGCAGCGGTGGAGGCGCCCAGGACCATCATCTGAGTAAAGATCCCTGCGACCACAAACTGGCGGTAGCTGCCGCCCGGCACCGTGATGGCGCTGCCGAACAGGTAGCCGAACAGCAGCACGAAGATGACCGGCTGGAAGCTGACCATGGCCAGTTTCTCCGGGACTCGCGGGATGTGGCGCAGGTTGCGGCCTGCTACGGCGGCGGCGTCGCTGATCGTCCAGGCCAGCCGGCGGACGGCCGCGGGACTGGCGGCCATCTTGAAGGTTGTTGTGCTCATGCCGCTTGTCCTTCCGGTGCCGGGGTGCCGGATGCGCGGCGCCCGGTGAGGTTGAAGAAGACTTCGTCGAGGGTGGGCTGGCGGACAGCAAACCCGCTCAGGTCGATGCCCGCGGCGGCCAGTTCGGCAGCGACCGCGGCGATCCGGCGGGCCGTTCCCCCCATGGGCACGCTGGCCCGCCTGCTGGCGGTCTCTACCGTGGGTTTCGTGCCGGCGGCACGGGCCAGGATGGCCGCTGCGGCGGCCAGCTGCCCGGAGCGGCCGACCGTGATCTCCAGGTGCTCGCCGCCGAAGCGCTGCTTTAGCTCCTCGCTGGTGCCCTCAGCGATCACCCGCCCGGCGGCCAGCACCGCGATCTTGCCCGCGAGCTGATCGGCTTCTTCCAGGTACTGGGTGGTCAGCAGCACGCTTGTCCCGCCGGCGGCCAGGCCCCGCACCGCCTGCCACAGTTCGGCCCGGGCGGCTGGGTCCAGCCCGGTGGTCGGCTCGTCCAGGAACAGCACCGGCGGACCGGCCAGGATGGCCGCGGCCAGGTCAAGCCGCCTGCGCATGCCGCCGGAATAGGTCCTCGCCTGCCGGTCCCCGGCGCCGGCCAGGCCGAAGCGGAGCAGCAGCTCATCCGCCCGGCGGGCTGCGGCTTTGCGGCCCAGGTGATACAGCGTCCCCACCAGGACCAGGTTCTCGCGCCCGGTGAGCCGTTCGTCGACCGCGGCGTACTGCCCGGCCAGGCCGATCCGGGCGCGTACCCGGTCCGGCTCGCGAGCCACGTCATACCCGGCGACCTTGGCGTGCCCGGCGTCCATGGGCAGCAGCGTGGCCAGGATCCGCACCGCCGTTGTTTTGCCCGCCCCGTTGGGGCCGAGCAGGCCGAGCACGGTCCCGGCAGGCACCCGCAGATCCACCCCGCCCAGCGCAGCGGTGCCCCGGTATCGCTTGACCAGGCCGACGGCCTGGATGGCGTCGTTGCGATCAGTCATCAGGGTCTCCCTCTCGTGCGAGTACCCCGAACGTACATCGAGTAGAAGTTTCTGTCAAATAGAAGTTTCTGTGTGGTGTATAATTGCTCCATGGCCAGTCAGCCTGGGCTCCGGGAACGCAAGAAGCAGCAGATGCGGCAGGTGATCGCCGACACCGCGGCGGCGCTGTTCGCCGAGCGCGGCTTCGAACACGTGACCATCGCCGAGATCGCCCAGGCGGCGGAGGTGGACAAGAAGACCGTCTTCAACTACTTCCCGGCCAAGGAAGACCTGTACTTCGACCAGGATCAGGCCATGGAGACCGGCCTCATCCAGGCCGTCCGGGACCGCCGCCCCGGGGAATCGGTGCTGGACGCCTGCCGCCGCTTCTACACCCAAGGGCTAGGCCACATGCCAGATCAGGCGGCATCCGGGCCGCTGGCCGCGCACGCCCGCGTCCTCGCAGCCAGCCCCGCCTTGCAAGCACGGCAGCGAGAGATCTTCCACCGGCACGAACAAGCGCTGGCGTGCGAGATCGCTGCCGCCACCGGCGCCACCCCCGACCAGCTCGAACCCCGGGTGACCGCCGCCGCAATCCTCGGCGCCGTACGCGCGCTGCAAGAACGCGACCTGGCCCAGCTAGCCAGCGGGCACCCCCACCCCAGCCCAGCCGCCCTCCGCGATGACCTCAACCTGGCCTTCGACCTGCTCGCCAACGGGCTCGGCAGCTGAGACGACACGACCGCTGATCACCCCGGCAGACCCATCAGGGAACCAGCCGGAAAGTCAGTGCTGACCACCGGACCCAGGCCACCAGCATGATCACTTAACTTTGCCGCAGCCCTGGGTCCTGTGCCAGGGCGCCCAGCTGCTGCCACGACCGCCAGGGAAGAACGACCACGCCCTCTTCTTCGAGGCGGTTCAGGGCCGCCGCGACAAGCTGGTAATCCGTGGCATGGACCGTCCGAGGCGCCAAAACCCCCATTTTTAGGGATGTACGCGGTCAGTAGGGCGACTGCATGATTGACACCGTAATGCCCTGTCAGTTGGCGGCGAGATAAGTCCGTCCCGCGTTCGAAGATAGGAGTGGTGTCAGTACATTTGCAGTATCGCAGTCCCCTCGTGCAAGTCGGCAGAACGGAAGCATAGAAAGAGGTGTAAATAATGGTTCCATTCAAACTCCGCCGGGTGGCCGGAATTATGGCCGCACTCACCATAGGAGTTGCTGGCGTCCTTACTGCGTCCGCGGCTACGGCAACTGCTTCCCAGGCGGCAGTTACGAAATCTCAGCCCGGTTTCAACTTCTGCAACAACACAGGCCCTAACAATTCCCCAATCGCGTGTTTCCAGGCGAGTATCACGTTCCACAATGCGGACTCATTTACCCTGTCCAATATCAAGCTGGAAGATAAGGCGTGCGATCAACGATCCGTATTCGCTCTAGTCGCCTGGCAGAACGGATTCGTGCAGAACGGCGTTATAGATGGGCTTCCGTATACGTACGAGAACGCGGGAGGGTGTGGGACAACGCTTGACCTGGGTAGCCAGAGCTACAGCAGTTCGGGTGGCGTGACCTTCGTCCAAATCGCACTCTTCGCAGCCAACGTAAACGGACATAGCACCGTCGTGCCCAGCCGAAAGCGGATAAACCCGTTCTAGCACCAGTCCAAATGGTCACGCTGCCCAGCGGAAAGTGACCTGGGCAGCGTGATGCTATCTTGGAAAGCACGTCGAGCATTGCTCCACGAGGCTAGATGTAAAGAGCTCTTCAATTGCATCCCGGATACCGCAGGTCATCTGATCATCACTCTCGGGATTAACAATACGAGAGCAGGTGGCCCTATGAATCACCGGGAAGATCGAGTCGGCCTGCAAAGCTCCGAAGTCAATGTCCCCGCCGAGGGTACGAGGCAGATTTCCTTGCGGGGAGTTCACTGCGATAACGAAGCCCTCTGGGTGCGTGGTCAGCCACTCACCATATTCTTGAGCCGGGCCAACAAATGTCCAGGTAGCCGCCGATCCTTCCTTCATGTCGTCCCTTCGGGTGCAACTGGCACATCCGGCAGTGCGGTAGGCTCCTGCGCGACATACCGTATGTCGCCTAGGTTGCCCTGCCAACATTGTAGAGCAGTCCGCGTGCCGGAGGTTCCTCGTAACGCCTCGCAGAACAGACGTGCCAGCCTCACGGAGGACGTCGGTCACAGGAGGGCCGGGGTGCCAGGGTAGAGCCGGATGTGAATCGCGGAGTTGTCTCCGGATGACTCACGCATGGCCTGACAATCTACAGTCATCCACGATGGCTGAGCTAGAGGCACCAGTAAGCTGGTGACAGGTGATAACTGTGATACTTGGCGATGTTTGGTCAGGCCGAAAGGCCAGCTCAGAAGTATGGCCAGCCTGGAGAAGGCTGGCACTGTTCTACGCAGGATGTTCTGTATTTGCTGGTGGGATAGGGATGCTCAGTGGCCAGCCGGTGCAGCGATCTTGGGGGATTTGGGCGGCCGTCGGATACGGCTTGGCTGCGCTCGCTGTAGTGATATGGAAAATAGTGTTGGGTGCGAGATCGGCCATAACCATCGCCGTCGCTGGAGCGCTCGCGTGCCCCTTGATCTGGCAAGTTACTGGTGGGCGGACTATGTCCCAAGTGGGAGAGGGTGCGCTACAAGTGGTGTCCCGCGCTGGAATGCTGTTGTTGCGCCATGGTTCACCGTATCTACCGACCACTCAACTTCAGACCCCAATTTCCTATAACCCATACGAGCCCGGCCTTGCTATCTTTGGGTTGCCCCATGCATTTGGGCTTGCCGGGTGGCTGGCAAACCCGAGGCTATGGTTCGCTGGAAGCGGCGCTGTCTTGGTTTTCCTCGCCTTCCGGCGACTTACTGGACACGCTGCGCTGACACTTACGGCTTTCGCTTTTTCTTCTCCTGTAATAGCCCTACCCGTGATTCTCGGTGGCACCGACGTACCTGTGCTCGGTTTGTTGCTCTTGGCAGCGGCCCTGCTCGACGAACCAAGTCGGCCCGGATGGGCAGGCGTGGCCCTCGGGGTTTCTTGTGCTTTGAAAGCTACTGCATGGCCCGCTTTTTTGGTATTCGTCGCTCTGGTAGCTGCTCGTGATGGCAGGCTCCGTGCGGCCCGCTTCACTGCCGCCGTATTTGCAACCACCTCAGCTGTCGTGATAGCCACCGCTCCTGCGGCCCTCATTGATCCGGGAAGCATGCTGCGAAACACGGTTCTGTTTCCACTGGGCCTAACTCATCGGGACTCAACCGCAGCCAGCCCACTACCCGGGCATCTCCTTGCTGCCACTGGGTTGGCTGGCCACTGGATAGTGATGGGGCTGCTGATCGTAGTAGTTTTCTCGCTAGGCGTCTCACTGATTGCGCGTCCCCCAGATTCCATATCTTCAGGGCTGCATCGATTGGCCGCTTTCTATATTTTGATCTTCGTGGTAGCGCCAGCCAGCCGATGGGGGTATTTCGTGTACCCCATTGCGCTATATGCGTGGACGCCCCTTATTGCGAGAACCAGGGGATCATGTGATTCTGTCCCCGCAGCAGGAACAGCAAGCCAGATGCCCGTCTTCCCCGACATTGAGACACGACAGGGTTGACCATGCTCGGTCCTGCGGTCGGGGCATCGCACAGGGGCCGACCGGGCCTCTGACAAGTGAACGAGTCGTCCACGGTCGCCGACCTTGAGGCTGTGGCACGTCTGGGCGGCAGACGAAGTCGTTGGACGGGTGCCGCAGCATGTGACGTTGAGCAGGCCTGAGCCTGTTTGTTCCATCACCTCGTCTACCTGCCAACGTGTCACTCGATGAGATAGATCCATCACTTACCCAATGGTGGCGGCTGACTGTCCGGCCACAGAATCGTGGCATGTCAAGGACCACGGGTCACAACGACCCACGAGGCAGAGCACCTCGCTTGCAGCCACAAGTTGCGCAAGGTGCCCAGCGTCCATGCCGTTACTGCGGGGGCAACGACTTGACGCTCCGCCAAGCGGAGGTCTTGGAGCTCCTTGCCAGAGGGATGACCGCCCAGCAGGCGGCCGAGCAGCTCTTCATCGCCGAGACGACGGTGGTCGGCCACATCCGGGTCATGCGGGACCGGGCAGCGGTGACCAACGCTCCTGAACTGGTCGCCCGCGCGTTCGTCGCCGGGATACTGCTTCCTTCGTCCTGGCCACCCCGCCTGTCCGGCCGCCGGTGCCTCCAGCCAGAGCCCTCACCATCAAATTAGTGATCTTGAGCAGGGCGCTGGGCAACGGCAACTCCGTGGCCCAGCAGGTCATCCGAGCCTACGGGCTGATCAAGTAGCTGACCGCCGCTGCGTGCGGGCAGCAGCAGAGAAGAGAAAGGAGCGAACCATGCGAGACAACGACGCATCTGGGTGCTGCGGCCGACAAACCGGTCAAGCACAGCGCTGATATGGGTGTCAGTTAAATCCATCATCTGACTGATGGTCACCCGCGACGCGACAGCCGGAGAATGAGGCGCGCCTCATGACCCCTGGGGAGTGTGACATGACGGGAACGGGAAGAGCTGCTGGGCTCAGTCTGCTGACACGGCTGCGAGCGCAGCGTGCGGGGGCCGTCCTCAGCGGAGCCGCCGCCCTGATCGGCCTGACGCTGTCAGGGCCCGGCAGCGCCGCCGCCGAGGCCGGGTCGCCAGGCAGCACCGCAGGTGGCCCACTCCGCGTAGGCGTCAGCCCGGCAATCCCCGGCCCCTCCGCCCCAGGCTCGCCCGCGTCGACGTCGAGGCCGCAGTTGACCACGACGGTCACGCTGGTGACAGGTGAACAGGTCCAGGTCGGTATGTCAACTGCCGGCGGGGCCGTCATGCCGCTCTCCGACGAGTCAGGGAAGGCCCCGGCTTCGACTTTCGTGCGGTTCACCTACAGCGGAGACCAGTACGTCGTCCCTGCGGAAGCGGTGCCATTCCTCGGCGCAACTCTGGATCCGCGGTTGTTCGACGTCAGCTATCTCGCCAGGGCCGGGCTAGGCGCGAGCGCGCCCACGCCAGTCGAGATCACCTACACAAGTGCATCCGCGCGGGCCGACCTCCCCGGTGTTGACGTCCCCTCCCGGCCTGGACCCATTGCGATGGCCAATGTCTTCCCAGACAACGCGGCGCGGTTGGGACGGTTGCTGGCAGAGCAGTGGCAAGTACGCGGGGGTACGTCGGCTGCGGTGTCCCCGCTGCGCGGGGTCAAGTACATCGCCCTAGCGCCGCCGCCTGGCGCGCCGCCGCTCCCAGCGCCGCTGCCGGCCCCTCCGATGATGACACGAGCCGGTCAGGGCCTTCACTTCCACACCCTCACGCTCCATTTCTTCAACAGGATCGGAGGGCTCGGTGCCGCCATCGTCTGGGTACAGAACGTCGAAGACGCGCGGTTGACCTACTTTGTGAACGGAGCGTTTCCGGCACCTGGCGTCCGGGGCTGCGGCCCAACGGGCTGCCATCTGAAACCGATGGCGTTCAGCGTCCCTGAAGGCACTTACAGCATCATGGCCGACATCATTACGCCGCAGTCCTCAGGCCATGGATGGGACGCGACGCTGATGGCCAAACTGCACGTCCCGGTACGGTCCAACCTTTCGGCCACCTTGGATGCCCGCGCCGCGAAGCCCTACGATCCGACGATCTCACCCCATGTAGCCATATCCCAGCGGGCTGATTCCATCGACCTGATCCGCACCAGCGTCCGCGGTGGCAGTGTTAACGGTACTGGTGCCGAACTCGGTCTGCAGCGCCTTCCGGGTGTGCCGGGTGCCGGGCAATTGTTTGTCGTGCCGACCCCTTCGGTCGCCGAAGGTGCCCTGTACTTTGATGCGACGAGCGTGCTGTACACCGCGCAGAGCAATTCCGGAGCACCAACCCCGAGGTACTACCTTGACTTCGCGCACATGGGCAACATCCCCGCTCAGAGCTATTTGGTTCCCCGCTCCCAACTGACTGCCGTCGATCAGAAATCGTACGGCAGCCCGTGGCAATCTTGCGGGAATGGTCCATGGTACATGGTCCCCCTTATCTATCATGTATTGGTCAACCACACCCTACAAATCTCGCCCGATGTCGGAGGCGATGTATTTCCGCTGGGAAGCCATACCGAGTACTGGTTCGCAAGTGAGCCCCGGCTAGATCGCTGGGTGGTCTTCACCTATAGTGCCTACGGTTGCGCGGCAGCTTACAGGATGGCAACACCGCTCACCATCCGGCCGGGTGAGCACCTCACCCAAACCTGGAACAAGGCCCCCCTGGTCCCATCTGAAGTTGCGCCAAGCGGGTACTCGTTTTCCAACTTCACGAGCGTCACCTCATCAGGGCCATGGAACTACCCGATGACGACGTCGGTCTGCCCCGCCTGCCGCCAGGATGACAATGCATTCCTCTACCTGCTGCCATTCGGCGATTCAGACCCCTCCCATTTCTCCAATAACGGCCTCCCGGGGCCGCCTACAGGACTCATGTCCGGGTTGCGTTTCTACCGCAATGGCACGCTGGCGCTGAGTTCTTCGGGTATCCCGGGAGGCCAGCTGGAGCCGTACGGCGTGGACTTGCCGATGTTGCCGCAGGCCGCGGTCTACCGGCTCGTTTGGACCCAGCCGATCCCCCAGGCCCAGCCTGCGGCCAGCACGACCGACTGGACATTCCGGTCCGTTCCCAGTGACCGCACCGCTCGCCTGCCTGCCACCGAGCAGTGCGCCCCCGATGCCACCCGGTCGTGCTCGTTCCTGCAGTTGCTGTTCGTCCGTTACAACCTGGCTCTGAACATTCACGGCGAGGCAAGGGCTGGATCCCCGTTCCGCGTCGCCTTCACGGTCGCGCATCAGGAGAATGAGCCGGCCCCCCGCAGGGTGACGGCGACCGTGTCAGCGTCTTTCGATGATGGGAAGACATGGACTGCGCCGCGGTCGGCTACGAGCACCGGGCCCGACCGGTTCGCCCTCATAATCAGCCAGCCACCGCTCAGCCACAGCAGTGGATTCGTGTCACTGCGGGTAACAGCCCGCGATGGTGCCGGGAACAGCGTGACCCAGACGACCATCCGCGCCTACGGCCTCATTGGTTAACAGGAAGGGAGCCATCCATGCCAGATCACCCCCCCGCTGGCGCGAGAGCCCGTCGCGGGTCGGCCGTTGGATTCGCGGTGGCAGTCCTGGCAGTGAGTCTCGGCGCGGCAGCGGGCAGCCCGGCGTCAGCCTCGCCTGCCCCAGTGGCAGACTCAGCCCCAGGCTGGGTCGTTTTCCGGGGTGCGTGCTCCGGAACGCCGTCGCCGGGATACGCACAATGCTTGGCGATCGAGGACACGGACCCGAGCGGGCACCCACTGTCTGGGGCCAGTGCGGCCGCCAGTGGCTTGCATCCGTACACAGCCGCCGACCTTCAGGCGGCTTACCGGCTGCCGTCCGTGACGACCAGTGAGCACCAGACCATTGCGCTCGTGGACGCGTACGACGACCCCAATGCGACCGCCGATCTGACGGTCTACCGGAAGGCCAACCATCTGCCACCGTGCACGGTGGCCACCGGATGCCTGCGCAAGGTCAACCAGCAAGGCCAGCAAGGCAGTTATCCCCGGCCGGACCAGGGATGGGCGCTTGAGGAGTCCCTTGACCTAGACATGGCCTCCGCAGTCTGCCCACACTGCGCCATCCTGCTAGTTGAGGCCCGTAACAACGCGTTGCGGAACCTCGGTGCCGCAGCAGACACGGCTGTCAGGCTCGGTGCGAACGTGATCTCCAACAGCTACGAGGCTCCCGAAGCCCAAGGCTATACAGTCTTTGCCCGCCACTACGACCATCCAGGCGTTGTCATTACCGCAGCGTCCGGGGACTCCGGGTTCGGAGTGGCCGCCGTTCCCGCTGCCTACGCCACTGTGGTCGCGGTCGGCGGTACCACCCTCTACCGTTCCACCAGCAAGCGTGGCTGGTCGGAAACTGCGTGGACCGGGTCAGGCTCGGGATGCTCGGCGTACGTCGCCAAGCCTTCCTGGCAACACGACCCATTGTGTGGCATGCGGACCGTCGCCGACGTGGCAGCCGTGGCCGACCCGGCTACGCCGGTAAACGTCTATGACAGCTATAACTACACCGGCTGGGATGACGTCGGTGGCACCAGCGTCGCCTCTCCCCTGGTCGCTGGCGTTTTCGCGCT
This sequence comes from Streptosporangiaceae bacterium, assembly GCA_035946955.1. GTDB lineage: Bacteria > Actinomycetota > Actinomycetes > Streptosporangiales > Streptosporangiaceae > DASYYE01. The sequence goes on along the minus strand of DASYYE010000121.1, from coordinate 3,834 downwards.
GGCACACAACGCTTCCTCGATCACCCCCGGGCCTTACCTGTATGCACACCACGGCGATCTGTTCGACGTCACCGCCGGGTCCAATGGGTTCTGCGGCGGCGGCTACCTGTGCCGTGCTGGCAAGGGCTACGACGGCCCCACCGGATGGGGCACCCCCGATGGCGTCGGCGCTTTCTAGGAGAACCATGCGCAGCACGACAATGGCAGCGGTCGCGGCGATCGCACTGCTCGCGACAAGCATGGCGGGTGAAGTAAGCGGGGCCAGCCTTGTCCAAGCGAAGGCGTGTACGCCGACGTGGAGGCTCGTCCGCAAACCGGCTGTGCCCATCGACGGGCTTGACAACACCATCCGCGTTGGCCTGCCCGACGTCCTCTCCCGCGGCGACATGTTTCTGGTGGTCAGTCCCAAGACGATGACAGCCGGAAATCCAAACCCTGACGTGTTGCACTGGGATGGCAGCTCAGTCAGTAAGTTTGCACCCTTGCCTCACGATGATCTCACCGAAGCGGTGGGGACGACCGTCAGCGACGAATCCTTTGATTCCTCTTCAGACGGCTGGGTGCTGGGCAGCGCCGTGACTGGTAACACCCTGGCTCGCTGGCATGGCGGGCGCTGGATGATCGTGCCACCTGCGGTGTCCCCCCGGCCCGCGACGGACTGGCTCCGGGTGAGCCGGGTGGTGGCCGTCTCTCCCATCAGTGCATGGGCCGTGGGCGAATCCTTCCAGGCGGGCAATCGCCCAAGCGGTGCCCTGATCGAGCACTGGAATGGCACCCAATGGGTCACCGTCGCCAACCCGGCTGCGCAGCGGGTTTCGGCGCTCGTCGGGCTCGCCATGGTCTCAGCTCGAGATATCTGGGCGGTCGGCTCGCAGGGTGTCAGCCCAGATGGGGCGATCCCTCTGGTTGAGCACTGGGACGGCGCCCGGTGGAACGTTATCCCTGTCCCGAAAGGCCACGGCGCATCAAGTCTGTATGCGATCAGCGCTGCGGGGCCGCGCGATGTCTGGGTGGCGGGGGGCCAGGCTGAGCTGGGGCCACGGGGACCCGTCGGTGCCCTGGTCGAGCACTGGAACGGCGTGACCTGGAATGTTGCGCGCGGCGTGCCGCACCTGCGCTATGCCGGCGTCGATGGTGTATACGCCGCCGGACCGCATGACGTCTGGGCGGTCAGCAGCAATGGGGTTCAGGCGAGCTTTCTGCACTGGGACGGCAAGACCTGGTCGGCTCAGCCGGTTCCTGGTCCCAAGGAGTACGGCCTGCAATACGGCTATTACGGCATGGGCGGCAGTGGGCCGGATGACGTCTGGGCTGTCGGCCAGACGTACAACTTCGCGACGATGACCGGTGAACTACAGCTCGCTCATCTGAGCTGCGGCAAGTCGTGAGTGGTGGCAGCGGAACGCATCATGTGTCCGCTTCGTTGTGAGTGCCAGGTGTCGAGGCAGGCTCGGCCATGCCAAGTTCCGATGCGCGGACGGCCAGCGCGGTACGGGACGAAACCCCAAGCTTGCGCATGGCAGAGTGCAGATGGCTGGCGACTGTCTGCGTGGAGAGCACCAGCACGTCGGCGATCTGCCGGTTGGTGCGGCCATCGATCAGCAAACGCACCACGTCGGCCTCACGGGGTGACAACTGGTTTCCATAGCTCGGCCTGCCTCCGCGGCCGGGCCAGCGGGCTGCCACACCCCAGTTGCGCAGTGTCTTCTTCAGACGGCTCGCGTCACCACGTGCGCCGAGCCGGTAAAGGCTCTCAAACGTTGACGCCAGCTTGGTCTTGGCAGCGTCATCCTGCCCGGCAGCCAGGAGACACACACTTTCGCGCTCCTGGGCCAGCAGAGCGTCATAGGGCCGCGGAAGTGCCTGCCATGCCTGGCTGGCTTCAGCGAACAGACCAGCGGCGTGAGGGTAGCGCCCCTGTGCCTCAGCAAGAATGCCTTCGGTGACTTTCAATGCCGCATGTGCTGCTGGAGCTCCCCGGTCCGCGAGGCTTTCGGCGAATGACATGACGAGGGTGTTCAGTTCCTTGTGTTCACGGATGGCAGCTAGCGCAGCAGCCCTCACAGGAACGATATCCGTGGCGTATATCCAGAGACCTTTCAAAGTGATGGAATCCATACCTTCCAAGGTCAGTTCAATGGCATCATTGACCCTGTCATTGGCGAGATAGATCCGAGCCAGTGCTGCGGCTGGTTCCACCGCATTTTCCATGTTCCCAAAGCTCTGGGACTGACGGAATGATTCCAGCAGGCGCGGCTCTGCCTTCGTGGCGGCACCTTGGGCAAAATCGAGTAGGCCGGTGATGCAAAGCAGCTCACTCATACCCCCCTGGTCGAGGTCGCTGTGGGCAAGGTTCTCGAGCCGTTCGGCGAGACCGTCCCATTTTCCGGTGGACCAGTCCAGGTGGGCCAAGCTCACGGTAATTTCGTTCTCTTGCCTGGTGCGCCCGTGTTTTACCGACCTTTGGCGTGCCCTGGTGAGTTGCTCCCGGGCCTTGGCATACCGTCCCCAGCGCATGGCCATGTCGCCTGCGTTCCACTCGGCACGCATTTTTTGCAGCTCTTCGCGCGCAGAGGAAGGCTCTGGCAGCCTTCCCAGGAGTTCCCAGCCGGCCTCATCGCCTAGCATGAGTCGGGCGGTGATGATATTCACGGCACTGGTGAGGTCATAGACTGATCTTATTGAAGGGCCCATCTGCTCGGCTGCCCGGTCAAGCCAGCTCAGATGGGCTGCCCGGTCAAGAACCGTTCCCCGTGGCCATCCGAGCAGGCTCATGGCGCGGACGGATTCCTCGGAGCTAGGTTCAAGGCCCGGAACTGCCATGATGAACTGTTCCTGGGCTGAGGAGTAGTCATCCAGCGCCACAAACATCCGCCCGAGCTGGTACCGGGCGAGTGCTTTCTCGGCCACCCCTAGTGGGCCTGCCTCCAGTGCGGAGTCAAGTGCCCGGGCTATGTTTCGAAAGTAACTGTCATTGGGGAACGCGGAAAAGGAGATGGGGTTCACGAGGTGAACTACGAGGTTCGCTGGCAGGTCTGCATTGACTACTACGTCGTAGAGCAGAAAGGTTGCAGCCATCTCGTCGCCAGACGCCAGCGCTAGATGGGCCGCCTGTTCTGCGTATTGTGCCCATCTTGCATGATCGTTACTCTCGCGGAAATGTCGAGTCAGCTTACCGGGATCGTGTGGCACAGCATTCTCTAGCGCCAGTCCCGCCCGCTGGTGCAGTCTCCGGCGCTCGACGCCTGGGATCGACTCGTAAACTGCACGGGAAGCAAGTGCATGCCGGAACGCCAGCCGCCCACTGGACTCTTCGCGAAGCAATCCAGACTCTAGACATTGACGAAGGCCGGTGCGAGTGTCTTCCAGGGGCAGGTCTGAGATCGTTGCCAGTATGTCTTCACCTTCCCCCGATCCGAGCACCGCCACAATGTGAAGCAGTGACTGGGCGGTAGTACTTAGCCGCTGTACGTGCTCAAGGATGGCGTCTCTGACGGTCGGTGGCACATTGATGGCGCTGCGTTCCCGCTGTTTCCACTCTCCATCAAGGCAGACTATGTCCGCCCTGTCCCGCATCAGGCGCAGCGTCTCTTCGACGGCGAACGGGATCCCATCAGTATGAGAGTGCAGGAAAGTCGCAAAGTCTGCGCCAATAGGCTGGTCATCCAGCATGGATGACATAAGCCTGGCCGTTTCCGCCTTGCTCAGCGGCTGGAGCGTGATCCTCTCGAACCGGATGCCCGGTCGCAGCCGCGATGGGAGGAGGCGTAGCAGGGAGTCGTGTCCGACGTCCGTCGGCCGGTACGTCACGACCATGCTGACCTGGGGTGATTC
>DASYYE010000120.1:0-8576 GCA_035946955.1 Streptosporangiaceae bacterium | reverse complement strand
CCACCGCCGGCATCGGCGTGCTCTGCCAGCTCGAATGCGAAGGGCGGTTCCGCGCCGAGGTGATCAGGTGGATGCCCGGGTACCTCGACCTGGCCGAGCCGAGCCCGGACACCGATGGCCCGGATGCCCAGCCCGGCACGTACCCGGCCGTGCGCTGACACGCGGACGCGCCGCCGCATCGGCGCGCAGAACCCTCAGCGCTCAGAAGAACGTCGGCCGCTTCATCGCTGCGGCGGTCCGCCCCGGGTCCCCGTTCAGTTGATGTCTTTGAGGTGCTCGACTGCGAACAGGTCGCCGGGCTGGCATCCGAGCACGTCACACAGCTGGGTGAGAGTGGAGAAGCGGACTGCCCTGGCCCGGTTGTTCTTCAGTACGGACAGATTCGCGACGGTTATCCTGGCCCGGCCGGCCAGTTCGGCGAGCGTCATGCCCCGCTCCGCGAGCATCTTGTCCAGATGACAGACCACGCGGTGCTCGGTGCCCCCGCTCATGGTCCCCACGGTCACACGAGCCCATCGGCGTCTTCGGCCAGTTCCGCGCCCCGCCGGAATGCCTCAGCGACCGCCAGCAGGAACAGCGCCAGCAGCAGCGGCACCGGGGAGATGGCCAGGTGCGCAATCACCGGGCTGCCGGGCCCGCCCAGGCCCAGCCGGTCCAGGACAAGGCGCGCCGCCACGTAGGGCAGCACCCCGGCTGCGAGGGTGGCCACCGCGATCAGCCCGGCAATCCCCGCGATCCGCGCAGCATTGCCGCGCCGGAACGGCTGCCCGCACCCGATCGACAGCAGGAGCCTGCGCAGCAGCACCGCGCCGAACCCCAGGCACAGGCCCACCACCGCACCGCCCCCGCGACTGGCCAGCCACTCGGCCACCGTCGAGCCCGAAGCGTGCAAGGTGACCTGGCCGGTGCCCGCCTGCAGCCAGTATCGTGCGCTCGTGGCCTGGTGAATCTGGAGGCGGCCCAGGTCGCTGATCCGGACGAAGACAGCGACCGGTGCCCCAGCCCGTGTCGCGCCGTTAACTGCGTATGCGACGCCGTAGAAGGCGGCCGCCAGGCCGACCAGAAGCGACGCGGCGGCCAGGAACCGGAGCAGTGCCGGACTCGCATACGGCCGCCGGCCACGACGATCCCGCCCTGCCAGGAGATCAGCGTCCGGGCTGGTGGTCACTGGCGTCCTCGTTCCCTGAGCGGGTGCCAGGGCTTGTCACCGGCCCTGCAGCTAGGTATCGACTATCGATAGGCTATCGATAGTCGATATTAACCGTCAAGCCGGCAGCCTCGACGAGCCTGACCGGAGACAGGCGATGCCGGTGCAACCCATCCCCGCCGCCATGGGATTAACCGGATAGCTTGTGCCGGTGATCATCTGGGTCAACGGCGGGTTCGGCGCGGGGAAGACGACGCTGGCGGAGGAACTGCACCGGCGGCTCCCGGACGCGGTGGTGTATGACCCGGAGGACGTCGGCCTCATGCTGTGGAAGTGGGTGCGGCCCAACGGCGATTTCCAGCACCTGCCGAGCTGGCGGGAACTGGTCGTCGCGACGGCGCTGTCGCTGCGCAGGCACCACGCGGACATGCTCATCGTCCCGATGTCGCTGATCCGCGACGCCTACCGGGCCGAGATCCTCGGCGGCCTGGCCGACGCGGGCCAGGAGGTCCTGCACGTCTTCCTGGAGGCGGACGCCGCAGTGCTCCGCGAGCGGCTCAATGCCCGCGTGACTCACCCCGGCCGAGCTGGCCGACGAGGTGCTGGCCAGGGCCGACCTGCTCCAGGGTCACGGAGACGGCAAGAAGCAGATCAGCGGCGGGGGCGGCGGGCGAGCGGGCCTGTAGGCCGGGTCTTACGCAGCACGAACGCACGAGCCGCCCTAGGCCTGGCTGACCACGAATGCCTGGATGTGACCGGAGCCGTCCTTGTAGGGTCCCCCGGCGGCGCAGTTGCCCGCCGAGCGGCACGACACCGAGTTGACGACGGCAACCCCGCCCTTGTTCAGGGTGCCTAGGCCGGGTACCTCGATCGCCGTGCGCCAGGTGCCGTTCGTCTGGCTGACCACGAACCCCTGGAGGTGACCGGAGCTGTCGGTGTAGGACCCGCCGGCGGCGCAGTTGCCCGCCGATGCGCACGACACCGAGGCCACCTGGGCATTCCCGCCCGCGTTCAGGGCGCCCGAGCCGGGCACCTCGATCGCCGGGCGCCAGGTGCCGTTCGTCTCCCTGGCCACCAGCGCCTGCCGGTGACCGGAGCCGTCGGTGTAGAACCCGCCGGCGGCGCAGTTGCCCGCCGAGGCGCACGACACCGATGCCACCTGGGCATTCCCGCCCGCGTTCAGGGCGCCCGAGCCGGGCACCTCGATCGCCTTGCCCCAGGCGCCGTTCGTCTCCCTGGCCACCAGCGCCTGGGCGTGAACGGAGCCGTCGGTGTAGAACCCGCCGGCGGCGCAGTTGCCCGCCGAGGTGCACGACACCGAGGAGACGATGGCAACCCCGCCCTTGTTCAGGGTCCCGGAGCCGGGCACCTCGATCGCCTTGCCCCAGGCGCCGTTCTTCTCGCTGGCCACCCACGCCTGCGCGTGACCGGAGCCGTCACCGTAGAACCCGCCGGCGGCGCAGTTGCCCGCCGAGGCACACGACACCGAGGAAACGACGGCATCCCCACTGGCGTTCAGCGCGCCCAGGCCGGGCACCTCGATCGCCTTGCCCCAGGTGCCGTTCCGCTCGCTGACCACCAACGCCTGCTCACGAACGGAGCCGTCGTGGTAGCCCCCGCCGGCGGCGCAGTTGCCCGCCGAGGCGCACGACACCGCGCGGACGAAGGCATCCCCGCCCTTATTCAGGGCGGCCGAGCCGGGCACCTCGATCGCCTTGCCCCAGGCGCCGTTCCGCTCGCTGACCACCAACGCCTGGGAGTGACGGAAGCCGTCCGTGTAGAATCCGCCGGCCGCGCAGTTGCCCGCCAAGCCGCACGACACCGAGAGCAACCCGGCATCCCCGCCGACGTTCAGCGCACCCAGGCCGGGCACCTCGATCGCCGTGCGCCAGGTGCCGGCCCGGGCGACCAGCCCGGCGCCCGACGCGGCCAAGACGGCCGACGGCGCCGCGCACCACACCGCCACCGCACCCGCCAGAACCATCATCACCCGGTGCCGTCGCATCAATACCCCTTAGCACGTCCCAGCCGTCAGCAGACCGTCGCGGTGGTGGCCTGGCCGGCCTCGTCCCACCAGCCGGAGCCGGACGGGACCCAGATCTCACCCTCACCGTAGACGCACAAGTCCAGGCCATAAACCGACCCAGCCATTATGCGGACCAGGGACTGGATGGATGCTTGATTTTTTCTGGAGGTCGCCGGCCTTCTCAGCAACCCAGCAGCGACCCGGCCCGGGGCATGATCGGGGCACCGGCCGGGTGCGAACTGGTGATCCGGGCACCGTGGGGTGACCCCGAGGGGGTGCGCCTGATGCTGCAATTCCTCAGCGAATGGCTGGCCCGCAGCCCCGGCCGCCTCCCTGGAACAGTTCGTCGGCCACCCCGCCTACGGCCTGGCCCGGCTGCGCCGACCTGGAGCGGTTCGTCTTCCTGCTCGGCGGCAGCGACGGCCAGTCCCAAGGCCCCGGCATAGTGGCGTGATGTCCGTTTTGGTCATGCCGGTATGAGTCTGAGAGTGGCCAGGGCTCGGGTTGCGTTACGGGCGTGGTAGCGAGTGGCAGCTGCGATGTTGCTGGCGCCTTCGAGCTTGAAGATGCCGATGGCCAGGTTTCGGAGGGTGGCCATGGTCTGGGGGCCGTTGCGGGTCCGGACCTGGGAGGCGTCTTCGGCGTAGGTGACGTCGCGGACGTGGTGCAGGGCTTCGATTTGCCAGTGGCCGCAGATCCAGGCGGCGAGCTGGGCGGGGTCAGCCTGGCTGGCGGTCAGGCTGGTGATGGCGTAGATGGTGACAGTGCGCCATTTCTTCTGGCCGGCCAGGGGCTGGATCCGGCGGGTAACGCCATCTCAAGCTCCTCTGCTCACGGGCAGCCCAGACGACTGCCGCTCACCTTCTCCACGAACGCACTCGTGTCGATACGACACCCCGGCCAAGACTTTTTCCAAGCTTTCCGCATCGCAGTCGGTCGAACCGCATGAGACCGAGCCTGCCGCACGAATCGCACGCTTTCTATGCCGCTGAGGCACCATTGCGCAACCGTCGTGCGAGGATCATGTCGATGGCGCTGTATGACACGCTGGGCCGCAGTTACAGTGCGACCCGCCGGGCTGACCCGCGGGTCGCAGCGCAGATCGGCCAGGCGCTGGCCGGATCCGCGTCTGTCGTTAACGTCGGCGCCGGAACGGGTTCGTATGAGCCGGCCCAGACTATCGCCGCCATCGAGCCTAGCCAGACCATGATCGGCCAGCGGCCGCACGGAGCAGCACCCGCGATCATGGCAGCCGCTGAGCACGTGCCGCTCCGCGACAACTGCGCTGACGCGGCCCTGGCGCTGCTGACTGTGCATCACTGGACTGACCTGGCGGCCGGGATCGCCGAGATGCGCCGGATCGCTAGGCATCGCCTGGTCGTGCTGACCTGGGACGCCGACGTGATCGGCGAAAAGTTCTGGCTGCTCTCGGAATATCTCCCGGAAGTGCGAGCCGCCGACGCCGCACTGGCGGTGCCGGTGGACCGGCTCATGTCGCTGCTTGCCGATCCGGTCATCACGCCGGTCCCCGTACCGCACGATTGCACCGACGGGTTCGGCGCCGCTTTCTGGCGGCGGCCAGATGCCTATCTCGACCCGGCAGTGCAAGCCGGGATGTCGCTGTTCACCAAGACCGGCAGCGGCATGGTCGGGGTCGGTCTGGCCCGGCTGGCTGCAGACCTGCAGTCGGGCCGCTGGCAGCGCGAGCACGCCGGACTGCTGGAACTGACCCAGCTTGACCTCGGCTACCGCCTGATTACCGCCAGAGCCTGACCGGCACCGCGGCCGCCTGCGATACCACCGCCAGCGCGGGCTGCTGGCACTATCTTCGCCAGGCAGAACACCGTCCGGCATCGCACGCGGCTAGCCTCGGCTGGTGATCGGCGGTCGACAGCACCAGCGACGATCCGCTTGCCCGCCAACTCTCGCAGCGTCATAGCCGCTAACGGCCAGATGCGATACCCCGAATGGGGCCAGCGTCGCCAGCAAGCCAGACTGGCCTGCTGGGTCTGACCGCTTCGTGAACAATCCTGCCCTCCTGCGATCCCCGCCCTCGCGACTCAACACAGCCACGCACTGTCATGCCGCGTATCGCGCTGAGATGGTCGTTCGGTGACGGGATGGCGATCTTCGCGCTATTGCGCTCATCTGATGGTCGTTCGGCCGCTGCATGGTGCGCCCAGTCATCCGTTCAACCGCCGGTCTTGCGGCGAAACGAACGCCGGCTCCGGGCCAGGCCGCGGGCGCCGTGGATCTTCCCGGCGTCCTTGCCACCGCGGGCTGCGTTCGCGTCCGCATGCTTGGCGCGCTTGCGTTCCAGCGCCTCGCGGAACTTGCGCTTGATCTCTTCCTCGGAACCTTCAGGCTCCAGCGCGGCGTCAGTCATGCAGACCTCCTCCCGGGACGACCATATCCACAGCATCGCACATGTGATGCTGGCATGCCGCCTGGCAGGGTAGCTGGTAGTGATCGGCGTCGCCGCCGAACGCACTGTCATGCCGCGGATCGGGCCGCTATGACCAGCCCGTGCCGGGTCATCGCTCTTGTTCGGTGGGGCGGATCAGCATCTCATTGACCGCGACATGCCGCGGGCGGGTGACGATGTAGGTGATGGCGTCAGCGATGTCGGCGGCGTCCATCCTCTGCCCGAACTGGCTTCGGATGCTCTCCAGCACCTCGGGCCGGTTGTGGCTGGCCAGTTCCGTTGCCGTCGCCCCTGGCTCGACCAGGGAGACGCGCACATACCGCCTGGTCACCTCCTGGCGCAGCGACTCGCTGAACGCGCCGGCACCGTGCTTGGTCAGCGAGTAGACGCCATTGCCGGCACGGGCCGCCCGGCCCGCCACTGAGCTGATGTTCACCATGTCGGCGACGTGGCGCGGCTCGTCCTCGGCGGCGCGCAGCAGGTGCGGCAAGGCCGCGTGTGCGCAGTAGAGCAGGCCGAGCACGTTGAGCTGCACCATCTGCTGCCACTCCGGCACCGGCGCTCCGGCCACGGGGCCGAGCAGCATCACGCCTGCGTTGTTGATGAGCGTGTCCAGACGTCCCAGCTCGCCCACCGTGCGCTCCACCGCACCGGCCGCCTGCCGCTCGTCGGTCACGTCACACTCCAGCACCAGCGCGCTGCCGCCCTGCTCCCGGATGTCAGCGGCGAGCGCGCCCAGCCTGTCCCCGCGCCGCGCCGCCAGCGCCACGGCCGCGCCCTGGGCGGCCAGGGCAGATGCGGTGGCCGCGCCGATACCACTCGACGCCCCGGTCACCAGCGCGACGGTGCCCTCCAGTACAGGCTTCACCCAGACTCATCTCCCTCGCTCATGCAGGCCGTTGCCCACCCAACACCCACAGGCAGCAGCCGCACCCGCCAGCCGACCTGGCCTGCTAACCATCCATAATCACCGGCAACGTAAACACGCGCACATGCCGCTGCTGGATCGTGTGCCGCGGCCAGCAGCTGGCGCTCGTCGCCGGGGCAGGAACTGCTATCGCGGACCGGGTTCGACGCAGAACTCGTTACCCTCCGGATCTTGCATCACGGCGTGGCCGACATGGCTGGAGAGGACGGTGGCCCCCAGCTTCTCTAGCCTCGACACCTCGGCGGCGACGGTTTCCGGAGCCCGCAGGTCGAAATGCACGCGGTTCTTCGCGGCCTTGGGCTCAGGGACCCTCGTGAACCAGATGTTCGGCCCACCCCAGCCTGCGGCCTCGACGAACGCCTTGTCCGTGGTCGAGGCCTCATCCACATCCGAGCCAAAGACAGCCGCCCAGAACCTGGCGAGAGCGAGCGCATCGACAGCATCGAAGGAAACGGACTTAATCACACTCGGCATGTTCGGAACCCAACCACGCTCTCCCCCCGCAGGTCACCTGGTTTAGCCGCACGGATCCTGATCACGCCAAGCATGGAACCGAGACCGCAGAACGCCATCCTCATCTGCCGCGTCCGAGCGTTCGAGCTGGAGTGCCTGACGGCCTGTTGGTCATAGCTGCCCGGGGACGGACATCTGCCCCGGATCACTCGGCCCGAGGCTGCCGCTAACCGCGACGCACCGTCTGGTACAGCAAGATCACGCTGGCGGGCCTGGCATCATGGAGATGATGAGCAAGCCAAGTTCCCGCCGCTTTCCGGTCACCATTACCCATCTACCGGTCACGCGCTGCGAGATATGTCACCGCACCGTTGCGTACCGGCCCGGCAATCTCAGCGAGGTCCTGACCGCGCACTACGGCCGGGCCCATCCCCAAGTTCTCGCCATCCCTGCCCGGTAGCCCGCAACCGAGACCCTAACTACCCGCGGGACCCCTACCGCCTTCCACATGAAGCGCAGTGGTATTACCCAACCGACGGCCCGTTCACGTGAGGCTTGAGCGTGGAAACCTAATCTTCCGTGATACGGGCAATTTCACCACGTGGCGATGATCGTCGACGCCGCGCTGAACAGTGGGTCCATCGCCGAGAGCTGCCGTGGCGCACACGTGTCAGGCGGGCTGTCGCACCGCCGTCCCACGACGATTGTCGATCAGGTTCCGCCAGAGTCCATCCGCGCCGCGGCGCGCGATATCGCTTGCCGAGCCTTCGACGTGCACGTGCTCGCCGTCGGGACCTGTGCCATCAATTGACCAGTCCACCACGATCTCGGCGATATCGCCTGCAACGAACACATGGCGCGCCCTGGCCTCCAACGGCAGGCCGAGGCTGAGATCGCGCTCGAGTTCGGCAGCGATCTCGGCGCGATCAGTGACGGTTCGGCCGTCGTCCGCGATGAGCACGGCCTCCGAGTCGTACAAGCCCATCATCGCGCTGACCTTGCCGGAGTTAAATCGCTCAATCAGCGACGGGACGACGCCTTCGGGTTCAGTGGCGAGTGAATAGGACTCGGACATCGCGGTCTCCTGTTCGTGGTGGTTGAACTGCGATGCGGCCATCATACGCGCCAGTTACTAAGCCGGCCAAAAGTAGGTAGACTGATTTAGGTGGTGATGTAACGGAGGTTGGGTCGGCGAAGAATCCTAGGACTAGCGAGACTTTTAAGCTGTATTCCACTCGTATCGTCTGATGTAATGTAGGCATGAGTCGCTTATATATCTGATTGCCGTATGTAGGCCGCACGGCCGTTTTCTCTCTCTGCCGGGCAGCCAGTCCTTCCGCGGAACCCGGCGCTCGGCGCGCTGCGAGAGTTCCCGTCGCGGTTGTTTGGCACCTTTCGCCCGGATCGGGCGAACTGTTCATGGCGGTTGGGGCAGCTAGGGCTTCCTTTTGCGGCCGTCAGCCGATCGTGGGTGCCGATCTGACAGGGTCTGAGGCTCATTAGGACGGCACCCACCAAGATCATCCGCCGCGGAACGAGCGGAATGCGGCGCGGACTTCGTCGACGAAGATGGCTGGCTGCTCGAAGGCGGCGAAGT
>DASYYE010000119.1:0-19087 GCA_035946955.1 Streptosporangiaceae bacterium | reverse complement strand
CGTCACGCGTGTTGCGCAGGAAGAAGTCGAAGACGTGCTCGCCCAGTGCGTCCGCGACCAGTTCGCTGCCCTCCATCACGTGCAGTGCCGCGTCCAGGCTCTGCGGCAGCGGGTCGATCCCCAGCGCCCGCCGCTCGGCGGAGGTGAGGGCCCACACGTCGTCCTCGGCCGCGGGCGGCAGCTCGTAACCAGCCTCGATCCCCTTGAGGCCAGCGGCCAGGATCACCGCGAACGCCAGGTAGGGGTTGCAGGCGGAGTCGAGTGAGCGGAACTCGATCCGGGTGGCGTTGCCCTTGTGCGGCTTGTACATGGGCACCCGGACCAGGGCGGAGCGGTTGTTGTGCCCCCAGCAGACATATGCCGGGGCTTCGCCGCCAGCACCAGCGGTGCGTTCGGCAGCGCCCCACAGCCGCTTGTAGGAGTTGACCCACTGGTTGCAGACCGCGGTGATCTCGGCGGCGTGGCGCAGCAGGCCCGCGATGAACGCGCGGCCCGCCTTGGAGAGCTGGAACTCCGCGCCCGGCTCGTAGAACGCGTTCCGGTCGCCTTCGAACAAGGACAGGTGGGTGTGCATGCCCGAGCCCGGGTGCTCGGTGAACGGCTTGGGCATGAACGAGGCGTACACGCCCTGCTGGAGCGCGACCTCCTTCATCACCAGCCGGAAAGACATGACGTTGTCGGCCGTGGTGAGCGCATCGGCGTAGCGCAGGTCGATCTCCTGCTGGCCGGGCGCGCCCTCGTGGTGGCTGAACTCCACCGAGATGCCCATCTGCTCCAGCATCTGGATCGAGACGTGCCGGAAGTCGTGGGCGATCTTGTGCGGCGTGTGGTCGAAGTACCCGCCTGAGTCAATCGGCTGCGGCTGGCCGCCCAGCGGGGGCTTCTCCCTGAGCAGGAAGAACTCCACCTCAGGGTGGGTGTAGAAGGTGAAGCCGAGGTCGGCGGCACGGGCCAGGGCGCGCTTGAGCACGTAGCGGGGGTCGGCGTAGGACGGTGAACCATCCGGCAGCATGATGTCGCAGAACATCCTGCCCACCCCGAACTCCTCACCACGCCAGGGCAACAGCTGGAACGTGGCCGCGTCGGGCTTGGCGATCATGTCCGCCTCGTGGACGCGGGCGAACCCCTCGACCGCCGACCCGTCGAACCCGATCCCCTCGGCGAACGCCCCCTCGAGCTCAGCGGGCGCCACCGCCACCGACTTCAGGAACCCCAGGACGTCGGTGAACCACAACCGGACAAAACGGACGTCGCGTTCCTCCAGCGTCCGGAGCACGAACTCTTCCTGCCTGTCCATGCGCTCAGTCTCCCGCCTCCGTGTTTCCGGCAGGTTACAGGGGCCGCCAACCGCCGAGCCGCACGTCCTCACGGCCCGCGCACGCTCCCCTTGGTGATCACCGTGTTCGATAAATGTGGGCACATGGACAATCTTTTGTACGCCAGGCCACATTCATCTCGGGCATTCAGCCCACATTCCTCGCCGATCGGCGACGCAGTGATCTCGGCCGTGTTGGCTAAGCCGAGCATCCGCATGCTCGCTGGGCTGGGGATGGCGTCAGGGGTTGCCTGGGCCATTGGCGGTTCCGGTTCGGTCCGGGGCCCCGGTGGAGCCGTCGGCCAGCGCCGCCGCCGCGTCCCGGGTTGTGGTCGGCGATCGCCGGTGGAACTGGGATGCGGTGTCCTTCACGGCCCCCAAACTGTCTTGGACAGTGTCGACCTTACGGTCGGCGCGGGTGACCGGATCGCGGTTGCCGGGGCCGAACGGGGTGGGCAAGCCCGTGTCGCGATTGTGACACTTCTCTTGATGGGTGTGTCATAGAAGTCACTGCTTCAGCCAGACGGCTGATCTGCCGGAAGTCACTGGGCTGGGCAATGTCGCCAGGAGCTGGATTCAGGGCAGGTCGTCCTCGATGACCTGCTCGCTGATGCGGTCGGCGATGTCGTCAGACCACTCGCGCGCCCAGGCCCGCAAACCAGACACTTCATCCTCGGTCAGGCCGTAGGCCGTGAAGGCTTCGTCCTCGAACCACTCAGCACCGTCCAGCCGTGCCGCGAGATCCGCCAGCCTGAACTCGTCCCGTGCATGTCGGCGGCCAAGGTTTTCCAGGTCCGCAGTGCTGTAGAGGCTGGATGCCGCGCGCACGTCGATGAGGTCGCGGGCTGCGCCACGGTCAGCGAGAGCACGAACCTTCGTGCCGATCACATCCTCCAGAGCCAGCACCGGACCGTACTCTGTGGCCTGCGGCGGATGGTAGAAGGCCTCCTTCAGCACGTCGACTTCGCAGGACTCCCCGGTGACCGGATCGATGACCATCATCCGCGCCGACAACGGGTCCGCCTCGATCTTCCTGACCTGCCAGCCGCGAGCGGTGAGTTCGTCAGCGAGAGCGGCAGCAATCACCTCCATCTGAGCAGGACTTTGCGTGGCGACATCCAGGTCACGGCTGAACCGGTTCACTAGTCCGTGCGCTTGGACCGCGTAGCCGCCAGTGATGACAAAGCCATGCGCGACCCCTATGTCCAGGACATCGCGCAAGAGCCGACGGTGCAGGTCCGTGAGGTTCATGTACCTGTCTTGCAGGTACCGCGAAGTTCCGGGAACGCGGACTCCCAGACATCCCGGATGTTCCTGCTGATGAGGTTCCTCAAGATAGGCCACTGGCTGAGCAAAAGATCCTGGTTGAGCAGGCTAGACAGGTCATCGCGCAGACCCTCGGCGAGCACGGTCCGGTACAGGGTCATGCACGACCTGGCACCGTCCAGGTCGTAGGCGGTCAGACCGGACCAGGCGACATGCGCGGGGAGCTCCACGACACCATGCGCCGGGCCCATAAGTTCACCCAGGGAACTCGGCAGGCGAGCCCGGTACCGGGTCCGGAGCACCTGAGTAGCGGCAGCCGGATCAGACACGACCCCATTATCGCGCATGAGAACCAGGCCAAGCAGGATGGCGTGGTAGTGGTGGGCTAGCGCGGCAGGGTCCGTGCCCACGCCCGGTAAGGAGTGGGCTAGACGATGCGCGCTGGGCCACGGTTGGGAATGTCCCAGGAGTTCCCCCTCGCTGCTGGCTCGCTGGGCGATGGTGGCCACTGCGGCGGCTAACGCTGTGCTGTCCACTCGACGGTCACGCGTCGCCCCTGGTCAGCGGGTTTAGGATTGTCGCTTTTGTTATGGGCCACTGGTCCGAAACTAGAACGTTTAGTGGGCGCGCGGCAGCATCTGGAAGACGCCTGGGCGGTCCATGGATGGCGGGTTTTCGGTAATAGAATGTCCGGTAACAAAAGGTACAACCCGGTGTCCCCAGACCACGGGCGACGCTTGAGGATTGAATCGACCGCCACGCTCTAGCGGCTCAGGCCAGCCCTTAACCCACGACGGTAGCAGTGAGGAGGCCACCAGTACACCTTTGGACCGTGTCGGCGAAGAGCCACCATTGTGGCCGACACACCCCCGCAACGAGGAAGAGTTCCCATCCCTGGAGGTGGCCCGCCCGCCCACCCCCACCTCCGCGCCGGTCACCGTTGCCGCCCACTCCGGATGGGCCGCCTCTCACGATCCCGATACGTGGACGGCCTACGGCCGACCGCACTGCCCAGGGCGCTCCTGCCAGGAACCACCCACCGTCACCAGCGCTTGGTGACCTCGGGCAATGAGCCGTATCGTGACTGTGGACCCCGACGGATTCGAACCGTCGCGCCCTCGGTTGACAGCCCGGACGCGTACCAGACGGGGCCCAGGGTGGCTGGGTGTTCGCGCACCCAGCCACCCAAGCTAATTTGGGGTACCGGCTCCAACCTCCTCTGGGATGCTGTACATAGCATCCCAGGGCTGGAGGCTGGACGCAACCTCCTCTGGGTTATAGGCTCTATCCTCATGAAGGATACTCAGCCTCCGGCTACAGCAGAGCAGGGTTACGCGGCAGCCGAGACCCTGTTTGCGGAACGACTCAGGGCCCTCCGTGAGGCTGCCAACATGACACAAGGCCAGCTCGCCGAGCGCATGACCCAACTGGGCTTCTCGATGCATCAGACCACCATCGCGAAGGTCGAAAAGAGCCAGCGACCCGTCCGCCTCAACGAAGCCGTCGCCTTCGCCGCAGTCCTGAACGTTCAAGTTACTGACCTGCTAACCGATACGGAGAGCACCCCCGAATCTGCGGCGCTCTGGACAGAGTTGAACGCCCTAATTGCTGTACGGGTGGAAAACACGCGCCGCCTTGAGATGGTCGAGGAACAATTTAGAGAGCTTGGGGCACATCGCGCACAGCTCTCTACGCAACTCGAATCCATCGAACAACACGAGGCAGACGTCAGGGAAAGATGGCAGGCCGCCAGGGTGAAAGCCCAGGCCCCGAAGCCGCCGAAAGTTTCTCCGGTGCCGGGAGCGACGGTGCAATCCTGGGATCCAGCAATCCAAAACGGGGGGCCGGTAGTATTGCTGTTCATGCTCGCCTCTTATCTATGGAAAGCTCGGAGGGATGCATCTAAGGTTGAGAAAGTGGCCAACCCGTCAGATTCGACTAGCAGCGTGGGTGCCAATTGATCAAATGAGGTGGGCTGAGTGGCTGAGTTCTCGGAAGCGAGATCAGAGTTTGATGAGGATGTCGAGCCCGAAACTGTGGCCATAACAGCGTTCAATCGCGAGTTTAGTGACGTTCTGCCCGGTCTCGCTCAAGCGCTAAAAACCCTGGAGGGCGAGGGTGCTATCTATGCTGAATTCGCCGACACTGACGAGTCGGGCCGATTCTCCGGGACATTCACTCGGTACCGGGTAAAGTTCAACCCTCCTGAGATCGTGGAGTATGTGCAGGCCCACATCGCCATGCAGGAATTTGAGAACTCTTATAAGCTCACCGGAGACTTCGCGCTTCCGCCCCGCAGTGTATTGGCGGCCAAGGCTCTTCAAGCGATGGCATGGCTGGGATTGTAGTGGGTACCACCCTGTCACGTTTCCATACACCTGCCGCACAATAGCCACACAGCACCGTGACTCGGCGTACGGTCGCTGTGCGCCCTGCGGGCGCACACGTTTCCGTGCCTGCCTGCGCGGACTCCACCTTCGGTGGACTGCCCCCATGTTCCCGACCTCATACACACTTCGTGCGCACGAGGTCGGGAACGGCAGCAAGGCCCGCGCAGGCAGGCACGGAAACGTCGGGGGAGGAACCACCCGGGACACCCTTCCCCCCTCCGGTCCCCAGGGTTTCCCGCTTGTTTCCTCCCCCGAACCCCAACCTCCTTCAACCCTTCCGGGCCCACCCAGGGGACGCGCACCGCTACGCGGCGCGCCAAAGACACCCGTGGTCCATGCATGCGGCAGCTCAGCGAGGAACAGCCGGACGGGGACGTGAGGCAACGGGCCTGGCGGCCCGTTAGCGGGGAACCCGAGGGGGCACCCCGCCCCACAGCCGCCGTGGTTCCCCCTCCTGTTCCCCGCACCCCTCCGACCTCCCCTTCCGCGTCCCGCCCTGGCCCGGCTGCGCCGGGGGAACTCACGGTGGCCACCGCACCCGCCCAGCTTGCGAGGAACCATAAGCGGCAAAGACCGAAACCGGGTGCACCGTGACCTATGCCCACCGTGGAACGCCCAGCCCGCCCGAGATGCCTGCCGGGTGCGCGCGGTGGTGGAGGTGTCAGCCCTGGCGCGATCTGTGCCGCATCACGGCGTCGGTGTATAGCTCGGTGGTCAGGTCAGAGGCAGGGATACCCAGGTCGGCGAGGAGCGCACGGATGTCGTCGAGGGCTGCGCTGAGGTCGGCTTCGCTGGGGGTCAGAGTCTCTGCCTCGATGAAGGTGCCTCCCACTCCGGGCACCGTGGCCAAGGTCACGGTCATCTGGCGGCCGGATGCAGTGAAGGTGTAGTTCTCGCAGTGCTTCTCAAAGGCGACCAGGTGGGAGAACCCCAGTGCGAGCAGGATCTCGTCGGCCGCGACCGGGTCGGCTATCTCGGTCTCGGTCTCTGGTTTGGACCTGGTTTGCTCATCCACGGCTGCGCCCTTGTAGGTGAGCAGGCACCTGCGTTGCCCGTCCGTCTCGGCCACGCGCAGCCGCAGTTCCCTGTCCGCGCGCTCCAGCGGGTGGCCGGGTAGGTCGTAGTAGGTGTCGAAGTAGCGGCAGGGCTCTGCCGGTGCGCGGTGCCGCAGCAGGCCCCGGACCCGCTCGGTGTCGCGGACCCGGGCTTTGACTTCAGCCTCAATCACAGCGGCCCCCGCTCACTCACGCAATCTGCCTGCTGGTGGCGGCCAGGTCATCCAGCAGGCGCCGAAACCCGCCGTGCAGGGCACCGCCGACGGTGGGCAGCAGCTTGTACATGGTGGAGGAGTGGCCTTCCCAGGTGGCGAACCCCGACACATACAGGGTGTCGTCCAACGCGATCACCCGCCACACCGGCCGGGAGTCATAGACATACAGCGCCAGATCCCGCCCAGGCTCGGCGGCCAGTCCTTGCAGCCGCTCAATCGCCAGACGGATACCGCTGGTGAACGCGGCCGGGGTCTCACCGATCTCCCCCGCCCGCAACCCAGCGGCATGACAGTCCGGGTCCAGCAGGAACACCCGTGCCCGCCGTGGGCCACTAGACAGCGCTGGCCACAGCAGCGAGTCATTGAGCGCGAGCAACCCGAGCCCTCGGACGGCCAGCACGTCGATCCTGGCCGCCTGTGAGGCGACCTCCCGGATTTCGTCGCTGGCGGCCTGCTGACCAGCGAAGATACGCCCGATCTCCTCATAGGTGGCCCGGGTGGAACGCCGCCCGCCGTCACGCGGCGCCAGCCCCAGCAGCACCCGCGCATCATCAGGCATCCCTAACCCGTCAGCGACCCGTTCAAAGACATCCAGCGTGGTCACCGCACGCCGCCCGTTGACGATCTCGTTCACCCGGCCCTGGCTGATGCCCGTCGACAGGGCCAGCCGGGCCTGGCTCGCCCCGGTGTGGGATTGGGCGAACCGGAACAACGCGGCGACATCACGCCCCCGCAGCGCATCACGTGCAGTCTGCCGCTGCCAGGCCCAGCGCGGGATACGAAGCGGGCCCGCCGATTCCTCCATCACGGGGCCCAACATACATCTCACCGTGAGATCCCCGCGAGGGGATCGATTCGCGACCGGCCGCGCGTCATCCTCAAAAGCGCCAGGAGAAGGCCCAAACCCCATCCCAAGGACTCCACTAGTGCAGGCGATGACTCACGGCACAGACAGCCAGCGCGGCACGCTGACCCTGGACCCCGCCGACCTAGCGTGTGACTGGCCGATGCGGTCTCACCTCGTGCTCGGCAGCCTGCCTACCGCCCCCTCCTGTGCCCGCCTGCACACCCGCCTCGTCCTCGCAGAGTGGGCCATGTCACGGCTGACCGAGGACTCCGAGCTATGCGTGAGCGAACTGGTTACCAACGCGATCGCCAGTGTGGGGCGGGGCCGCCCGGTCACGCTCTCAGTCGCCTCCGATCATCTTCGGGTGCTGGTGATGGTGTGGGACGACGCGCCAGGAGAGCCAGTGCTGTCGGAGCGCGGAGAGTACGCCGAGGACGGGCGCGGTTTAGTGCTGGTGGACGCACTGGCCGCGTCATGGGGTGTCTGCCCCGCAGGGGGCGGCAAGGCGGTTTGGGCGCTCTTGGCCGGTCACAGGGGCAGCCAGTGACCAACCTGCACAG
Organism: Streptosporangiaceae bacterium; assembly: GCA_035946955.1. Lineage (GTDB taxonomy): Bacteria > Actinomycetota > Actinomycetes > Streptosporangiales > Streptosporangiaceae > DASYYE01. The sequence continues at coordinate 11,439 of DASYYE010000119.1, read as the reverse complement.
CAACACCAGTTCTCATTTACTCCAACAAGAAAGGTGACCGTAATGGGATGGGTGCGCCGGTTCAGGGACTGGGGTGCATTACGCGCGGCTGCATGCCTGCTGAGTGCGGCCGCGGTTGGCGGGCTCCTTTACAGCCCCGCTGCTGCGGCGTCTGGTGCCACGGCCCCAGCTTCGTGTGTGAGTACGCACCAGAATGTCGAAGGCGACGATAACGGCCCAGGGCAGACGGCGTATGGCAACCAGGGGATGATCGCCACCAACAGCCAGGGCACCCTGAACGGCACGCGGGCGCAAGTGTCGCGGAGCCTGTTCATCTGGTTCAGCCCCGGCAACGACGTCGAAGTCGGCTGGGCCACAGGCGGGGCACCCATGAACCAGCCGGCCCTGTATGCCGAATGGGTGGACAACGGGCAGGACAGCCTCCAGCAGTGGGCCGGGACCATCGGAGCCGGGGCCAACTGGCACTTCGAGGTCGAGAACGCCCACGGCATCGGGATCTGGAGGTTCTACTTCGACGGCGCGACCAGCCCCTTCAACTACAGCCCCACGATGCGGTTCAACCAGGGATGGGCACTGACCAACTCCGAGCGCCGCAACACCTGCGACACCCTGTGGACCCACTTCTACGGCCTCCAGGATCAGACGTCGCTCACCCACTGGCAGCCATGGGCGCAACTCGTGTGCTTCGCCGACACCGCACCGGGATGGAACATGGCCCAGGTCAGCAACAGCGAACTGTACGTCCAGAACAGCGGCGGTCATGTCTGCTAGGGAGGACCGGCGGATGAAGGCAAGACTCCTGGTGGCCGCAGCCATCGCGGTGAGTCTCACCGCGTGCTCTGGACCTGGGCCTGGCTCTGCGCCGGGGAGTGCATCGGCACCCGACTACAGCCATCCGTTCCTGCACGAGAAACAGACGACACTCGCCGGTGCGCAGGCAGCAGCCGGGTTCCCCGTCCACCTGCCAAACGCCCCCCTGGCGGACGCCAAGACCCTGGCCACGGTGTGGGTCAGCCCACCACTGCACCAGGTCGCCCTGGTCTTCGACCACGGGAAAGTCACGATCATGATGTGGCCCGCGATCTACCACGACCCGACGGCCTTCTTCCGCAAGTCCATAGCCGGGATGAGCGGGAAGAACGCGATCACCCAGGTCAACGGCTACCCGACGCTGGTCACCTTCCCGCACACCGACCCCACCAGGGCAAACCCCGCCTGGGTCGAACTCGACCTGCACGGCGTAGACACCAACATCATCAGCCGCACCTACGGGACCACCGCCCTGCTCGCCATCGCCCGCAGCATGACCTAGCCACCCAGGCCAGGCCCGCCCCTTCTCCCCAGCGGGGCCAACCGGAGGAGGTGATGCCACCGAGGTGACATTAGCGAATCCCTGAGACCGAGATCGGCACCCCCGCCCCTAGCCTGCCAGGCCCACGGGCGGGGGTGCCTGGCTTACCCCGACGGCACGGGGCCGACCTGCCCCCGCCGCCAGGCAGGAGAGGGCCGACGTGCCAGGTCACCGTCGAACTGTCCAAGGCGGTCACCGACTGGGAGAAGACCGCTGATGACGCCGGGGTGGGTAGAGCCCGTGGCGGCGCGGCGTGGGCGTAACCCACCCATCGCCAGGCTAGGCCGCACCGCCACGGTTTGACTGGCCAGCGCAAACCGCTGGAAATCGCATTCTGTAACCGAGGCGCGGGAGGAACCGTGGAGAACGGCGGGCCGGATGTCCGCAGGCGGCAGTTGATGGCTGAGTTGAAGCGGCTGCGGGAGGCCTCGGGGCTGAGCCAGGAAGCTGTCGCCGGGCGGCTGGACTGGCACCCGACGAAGATGATGCGGATCGAGACCGGCCGGACCGCGCCGCATCCCAACGATGTGCGGCTCATGCTCGATGTCTACGGCATCACCAGCGAGGACCAGGCTGCGGCCTTGGTCAAGCTGGCCAGAGACGCCCGCCAGCGCGGCTGGTGGTACTCCGGCCGCGACGTCCCCCCAAACCGGCACGACTTCTATGTTGGCCTGGAGTCCGGGGCGGCCTCGATCCGTGACTTCGCGCTGACGTTGGTGCCTGCACTGCTCCAGACCCAGGACTACGCCCATGCCCTGATCCAGGCCGACCCGGTGAACCACACCCCGGATGAGGTGGGTCGGCGGGCCGGGGTGCTCATGACCCGCCAGGGGATGCTGGACAGGCCCAGCCCGCCCCTGCTGTGGGCGGTCCTGGACGAGTCCGCGATCCGCCGTGCCGTCGGCGGACCGGAGGTCATGCGTACGCAACTCGAACACCTGATTGCGGCGTCCGGGCAGGGCCGGGCCACCATCCAAGTCCTCCCCTGCCGGGCAGTCCCCCATCCAGGGCTGGCAGCCCCTTTCACCATTCTCAGCTTCGCCGGGACCGCCGCGCCCGACACCGTGTACCAGGAGACGGTCGGCGGCAGCCTGTACGTGGACAAGCCCCAGGAAACACGGCTGTTCGCCACCGTCTTCGACCACCTGTGCGCCGTGGCGCTCAGCCCAGCGGAAACCCGCGCCATGCTCCGCACAGCAGCCGACAAGCTGACATGACCACGCAACCAGGGACAGGCGCGGCCACGCCGTGCAGCACACCCGGCCACTGCCGCGCCGTAACGGTTACCGGCTAGCGCAAACCACCCGGATAGGGGCAGACTCCCACGAGGGGGCCGATTCGGCACGGGCGGAGACACACATGGGCCAGAACACCACCATGGTCCCAGCGCGGCGCGCGGACGCGGGCAGCGTGCGGCTGAGCGGGCGTGACGTGGCGGGGCTGGTGCTGTGCGCCGACATGTACGGGGCACCCTATGACCTGCTCGCCGTCTGCCTTGGTGTCCGCCCGGACCGGCTGCGCGGGGTCGTCGCCCGCTGGCGTGGCGCTGGGTATGTGGCCACGGCCCGGCTCGGGACCGGCCCGCCGTGGTGCTGGCTCACCCGCGCCGGGCTGGCCGTCACCGGCCAGCACTACGCGCCAACGCGCCCCTCAGCCGCGCGGCTCGCGCACCTGCGTGCGGTGCTGGCCGTGCGGCTGTCCCTGGAGGCGGGCACGGTCTATCAGGATGGCCGGGCGTGGTGGCGGTCCGAGCGGCGCATCCGCGCCGCCATCGGCGGCCGGGCCATCGGCCACGTCCCGGACGCCGAAGTGTCCTGGCCCGACGTGCCAGCCAGCCCATATGGCGGGGAGTGCTGGGCGGTCGAGGCGGAACTCACACCCAAGCCCTTAGCGCGTACCGCTGGGATCATGCGGGGCTTGGTGGCCCGTGACCGGGACTACTACCCGGACTCCCCGCCGGGCGGGCAGCCGCGTTATGACCGGGTCATCTACCTGGCCGCCCCCGCCGCACGCGGGGTCACCGACCGGGCCGCCGCGTCCCTGCCGCCACCGCTGCGGGCCCGGGTGACCGTGCGTGACCTGCCCGAGGGGGCGCTGCTGTCGTGAGCATCCTGTTCGCCTACCTCCAGATCCGGGTCATCGTGTGGCTGTTGCGCACGGCCGTCCGCGTGGCCGCGTTCCTCGCCCTGCTGGCGGTGCTGGTGGCCGCCGCACCCCTCACACTCGTGACCGGGGTGGCGTTCCTCGGCGCGTGGCTGCGCGGCTGGCCACCCGCCCGGCTGTACCGCGCCGCGTTGTGGGCGCTGCCGATGACCGGCGTCTACCTCGCCGGGCGTGCCCTCCAGGTCCGCACCTGGCACGCACTCGTACTCGCCCCCGTGCACGACTACCTGACGGCCTGGCACGCGGCCAGCCTCGGCCGCATCGTGCCCGCGTTCCTGCTCACCGCACCGGTCGCCGTCCCGGCCGGGCTGGCACTGGCCGGGGCCTTGTGGGCGTGGCGGACCTACGCCATCCAGACCGGCCTGGCGGGCAAGACCGCCACCGCACCCGTCGTGTTCGACGCCCGCCAATGGCAACGCGCGGTCCGGGCCGCCCGAGGCCGCACCGCCGCCCCCGGCACCTTCCCGTTGGCCGACAACCATGGCCGGGTGGTGATGGGCGCGACCATCCGCGCCATCGGCCACCGCTGGCAGCCCGTACTGGCTATCCCCTACACGGCGATGGCAGTGCACCAGGTGGTGCTCGGCTCGTCGGGGTGCGGGAAGACGAACCTGATGATGCGCACCTGGGCAGGCTGGTACGCCGGCGCGCTCCAAGCGTCCCGCCAGCGTGGGGCACCGAGGCCGCTGCTGGTGGTGCTGGACTGCAAAGGCGGCCCCGACTCCCGCGCCAAAGCCACCCGCACCAGCCGCCTCCTGTTCTCCGCCGGAGCCGTCCGGGTGGCAGTGTGGCCCGACCAGGCCAGCGTGTCCCTATGGGCACTGCCACCCCGAGACCTGGCCGTCTCGCTGTTCCAGATGGTCTCCACCAGCGCGGACGGCCCGGCCGCCTACTACGCCGACGTCATGCAGGCCGTGTTGATGCTCGCGATCACCGCACCCCCCGCGCCCCCGGTCAACGGCGCGGACTTCCTCACCCGGCTGAACGCCGCCTGGCTGACCAGCGCCTACGCGAGTGACCCGCAGCGGCTCGCGGCAGTGGCCAGCGCCCGGATCCACCTGGGCGACATCGCGTTGCGTTACCGGACCCTGCTGGACCGTCTCGGCCCCGGCTTGGACGGCCCCGGCAGCCTCGCCGGGGCGGATGCCTGGTACTTCGTCTTGGAGGGCACCAGCCAGGCATCGGTCGCTGAGGCGCAGGCCATGGCCATCACCGAACTCCTCGCCCACGCCGTCACCAGCAGCGAGGCCGAGCCGCGTACGGTGCTGCTGGCCTGCGACGACTACTCCGCCGTGTCCGGCAAGGTGCCACTATTCCAGCTCTACGAACGTGGCCGGTCCCTCGGCATCGGTGTCCAGGTCTCCGCACAGTCGTGGGAAGGACTGGGCGCCGACGAGGACGAGCGGAACCGGATCGCCGCCACCGCTGACGGGGGGATCTGGCTGATGCGGACCCCGTGGCCCGACCCCATCTGCAAGCTCGCCGGGACACGCCGCGTGGTGGAGACCGCCACCAAGGTCATCGGGGGCATGTTCGGCGACGAAGGCTCCTCCCGGGTCCAGCACGCCTGGACGGTCGACCCCGACATCGCCCGGTCGCTGGAGGTCGGGCAGGCCGCCTACATCCACCGGGGCGGCGCAACCTGGGTCCAGATCGCGAGGCCACGCCCCTCCCCGCTGCCCCTGCCACCACCGCCGAAGGCACCCACGGTCATCGTCGCCCCGCCCGCCACCGGGCAGGCGACCCCACCGGGGCCGGACGGGCAGGGAACCGCGGGCCCGGCCCTAGACGACGTGTTCGGCACCCCAGCCGGGGAGGCCCGGCCATGACCTACAACCCGTTCGCTGTCCTCGGCCTGCCTGCCCGCCCCGACCTCACCGACGAGCAGGTCCACGCCGCCTGGTACGCGGTCGCCACCGCCACCCACCCCGACCGCTTCGACGGCGGCGACAGAGAGCGCTACGCCGCCGCGTCGGCCGCGTTCGCGGCGCTGCGGAGCCCGTGGGCACGCTCGGAGGCGTACGCCGACCTCGTCGCCGCTGCCCCGCCCGCCACCGCACCTGCGGCCCGCGCAGTCTCGCCGCCCCGGGTTGCTGGTGTGCTGGCCAGTGCCCGGCTGCTGCCCGCCAGGGTGCGCCACGGCAGGCCACTGCGGCTGGCGGCCCGGGTTCTGGCCGCTGCCGTGGCGGCTGCGGTGACGGCCCGTGCCGGGGTGGGTGGCCCGGTCACCGCCGCCGTAGTCACCGGCCTTGCGGTGTGGCTCGCCTCGACGGTGCGGGCCGACCTCGCCCCGCCCCCGGGCAGGTGAGGGCTGATGAGCCAGGTGACGGTGGGTGCGGGGGTGCGTGGTGGGTGGTTTTTTACCCACCTGCGGCGCGGCGGGACCCTGCGGCACCGGCACTCGGTCAATTCCCGGCAGGCAAGAAGCCAGCCCGTTCGCCCGGCCAGGCTAGCCGGCACCGCCCCCCACCACGCCGCAGGACACCGGCCAAAAAACCACCCACCACGCAGGCGGCCGAATGGTCACCAAGACCCCTCACCGCACCGGTTTGGAAAAAGACATGAACGGCCAGGAGACAGCCACACCAACCCCGCCGGAACGAGAAGCCGCAGGCCAGAGCACTAGCGACCCATCGAAAAATGGTGGGGATAATTCTCTTGCCTGGCTTGATTCCATTCCGAATGGGACCATTCTCAGCTATAATCTGAGTGAAGAAGAAAGGCCCGGGGGCATGAAAGTCCGGTGGAAAGTCAGGGTCGCCACCGGCGCTGAAGCCGCCCGGTGGGACACCCGCCAGGCCGAGGCGATCACGGAGGCACTGCAATGGCTCATCCGGCACCCACCCCCCACGTGACCAGCAGCACGAGCAGCCCGGGGGAACCGGTGCCCGTCGCGTTCCTCGGGCGCACCTCCACCCTGCTGATGCAAGACCCCCGCGCCTCGTTGCAGCGCCAGCTACGGGAAGTCAAAGCCAAACTGCCGCCCGGGTGGTTCATCGCCGCGCATTTCTGGGACATCGAGTCCGGTGGGCTGGACCTGGACCAGCGCGGCCACGGGTCAGCCCACGAAAACGTAGACGTGGGCATCCCGCGTGACGGTGGCCTGGCCGCGCTGTTGGCCGAAGCGGGCGGGCCCGCGCCGAGGTTCGCTGCGGTGATGTGTGAAGACATCGAACGGTCCGGGCGTGACACCTTCAACGCTTTGAAGCTGGAACGGCAGTTGTCCGACGCCGGGATCCCGCTGTTCGCCACCGATGAGCCGATCAACGTTGAAGGCACCAACGCCACGACGATCCTGGTGCGGCGGGTGAAGCAGGGCATCGCGGAGTGGTACCGCTTCCAGTTGAAGGAGAAAGCCTGGCGTGGCTTCACCCAGCACGCCCTAGACGGGTACAACATCGGGCCCGTCCCCTACGGCTACCAGGCCGAACGGATACCGCACCCCAACCCGATGAAGGCCGCCCAGGGCAAGACCAAGACCCGCCTGGCCCTCGACACCGAGCGCGCCCGGCTGGTCGGGCAGGTGTTCACCTGGCGGAGTGTGGACAAGCTCGGGATCAAGACCATCGTCAACCGGCTCAACGCCGACCCCGCCGCCCCCGCGCCCGCCCGAGGCGACGGCTGGACCCCCTCGGCCGTCTACCGGATCTTGACCAACCCGAAATACACCGGGTACATGGTCTACGGCCGGACCCGCCGCACCCCCGGCTACCGCCGCCCCCGCCTTGTCCCCCAAGACCAATGGCTCTGGTCACCCACCCCCACCCACCCCGCCATCATCAGGCGGGAAGTCTGGGAGACCGCCCAGACAATCGGAGCCGAACACGGCACATCCCGCGACGAGCCCAGCCCGAACAGCCACCCCGCCGCGCGGCGTTCCTACGTGCTGCGCTCACGCTGCCGCTGCCGCGACTGCAACCGGCGCATGACCGGCCTTCTCGTCCGCCCCACCGCCGGCCACACCGGCTACGTCTACTACGGGTGCACCCACAACCCCGCCAACCCCCGCCACCAGGCCACCCACCCCGACCACCCCCGCACCGTCCGCGTCCGCGAAGACGACCTGATGACAGCGATCCTCGACTTCTTCCACCAGCGGATCTTCGGCCCCGACCGCGCCGAACTCCTGGCCCGCCAGCTTCCCGACAGCGCCGCCGAAGCCGCCGAACGCCGCGCCCACCAAGCCGACGCCCTGCGCACCCAGCTACGTCAGATCGACGCGGCCGAGAAAGCCCACACCCGCGAAATCGAAGCCCTCACCACCGCCGACACCCCCGCCCCCGCACTGGTCGCCTGGCGCACCCGCATCATCGAACGCTTCACCGAGTTGGAAGCCGAACGCGCCAGCCTCAACGACCAGCTAGCCGCCCTGGACCGCCAGGCCGGCCACGACAACGACCCCAGCCTGCTCGACGCCCTGCCCCTGCTGAGCGCAGGACTCCCACACCTGCCCCGCCGCCTCCAGGCACAACTGTTCGCCGCGTTCGGCCTGGAACTCGTCTACAACAAGGAAGACCACCAGGTCACCATCTACGCCACCATCACACCCAGCACCCCAGCCGCACTCACAGCCCTCATCCGCGACAGCGAGCCACCCACCCCAGCTATCCCCGGATTGTCCCTTTTAACATCCGACACCAGATTCTTGAAAACCCACCATCCATGCCCACGTGCTGCCCGGCGCAGGCCGAGGCCCGCTGGCTGAATTGTGGCTTTTGTTACTGGACGCCCTTTTCTCTGTCTGCTCATATTCATCCCCCGCACGCGCCCCGAGGTCGCAGTGGCGTAGCGAGGACGCGGGTGGGAGGTGGTGGTTGGTGCTGTGTGCCGGGTAGGTCGGTGGCGGCGGGCGCAGGTGGCGGGTTCTCTCGGGTTCTGGCCAGGGCCGGGGGTTGGTCCCCGGGCTTGAGTGGCCCGAACGTCGGCTCATGGCGTGGCAGGTGGCGCCGCTTAGACGATGTCGATGTGGGTCGACAGGTCGAGTGACACTGGGCCGTCGAAGGCTGGCGTTGTCAGCGCCGCGAACGGGCTTCCCATGTCCGCCGTGGCGGCTCCGTCCGGATAGTGCAGGCCCGCCTGGACCAGCAGCGTCCCGTGGCTCAGCGTCACTGCGGTGACTTCAAGCCTGGCCATGCCCGTCGGGGTTTGGCCGGCCGTGACCTCGATGAGCATGTGCTCAGACAGGTCCGGCTCAGGGCATGCGGGAGGGGGCTGGGTTTGGTGGTGCAGGGCCGCCCAGTGCTCGCGCCAGGGGTCCAGGGTGCGGTAGACGGTGATCGACGGCCAGTAATGGCCTGAGTGACGATCGCTCGTGGCCAGGCCGTACGGTACTGCCTCGCTGCCTGGCTCCACCTGCTGCCTCCGGAGTGCGCGGGTCCGTGGCCCAGGCGCCGGGCTCGCGGCGCTCCTGCCACGGCTGCGCCGGCTTTGCCTGGCACGGCTCCAGGGTAGGAGGGCAGGTGGCCAGAGGCGACCGCCGCGCCGGGCCGCATACGCGGCATAAGGCCCTGCGGTGGGCGGCAAGCAACGTGAGTGCGCCGACGGCGGCGGCCGCACTGACCCGGCAAGCCCATCCGCGCCGGGCTGTGGCCCGGCTGCCCGCTCATCACCGCCGGGCACGCCCCGGGCCACTCACAGCAGGGAACCTGCTTCTCCCCCAGCGCATGACCACGATGCCCGATGACAGGCACGCAAACCACACGGGACCACGATGACCCAGCAGCGGGCGAGGCCGGGCAGGAGTTCCCACGAGTGGCGGAACCCCAGGCCGGTGGGGCTGGGCCCGGGCCGCTCAACGTGGGGTTCCTGGGTTGTGAGACCCCGGGTGCCCGTTCTGCCTATAGCTTGGCCGTGTACTCCATGGTGAGGTGAGGCGCCGTCCCCGGTCAGCGGGCACAGGATTGTGGCTTTTGTTATGGGACGTTCTTTGTCCGTGGGCGCACATCGATCTTGGTGGACAGGGGTTGTGGGTTTTGCTTCGGGCCACCCTTTTGTCCGTGACGGGACACGATCGTCTCAGGCCTGACTGGACCTGCCAGGGATGCCCCCGACCTCGTGATCGATGGCCCGATACGGAGAAACTTTTGTCCGCAGCGGTACATCGATCACGGTGAAGATCACTGTAGGTCTTGTCACGGGTCTACCTCAGGTTTAGCACTGGCCCGAGGGTCTGCAGCGGCACTGGTGGTGGGCGGTTGCCCAGGGCGAGTTGGAGGGGCACCAACGTGGCGGAGTCGAAGACGCCAAAAAAGTAGGGTCCGGTTGACCAACTGCGGCCGCACATCGGCGACCCAGGGCCGCCACCACCGAGGGCGAAGTCACCTTTCATCAGCACCAGGTACACGGCGGCCGTGGCTTCGTCCATGTCGTTGCCTCCCCCCACCATGGCCATTGCCTTGCCAGAGGTCGTTCGCACGGCGCGGATCCAGGCAGGCCTATCGCCATCGCAGCTCGTGACTGCATGCAGGGCCATAGCGCGGAGCCGGTGCGCGACCGCGACCGGGGATGTGGCACCAGTCGGCAGCGGCACCGCGAAGTCGGCGACTTCTCCTTCTGCCTCTCCTGGTTCTGGGTTCCGGTAGGTCCAGTCCGCAGAGAGCTGACGGGTGGTCCCAGGCGCGAGCCCAGCCGGCACGGTCCAGCGCAGCGCGAACCGGTGCGCGCCGGGCCGCAGCCGCACGCCGGTGCTGGCCGCCAGGACCGGGTTCATAGTGGCGTGCCCGCTCAGCACCCCGTTGGTGATGCCGAGCCACAGGGCTCTGATCTCCCACTGCCTCGGCACGGTCACCTCGACAGTCATCGTGAGTCTCTCGCCTCGGGTGACGGTGAACAGCTGCGGCCCTCCGGTGGCCGGAACCGCCCGCGTCTGGCCGTTCACGGTCACCGAGTACGACAGTTGAGGCGGTATGGGCGGTGCCAGGCTCATGACGCCATGAAGTGTCCCGCCGTGCGTCAGCGGGATCACGACCGCCGATGCCAACGCCGCTGAAACTGCCGCGATGACCTCTACGCGCCCACGCCGTCGTCGTCGTCTGATTCGCCGGACTTGCGCGGCCAGGCCGTCGGTGGCGAAGCGTGGCGGGCCAGCCAGCGCCGCCGTCTCCGTTAGGCGCGAGCGCAGTTCACGCTCGTCGATCGACATCGCCTCGTCCCTCCCGTTATCACGTTTCCGCGCTGGACAGCCGCGTGACGACGTGGGACATCGCCTCGCTGAGGTAGCGCTTGACCGTGCCTTCGGCCACACCGAGCACGGCCGCGATTTCGGCCGCGGGCAGATCCTCGTAGTAGCGCAGCATCATGCGGGCGCGCTGGCGGGGCGAAAGGCTCCGCAGCACGCTCAGCATGGCGTCCCGGTCGGACACCTGATCGGCGGGATCCGCCGTCATGCCGGCGGGCCGCAGCAGCGGCTCCACCCGGCTCCACCGGGAGTGCCTGCGGGCGCCATCGATGAACAGGTTCACCATGATCGTCCGCACATATGCCTCGGCCGCGCCGGGCCACGGTACTCGCAGGGGGCGGGTGAACGCCCGGACCAGCGATTCCTGGACCAGGTCGTCGGCCTGGGCCGCGTTCCCGCACAGCAGGAACGCGTGGCGCTTGAGTGCGACACCGCGCCCGCTGGCCAGGTCGGTCAGCACCTGCTCTCAGCCGTCCACCTCACCACTCACCACTCACCACCCAGCGACTCGAACCCTCACTTTCTCCAACGAACGGGTCGCCCGCCGGGTTGGGGAGCCGACCGGAGAAACTCAGCGAACGCTCAGCCATCTTCCGCTCCCAACCCTCTGACCGGAAAATGTAGGGCCGTAACTGGGTGTGCGGCAGCGCCGGCGGAGCCGGCTGTTTTGGCTTGCCGGTGGGTGGGGTGTCTTGTCAGGCGGCGGGGGTGAGGGTGACGGTGTAGCCGAGGGCTTGGAGCTGGCGGA
>DASYYE010000118.1:0-18894 GCA_035946955.1 Streptosporangiaceae bacterium | reverse complement strand
CAGGGACCACTCAGACCCGACGAGTATCAAGCGTTGGCGACCACCACGATGATCGATGTGAGCTGGCGGACAAAAGATTCTCCTCGCCGGTACATTCATCGCTGATGTCAGCCCGTAGCTCTAGGCGAGCCCACGGTGGGGCGGGCGACTGACGGGTTATCGGTGAAGTCCACGCCGCTGCGGAGGGCACCGGTCGCTCACCATCGCAACGGGATGCAAGACAACAACTGCCCAGAGAACCTGGAACCGTGGACGCGCCCCCAGCCGTCAGGCATCCGGGGTCAGCGATGCCGTTGCATGGACACACAGAATCACTGCTCTGTACGAGGGAGACACTCTCACCTCCAACAATGCTCAGCGCATCGTCTGAGCACTCTTGGAGGTGGCGGGAATCGAACCCGCGTCCTTCAGTGCATCACCAGGGCTTCTCCGGGTGCAGCCTGCTGTGTTTTTCTCAGCCCCGGCTGTCTCGCAGGCTAGCTGCCGACGGGCTCAGTCGCTGTTGGGTGTCCCGCCTACCCCCGCGACCGGGGTGGGCAGTGGAGTCTCCTAGCTGATGCCAGGCACCGGGTCGGAGACACACCCGGGCTGACAATCTCGACCTAGCGTCAGGCCGCGAGGGCGAGATCAGTGCGCGTTGAGTTGGCACTTATTGTTTTGCGGTCACAGTGTTTACGAGGTTATGTCCGCCGTCCTCGACCCGCTTCCCCTGGATCAACCACCAAAGTCGAAGCCTGTCACCCCCATTGAGTTAGCTGGGTCCTGCAGAGACCAACGCTACCGTGTCAACACACACCAGCCAACCGGGATTCCCGGCGGGCCCGGCGCCCCGGCCGTGCCCTGCCCCCGCGGAGCACGAGCCGGGGCGCCAGGCATGAGAATGCCCCCGTGGACGCTGGCGGTGGCCGAGATGCGTCCACGGGGGCGGACCGGCAGGGTCGGGGCCGGTCACATGCCCGGGCCTCCCCCGAGATGAGGCCCGGTTCTCATCACGACGACTGGGCCGCAACCCCCCAAGCGGTCCTCAGTCACTAGGTAAGACGCCGATTAGTAGTCGGTTGGTTGCTTGGAGTAGCCAAAATCATCGCCCGGTGTCGGAAGCCAGGAAACGCCGGGCAATGAGTGCCGCCGAGACGCTGGGGCTGGGCGAGGCACTGATGTTCAGGACAGCGAACGCAAGGTCCCCCCGGTACCCGACGAACCAGTGTGCCCACTGCGGGTGGCTGCCACCTGGCACCTGAGCGGTCCCCACCTGGCCGAACACCTGCTCCCGGCCCACTTTCGCCCGCTGGGCGGCACCGCTGCTCACCGCCTCACCCATGAGCTCGCGAAGGGTCGCCAGGGTCGCAGCGCTCACCGGCACCTGCCGGGCTCGCTGCGGGTCGCCGGACTGGATCACCAGGGAGGGCGAGTGCGAGGTGCCGGTGTCCACCTGCGCGGCTGTCATGGCCATGGCCAGCGGGCTCATCTCCACGCCGCCTTCGCCGACCGTGTCGAACGCCACCTGGGCGGTCTCTCCACCGGTCGGCACCGAACCGGAGAAGGCGGGCAAAGGGAGCTGCCAGCGGGCACCGAGCCCGAACCGGGCGGCGGCGGCATCGAGGTCCTGCGCGGTGAGGTCGAAAGACAGGCCGAAGAACGCCGTGCCGCAGGCGTGGGCATAGTCTTCCGCGAACGAGGAGTGTGGCCCGAGGTTGCGCACGCTCGGGACGTTGCGGAAGGTCTGTCCGGCGATCTTGTTGGTGGACTGGCAGAGGATCGGCGTAGCTATGTTCTGTTTCAGTTTGCCGGTGGCCAGCAACGCCTCCCCCGAGACGATGGTGAAGGCGGTCCCGGGCGGGTATTTGCCATCCAGCGGGTCGATCACTGGCTCGCCCGAGGAATTGCGCGCGGCGACGGCCAGGATCCGGCCGGTCGAGGCCTGGACCGCGACAATGGCGGTCGAGCCCGGGGCCGCGGTGGCCTTCGTCGCCGCTGCCTGCACGGGCAACTGGAGGGTGGTGCGCACCGCGGTGGGCCGCCGGCCCGGCCAGGTGGCGAGCACGGCAACTCTGTGTCCAGCCTTGTCCTCGGTGACTATCTCGGTGTCGGGTGTGCCGCCCAGCTCGGGCTGGTAGGCGTACTGCAGGCCGGTGAGGCCGATCGTGGCACCGGGGTGGTAGGCGATGCCCTGGCGGACCAGGGCGGGCGACATCTCCGTGCCCACCGAGCCCACAAGCGTGGGTGCGACGCTCGTGAACAGCCTCCGCCTCGGATGGACGAATAGCAGGCCCGGCACTTTGTGGAGGGCGCTGGCCATCTGCTGGTACTGGGAAGGCTGCAGGGTCACGAGCTCCTGGAACTTCGAGGGGGAGGCAGTCTGGATCGCCCCCAGCAACTCAGAGGGCTCCAGCCCCGTCACCTGGGCGAGCCCGGCAGCAGTGGCAGCGGCGTCTTTGAGTTGGTGGGGCCGGACCCCGACCACATAGACCGTCGACGGCGTGAGCAACGGCCGCCCGTCAGAGGCCTGCAACGACTGGCGGAGGTGCGGGATGGAGACCACTGCGATGTGCAGTCCTGGCCGGAGTCCCGGGTTGATCACCGTGGGAGCCCACTCGACCTGCCACTGCGAGCCGTTGCGACGCAGCGAGAACCGGCCCCGGTAGTTCCAGGGTGCGCCATTGCGGCCGAGGTCAACCGAGGCTTTGAAGTATGCCTGGGTGGTGCTGCCCTGCTGAGTGATGGAGCCCATGCTCAGGGAGAAGGCAGCCGCGTCGAGGTAGTGGTAGGCGCCGGCGAGCGCCTTGGCCACCTCGGTGTGGTTACCGGTGGTCAATGCGGCAGCCGCGGCGTAGTCGTGGTCCTGCCAGTCCAGCAGGAATTCCTGGACGGTGGGTTCTGCCGACGGTGAGGACCACAGGCCGGTCCCGAAGCTGACCACGACGAGCGTGGCCACGAGCCCAGCAATCACCAGCTTGATACTGGGCGCCCGTGCCCGCAGACGGCTCATGCGACTCCCCCCGGTGCCGCCAGCCACGCGCGGCGCGGACCCGCCTATGGCCGGTTTTGACGTGCGCTTGGGCGGTGAGAACGTGGGGGCCGACCGCGACGCGGCATGCGTTCCGCGCCTGCGGTAGGAGGACATAGCTGCCCTGCCGTTACCTTCGTCGCCTATAGGCACGCTCTACCTCCCTGGCAGCGTCGCGCCGTGCCAGGTCCTGGCGCTTGTCGTAGGCTCGCTTCCCGCGGGCGACCGCGAGTTCGACCTTCACCTTCCCGCGAGAGAAGTACAACGAGAGCGGGACCAGCGTGTAGCCCTGCTCGGCCGTCTTGGACGCGAGCTTGTCAATCTCCTTCCTGTGCAAGAGCAGCTTACGGCGCCTCCGCGGCGCATGGTTGGTCCACGTGCCGTGGGCGTACTCGGGAATGTGCACATTATCCAGCCAGACCTCGCCGCCGGAGGTTTCGGCGAAACCCTCGCTGAGCGAGGCACGGCCCGCACGCAGGGACTTCACCTCGGTGCCGGTGAGGACGACACCGGCCTCGAGGACATCCTCGATGTGGTATTCGTGTCTGGCTTTGCGGTTACGGGCGATGACCTTCCGGTCGCTGCCCTTTTCGCCGCGGCTGCTGGCAGGGGCCACTAGGACACGGCCCGCCTAGGTGCGCAGGTAGCGCCTGAGCGTGACGAAGGATGTGCCACCACACAGCACGACCCCCATCACCATGGCCAGCAGGATGACCAAGACCAGGTCAGAGGCTGAGAGTTGGACGTTGTACGAGAAGTACTGCTGCAACGAGTCGAGCCCCAGGGTCTTGACCGCGATGAGGAGCCCGGCCGCGACCAGCCAGCCGAGGAGGCCCGCGATGATGCCCTCCACCAGGAACGGCAGCTGGACGTAGAAGTTCGAGGCCCCGACCAGCCGCATGATGCTGGTCTCCCGGCGGCGGTTGAACGCCGACAGCCGGATGGTGTTCGCCACCAGCAGCACCGCTGCGACGAGCAGGATGAGCGCGATGATCAAGACTGCGTTCCGCGCCCCGTCCAGCAGGCGGTAGAACTTCGACAGGATCGTGGCGTCGTTGACCACCTGGTCCACGCCCGGCATCCCCTGCACCGCCTGGGACACGATGGCTGAGCCAGCCTGGCCGTTGACGAGCTTGACCTGGTATGAGTCGGGGATCTCGTTCTGGTTGACCAGGCCGGCGAAGGCGGGCTCATGGGAGAACTCCTGCTTGAACTCCGCGTAGGCCTTGGACTGCGGCACGTAGAAGACCTGCTGGACCTGGGACATCTTATGCAGGGCCTGCAGGATGTCCGTCTTGTCGGTCTGAGTAGCGGGGCCGCCCTTGGTGCACTGCGGGCTCACGCTCGTCGTGGTGCACAGGTACACCGAGAGCTGTACCTTGCCCTGCCAGTAGGTCCGGGTGTTGTCCACCTGCTGGACGAAGAGGAGGCCGGTCCCGAGTAGCGCCAGACTGATCGCGACCACAACGATGAGCGCGACGGTCATGGTCAGGTTGCGGCGGAGGCCGGTCCAGACCTCATTCAGGATGAACTGCGCTTGCATAGTCGATGGTCCCTCGGCAATCGCCGGTCAGTAGGCCTGGCCGTACACACCACGCGACTGGTCACGGACCACCTTGCCGTATTCAAGCTCGATGACCCGCTTGCGCATGGAGTCCACGATCGCCGCGTCATGGGTGGCCATGACGACCGTGGTGCCCGTCCGGTTGATCCGGTCGAGGACTTTCATGATCCCGATCGAGGTGCCCGGATCGATGTTCCCCGTAGGCTCGTCGGCCAGCAGGATCATCGGGCGGTTCACGAACGCCCGCGCCACCGCCACCCGCTGCTGCTCCCCACCAGAGAGCTCATCGGGCATCCGGTCGTGCTTGCCCTCGAGGCCCACGAGGTCGATCACCTCGGGCACGACCTTGCGGATGAAGCGCCGGGGCTTGCCGATCACCTGCAGGGCGAACGCCACGTTGGCATAGACGTTCTTGTTCGGGAGCAGGCGGAAGTCCTGGAACACGCACCCGATCCGGCGGCGCAGATAGGGAACCTTCCAGTTGGTGACCCTCGCGAGATCCTTGCCAGCGACGTGGATCCTGCCCTCGCTCGGCCGCTCTTCCCGCAGGATCAGCCGGAGGAAGGTGGACTTTCCGGAACCGGACGGGCCCACCAGGAAGACGAACTCGCCCTTTTCCACGTCCAAGGTGACGTTCTCCAGGGCCGGACGGCCCTGGTTCGGGTACGTCTTTGTGACGTTGTCAAAGTGGATCACAGAGGCCCATCACAAGTGAACAGAGCACGGACAAATCAGGACTTCGGTACTGGTCCTAGGCTACGGCCCGGCCATACCCCCAGGTCTTGTCCTACTGGCCAGTTTGGCTAGAGGACAGTCTAGGGGGGAAACTGGTCCCAGACGTGCAACACTGACGAAGTGAGACCCACGGCGTCTCGGCCAGAGGGGACCGCAATATGACCTGTGAACACCTGATCTGCGCCAGTTGCGCGTCCCCGGTCGTGGAAGGCCGCTGCCCGGCGTGCCAGGCGGCGCGCGCCCAGGTACACCACCACTCCGGTGGACTGGGTATCCCGTTGACAGCAGCAGCGCTCATCACCTTGCTGCTGCTCCTCCTCGCGCTACAGCTCGCTCACTGAGCTTTGCCGTTGACCGACTGCTGCGTCCTCAGCCAGCGGATCTCCGCCTCGATGAAGTCGTCGATCTCGCCGTCAAGGACAGCCGTGGGGTTGGTCGACTCCATGCCGGTGCGTACGTCCTTGACACTCTGGTAGGGCATCATCACATAGTTGCGGATCTGCGTCCCCCAGCTGCTGGTGGTCTCCCCCCGCAAGTTCGCTAGCTTGGCTTCCTGCTCCTCCCGCTTGCGCTCCAGCAGCTTGGCCTTGAGCACCGCCATCGCGGTGGCCTTGTTCTGCATCTGGCTGCGCTCGTTCTGGCAGGAGACCACGATCCCGGTGGGCAGGTGGGTGAGCCGCACGGCGGAGTCCGTCGTGTTGACTCCCTGACCGCCGGGGCCACTGGACCGGTAGACGTCCACGCGGATGTCGTCTTCGGGGATGTCGATGTTGTCGTCGCGCTCCACGACCGGGATCACGTCCACCCCGGCGAAAGAGGTCTGCCGCCTGCCCTGGTTGTCGTACTTGGAGATGCGGACCACGCGGTGGGTGCCGTGTTCGCCGCGCAGCGTGCCATAGGCGTAGGGGGCATGGATGGCGAACGTGGTGGACTTGAGGCCAGCTTCCTCGGCGTAGGAGGTGTAGTAGACCTCCGTGGGGTAGCCGTGGCGCTCTGCCCAGCGCAGGTACATCCGCTGGAGGTTCTGCGCGAAGTCTGCTGCGTCCGCGCCGCCGGCCTGGGCGTTGATGGAGACCAGGGCCTCGCGGGAGTCGTACTCGCCCGAGAGCAGCGTGCGGACCTCGAGCTGCCCGATCTCAGCACGCAGCTTCGCGAGTTCCGCGGTTGCTTCCTGCCGGGTGGGTTCGTCCTGCTCACTCTCGGCCAGCTCGAACATCACGCGCGTGTCATCCAGCCTGCTGCGCAGCCCCTCCAGCCGCGCCAGTTCGCCCTCCACGTAGGAGAGCCGCCTGGTCACGGCCTGTGCGCGCTCTGGGTCTTCCCACAGCCCTGCGTCCGCAGCCTGGTCACGCAGCCTGTCTGCTTCGGCGTGCATGCGAGCGGGGTCCAGGACTGACTCCACGTTCGTGAGCTTGGACGACAGTTCCGAGAGTTCTGTTGCGGGGTCGGTGCCTGTCATGGCGGCAAGCCTACCTAGGACGCCCGTGCAAACGTTGGTCACAGGGCACGGCGGTCACCAAGCGTCCGAATAGGCCAGACCGCGACCGACAGCGGAGTTGGTCACAGGGCACTGAGTCACAGGGCACTGGCGGCCACCAGCGTCCGAATCGCCCGGACTGCGACCGACAGGGGGGACAGCGTGAACCGGTCGGTCTCCCAGATCTCGCTCAGCGTCTGGGTGGCACTGCGCACGGCAGGACCATTGCGGTCCACCCACTGGGCCAGCCGCTCCTCCGGCGTGCCAGGTTGGGTGACCCGCAGCACGTCAGCGACCAATGCCGCGTGGGCGGCGAACAGGTCGTCGCGCAGGGCACCACGCGCCATCGTGTTCCAGCGGTCTTCCCGCGGCAGCGCGACGATCTGGTCCCGCAGGCGGGCGAACTGCAACCGGTCGGCCAGGTCGAAGTAGACCTCCGCGGCCTCGGCCGCGTCACACCCGCAGCGGGCCCCCACATCCGCGATGTCAAAGGCCGACTGCATAGGCACCATGCTCGCCACCCGTTCGGCGACCGGTGCAGGCACCTGCTTGGCTATGTAGGACTCCTGGCGCTCCAGGAAGGTCGTCAGGTCACGGCCTGCCAGCAGCCTCGGCATGCCTGCCGCGACGGCACGCACGCCCCGGGACAGGAAGTCGATCGTCTCGGCGATGTCGAAGGGCGGCCGCCGGTTGTGCAGCAGCCAGCGCACAGCACGCTCGGTGAGCTTGCGGCCCTCGAGCAGCAGGGTGATCTGGGTGTCCAGGGCGACGCAGCCGTCGAGGGCCTCCACCTGGGCCCAGAAGCCGGGCATGTCGAAGACCTCGCGGGCCACCAGCCACGCACGGCTGATCTCCGGCACTGACGCGCCCGTCTCCTCGTTGATCCGGAACAGGAACGTCGTGCCAGCCGAGTTCACCATGTCGTTGACGACTTCGGTGGTGATGATCTCCCGGCGCAGCGCGTGGCGTTCCATCTCAGCCGCGTAGTCCTGGCGCAACGGCACCGGGAAGTACGCGGTGAGCACCGAGCGCAGGAACGGGTCGTCCGGCAGTTCCGAGTCCAGGATGTCGCCCACGGCGGAGATCTTGGCCTGGGCCAGCAGGACGGCGAACTCCGGCACGGTCAGCCCCAGGCCCGCTGCGCGCCGTTCCGCGAACTCCTTGTCCCCGGGCAGCGACTCCAAACGGCGGCGGATCAGCTGTCGGCGTTCCATCCTGCGCAGATAGCGGGCATGCACGTGCAGCATGCCCGAGGCCTGCGCGCGGGAGGCGGCCAGTGTGCGGTTCTGCTGGTAGTTCTGGCGCAGCACCAGCGCAGCGACCTCGTTGGTCATCGCGTGCAGCAGCTTGGCCCGCTCCGCCGCGGTCACCTCGCCGCGGCCGACCCGTGCCTGCAGCAGGATCTTGATGTTGACCTCGTGGTCGGAGGTGTCCACCCCGGCCGAGTTGTCGATGAAGTCGGTGTTGACGCGGCCACCCGCGAGCGCGTACTCGATCCTGGCGGCCTGGGTCAGGCCGAGGTTCCCGCCTTCCGCCACCACCCGGGCGCGCAACTGCGGCGCGTCGATGCGCACGCCGTCATTGGCCCGGTCGCCAGCGTCCACGTGCGTCTGGTTGCTGGCCTTGACGTAGGTGCCGATCCCGCCGTTCCACAGCAGGTCCACCGGGGCGGCCAGGATGGCCGAGACCACCTGGTCCGGCGTGAGCGTGTGCACGTCAGCGGCCAGCCCGAGTGCCTGGCGCGCTTGCAGCGGCAGCGGGACCGCCTTGGCGGTGCGCGGCCATACGCCGCCACCCGGCGACAGCAGGTTCTCGCGGTAGTCGGCCCACGAGGAACGCGGCAGCGAGAACAGCCGCTGCCGTTCCACGAAACTGGCCTCAGGGTCCGGGCTCGGGTCGACAAACACGTGCCGGTGGTCGAATGCCGCCACCAGCTTGATGTGGGGTGAGCAGAGCATGCCGTTGCCGAACACGTCGCCGGACATGTCGCCGATCCCGGCCACGGTGAAGTCGGTGGTGTCAGGGTCGAGGCCGAGGGCGGCGAAGTGCAGGCGCACCGACTCCCATGCCCCGCGGGCGGTGATCCCCATCTTCTTGTGGTCGTAGCCTTCGGACCCGCCAGAGGCGAAGGCGTCCCCCAGCCAGTACCCGTAGGCCGCCGCGATCTGGTTGGCCGTGTCGGAGAACGTGGCCGTGCCCTTGTCGGCGGCGACCACCAGGTAGGTGTCGTCCGTGTCGTGCCGGACCACGCCGGGCGGCGGCGCCACCCTGCCGTCGCGCAGGTTGTCAGTCACCTCCAGCATGGCGGCGATGAAAGTCTTGTAGCACTCGAGGACCTCGCGCTGGTAGGCGTCACGGTCGGCGGGGTCGGGCAGTTGCTTGCACACGAACCCGCCCTTGGCGCCGGACGGCACGATGACCGAGTTCTTCACCTCCTGCGCCTTGGCCAGGCCCAGGATCTCGGTGCGGAAGTCCTCGCGGCGGTCGGACCAGCGCAGCCCACCCCGCGCAACGGCCGCGAAACGCAGGTGGACGGCCTCCAGCCGCGGTGAGTACACGAACAGCTCGAACCGGGGCCTCGGGTCGGGCAGCTCAGGGACAGACGCCGCATCGAGCTTGAGCGCCAGGTACGGGGGGGCCTGCGGCTCGAGTGCGATCGCGGACTGCTCCCGCCGGAAGTAGTTCGTCCGCAGCGTGGCCAGGACGAGGCCCAGGAAGCTGCGGAGGATGCGGTCGTGGTCGAGGATGGCCACCTCGTCGAGCAGGCCCCGGACCTCCTCGGCAATGGCCTCGCTGCGCTCGCCGCGGCCCTGTGCGTGGGCGGGGTCGAACCTGGACTCGAACAGGCGGATCAGCAGCCTGGTGACGCCGACGTTCGCGGCCAGCACCCGCTCGATGTAGCTCTGGCTGAAGCTGACCCCGGCTTGCCGCAGGTACTTGGCGTAGGCGCGCAGCACCACCACCTGCTGCCAGGTGAGGTGGGCGTCGAGGACCAGCGAGTTGAACCCGTCGTCCTCGGTCTTGCCCTTCCACAGCGCGGCCAGCGCCGCTTCGAACAAGGACTTCACCTTGCCGAGCGCACGGCCCTGCCCGCCCATCCCCCGCAGCCCGAAGTCGTAGATCCAGAACGGCTTGGCCGTGCCCGGGCAGGCGAACTGGTACGGGTGCTCGTCGACGACGTCGACCCCCATGTGCTGCAGCCTTGGCAGCACATCGGTCAGGGT
The DNA here is from genome assembly GCA_035946955.1 of Streptosporangiaceae bacterium. Lineage (GTDB taxonomy): Bacteria > Actinomycetota > Actinomycetes > Streptosporangiales > Streptosporangiaceae > DASYYE01. The sequence continues at coordinate 8,887 of DASYYE010000118.1, read as the reverse complement.
GATGGGCTGGCCGACCCGGTAGATGGTCAGCCGGGCCACGCCGCGGGGGGTGCCCCGCGCGGCGGGCTTGCCGCCCTCGTACCCTTCGGCCTCCCACAGTTCGAAGGCGATGTCCTCACCGGAGTCCAGCAGTGCCTTGACCCGCATGAGGTCGCTCACCGCGTAGGCCGCGGGCACGTCCGCCCGGTAGGTCTGGGGGATCACGCCCGCGCAGGAGGAAAGCAGTTCCCGGCCCGCCTCGTCGCCCAGCTTGCGGACGGCCTCGGCGGCGAGGTCCTCATCCCAGGACCGGGCCGCCCCGGCGATGCGGGCCTCCAGTGCGGCGGCGTCCACCTCGGGCAGGGCGCTGCCCAGTTTCGTCCGGACCACCACATAGAGCCTGGCCAGCGGGAACTCGCCGACGGTGGCACTGTAGTCCACGGTTTCGCCCTGCAGCGCCTCACGCAGGATGTCCTGCACCGCCAGCCGGACCGCCGTGGTGTAGCGGTCCCGGGGCAGGTACAGCAGGCAGGACATGTAGCGGCCGTAGATGTCCTTGCGCAGGAACAGCCTGACCTGGCGCCGGGTCCGCAGCCGCAGCACGCCCAGCGCGATCGGGGCGAGTTCCCTGACCGGGGTGGAGAAGAGCTCCTCCCGGGGATAGCCCTCGAGGATCTCGGTCAGGTCCTGGCCGTCGTGGCTGTCGGCGGCCACCCCGGCTGCTTCGAGGACCCCGGCCAGCTTGCGCCGCAGCACCGGGATGCGGGTGATGCTCTCGTGGTAGGCGGCGTGAGTGTAGAGCCCGAGGAAGCGGTACTCCCCCACGACCTCGCCGCTCTCGTCGACCCGCTTCACCGCGATGTAGTCCAGGTAGGCGGGCCGGTGGACGGTGGAGTGGGAGTTCGCCTTGGTGAGGATGAGCCTGGTCTTGTCCTTGGCCCGGGCCCTGACTTCGGGCGGCAGCGCGGCGAACGACGTCGAGCCGCGCTTGTCATGTCGCAGGATGCCCAGCCCGGTGCCGGGCACCGGGCGCAGTCCCATCCCGTCGGGGCCTTCGACCAGGTCGTACTCGCGGTAGCCGAGGAACGTGAAGTGGTTGTCGGCCAGCCAGCGCAGCAGCGCACAGGTCTCGGCCGGCGCAGTGGGCCCTTCGGCCTCCAGACGGTCCGCCAGCGCGACCGCGGCCTCGGCCATCTTCGTGTAGTCCTCGACCGCCACCCGCACGTCGGACAGGACGCGCTGCAGGTCCTCTTCCAGCCCGGCCATGGACCCCGTGGACAAGTCGATCTCGATGTGGGTCCATGACTCGGCGATCTCGTCGTGGCCGAACGCGCCTGCGCTGTCCGTCCCCACCTGGACCGGGCCGAGCACCTCCCACAGCTTCCCGGTGACGTCGCGGCGGACCAGGAGCTGGGGGTGGATGATGGGGTAGCTGTCGATGCCGTGGCGGGTGAGCTCCATGGTGATGGAGTCCACGAGGAACGGCATGTCGTCGGTGACGATGTCGACGACGCCACGCGACGGGTCGAAGGCGTCGCCGCCGCCGGGATGGGCGCTCACCCGGACCGCGGCGCGGCCCTGCGGCCGCTGGACGGCCAGTTCCGTATGCCTGGCCGCGACCGCGGCCAGCCGCGCCGGCCCCGCTGACACCAGGTCGTCCGATGGGGTATGGCCGTAGTAGGCCGCCAGGAACGCGCGCAGGTCGCCAACCCCGGCGCTGGCCACTCCCGCGGCCTCAGCCAGCTTGGCTGCCTCCGTGAGGAGGTCAAGTGCTTCGTCGCCAGGCATGCCTGTCATCCCAGTGAAACTCACGCGAATGTCCTCGATCGCCATTGACCGCCAGGGCCGCCGACGAGACAGACCCCAGACCCTCCGCTGTGGCTAAGACTCTACGCGCGGGGCTCTGAAGGGGCGAACCACTCCATAACCTCCGGGTTGGCGAGCGCGTCCGGGTCGGCCGCCTCCGTAACCGGCGTGCCCAGCAGGATCTTGCGGACCGGCACCTCCAGCTTCTTGCCTGACAGGGTCCGCGGCACGCCGGGGACCTGGTGGATCTCGTCGGGGACATGCCGGGGGGACAGCTCGGCGCGCAGCGTGGACTTCAGCCGCTGCGTCAGCTCGTCGTCCAGTGCGGCCCCGTCGGCCAGCACCACGTACAGGATGAGCCGTCCCTCCGCCCCGAGCTGCCCGGTATCCACCACCAGGCTGTCGGTGACCTCGGGCAGCCGCTCCACGACGCGGTAGAACTCGCTGGTGCCCATGCGGACCCCGCCACGGTTCAGCGTGGCGTCGGACCTCCCGAAGATCACGCAGCCGCCGTCGGGCAGGTTAGTGAGCCAGTCACCGTGGCGCCACACGCCCGGGTAGACGCCGAAGTAGCTGGCCCGGTACCGCACCCCGCCCGGGTCGTTCCAGAACCCCACCGGCATGGAGGGCATCGGGGCGGTGACGACCAGCTCGCCGACCTCGCCAATGACCGGCTTGCCATCGGTGTCGTAGGCCTCGACCTTCGCCCCGAGGCACGGCCCAGGGATCACCCCGGTCCGCACCGGCAGCAGCGGGCACGCCCCCACGAACCCGGTGCACACGTCCGTGCCGCCGGAGAACGACCCAAGCATGAGGTCGCGTCCTACATGCTCGTACACCCACCGGAACCCCTCGGGCGGCAGCGGTGACCCAGTGGACCCCACTCCCCGCAGCAACGACAGGCCCAGATCGCTGCCGGGCGACAAGCCAGCCTTGGCGCAAGCAAGCAAGTAGGGCGCGCCTGTGCCGAGGAACGTCACGCCGTTGTTGGCTGCCACCTCCCACAGTGCCCCTACCTGGGGATGAGTCGCGCTGCCGTCATAGAGGACCACGGTGGCGCCCGCGAGCAGGCCGCCGGCCAGGTAGTTCCACATCATCCAGCCGGTCGTGGTGTACCAGAGGAACACGTCGCCAGGGCCGATGTCCTGGTGGAAGCTGACCGACTTGAGGTGCTCGAGGACGATCCCGCCGTGGCTGTGCACGATGGCTTTCGGCAGCCCGGTGGTCCCCGACGAATACAGAACCCAGAGCGGGTGACTGAACGGCACGTCAGCGAAGTCAAGGGTTTCGTGGCCTTCAAGATCATCAAATGCCAGGACCGGCACGGTCCGGGGAGTTGAGGTGCCACCGCCCCCGACCATGACGACCGCAGCCAGGCTGGGCAGGGCGGCAACGATCTCAGCCACGGCATTTCGCCGGTCGAAGTCTTTGCCGCCGTAACGATAGCCGTCCACGGCGAGCAGCACCTTGGGTGTGATCTGCGCGAACCGGTCGATCACGCTGTGCGGGCCGAAGTCGGGGGAGCACGACGACCAGACCGCGCCCAGGCTGGCGGTGGCGAGCAGCCCTATCAGGGCGGCGGGGACGTTCGGCAGGAAGGCGGCCACGCGGTCGCCCACGCCGACCCCGAGCGAGCGCAGGCCGGACCGGACCCGTGCGACCTCGGCAGCGAGTTCGCCATAGGTCAGAGTGGTGCGGTTGCCCTCTTCGCCGACCGCGATGACCGCGACCCGTTGTGGGTCGGTGGTGGCGGTCCGCAGGGCGTTCTCCGCGTAGTTGAGAGTGGCTCCGGGGTACCAGGCCACGTCCGGCATGGGGCCGCCGGTCAGCACCGGGCCGTTCCCCCGCTCGCCAGCCACGTCGAAGTACTGCCACACCGAGTCCCAGAACGGGGCAGTGTGTGTGACCGACCACTCCCACAGACCGCGGTATCCACTGGCGCCGGACGGGTACAGGCCGCGGTCCGAGAGCCAGCGCTGGTACTGGGTGATGCGGGCCCGCTGGACCACTTCGCCGGACGGCTCCCAGAGCACGGTGCCGTAGTCAGCACCGGGCAACCCGCTGCCTGCGAGCGCGCTGTCGGGCCGGCCGGCTTCTTCGTCGGTTGGCATGGGCCAAGCATTAGTCATTTAGTTGCGGTCACGCAACACTGCGTGACGAAACGCTGAGTTCAGGCCATCGTGCGGGTGGGACGAGTCACCTGGTGAGGCTGTCGATCGTGTCCACCACGGCCGCGGTGTCTGACAGGTCGGGGAAGACGGCGTCGGCCCCGGCGTCGCGCAGCTCGCCCGCGGTCGAGCGGCCCGTAGCCACGCCGAGCATGCGGGCACCGCCTATCCTGGCCGCTTCGACGTCGCGCGAGGAGTCGGCCACGTACAGGGTGGCGTGTTCGGCGATGTCGGTGTGGTACTTCTCGGCCGCGCGGACACGGGAATGCAGCAGCATCGCGCCTTTGGGGTACGGGTCCGAGCCATACCCGCCGATGGTGGTGTCCAGCAACGGCCCCAGGCCGAACGCCTGGAGCTTCTCCAGCGCGTTCGGGCGGATGGAGCCCGTCAGGACGGTCTCCACGACGCCAGGCAACCGTCCGGCCGCTGCTACGGCGTCGCGTGCCCCCGGCAGGAGCCGGCCCTGTTCGGTCAGGTCGGCGCGCCGGGCGCTGAACTCCTCCGCGAACCGTGCGGTGAACCGCACAAGCAACTCCTCACCCTCTCGGCCACCCGGCGGCACCGCGGCGGGGTTGAGGGCAAGCGCCTCGAAGAAGGACTCTGTCTCGGTCGGGCCGTTCATGGGTGGCAGCCTGACCAGTGGTCTGCCCGTGACCTGCCGGAACGCCTCGACGTACGCGGCCCGCGTGACGCGGGCGACGTCCACCAAGGTCAGGTCGATGTTCCACAGCACGAGACGGTACGGCCGGGCTGAGCGGTCAGGGGAATCCCGCTGCGGGGACTGGGGAGCGCTCATCGCGGCCTCAGCGTATCGGCTATGGGGTCGCCGTGGGGTTCAGCCCATGTGAGGGTACCGGTAGTCCACCGGGGGCACGAAGACCTCCTTGATCGTCCGTGCGCTGACCCAGCGGACCAGGTTGAGCATGGATCCCGCCTTGTCATTGGTGCCGCTGGCCCGGGCCCCGCCGAACGGCTGCTGGCCGACGACGGCCCCGGTCGGCTTGTCGTTGATGTAGAAGTTCCCGGCCGCGAACCGCATCGTGTGCTCCGCCTCGATGACCGCTGCGCGGTCCCGTGCGATGACCGAGCCGGTCAGCGCGTAGGGCGCGACCATCGAGGCCTGGTCGAGCACTTCGCTGTAGCGGTCGTCGTCGTACACGTACAAGCCGAGGATCGGCCCGAAGTACTCAGTGGTGAACACCTCGTCCGTGGGGTCAGAGCACTCCAGCACCGTGGGTGAGACAAAGAAGCCCTCGGAGTCGTCCAGCCCGCCACCGACCAGGATGCGCACGGTGTCCCTGGCCCTGGCACGCTCCAGTGCCCCGGCATGCTTGGCGAACGCCCGCCCGTCGATGACCGCGCCCATGAACAGCGACAGGTCGGTGGAGACATCACCCATGGTGAGCGACTCCACCTGGGCCAGGAAGTCATCGCGCATGGTGTCCCATACCGACCTCGGCACATACGCCCGCGATGCCGCCGAACACTTCTGGCCCTGGTACTCGAATGCGCCACGGATCAGCGCGGTGGTGAGCACCGCCGGGTCGGCGGAGGAGTGGGCGACGATGAAGTCCTTGCCCCCGGTCTCACCGACCAGCCGTGGGTAACCGCGGTAGCCCGCGATATTGGCACCCACGCTGCGCCACAGGTGCTGGAACGTTCCGGTGGACCCGGTGAAGTGGATGCCAGCCAGGTCCCGGTCTCCAAGCGCGACCTGGGACACTGCCGCGCCGTCCCCGGTGACGAGGTTGACCACGCCCGGTGGCAGCCCAGCCGCCTCCAGCAGGCGCATCGTGTAGTGGGCCGAGAGCTGCTGGGTGGGGGACGGCTTCCACACCACCACGTTGCCCATGAGCGCGGGGGCGGTGGGCAGGTTGCCAGCGATCGAGGTGAAGTTGAAGGGGGAGATGGCCAGCACGAAGCCTTCCAGCGGCCGGTACTCCATGCGGTTCCAGGTGCCGGGGGCGGAGGCGGGCTGTTCCGTGTGCAACCGCCGCGCCTCGCGGACATTGAAGCGCCAGAAGTCGATGAGCTCGCAGGCGGCGTCGATCTCGGCCTGGTACACCGACTTGGACTGGCCGAGGATCGTGGCCGCGTTGAGGGTGGCCCGCCAAGGGCCGCTGAGCAGGTCGGCAGCCCGGAGGAAGATCGCGGCCCGGTCGTCGAACGGCATGTCGCGCCAGGCTGGCGCCGCTGCCAGGGCCGCTTCGATGGCCGCGGACACGTCCTCGCCGGTGGCATTGTGCATCGTCCCGAGGACGTGGCGATGGTTGTGTGGGGCCACGACCGCGACCGGCTCGCCGCCGCCCTGGTGATGGCGGCCGCCGATGGTCATAGTCAACTCGGCGTGGTCGCCGGCCATCTCCTTGAGCCTGGCCTCCAGCGCCGCCCGGTCCGGGCTCCCCGGCGGGTAGCCACGGATTGGCTCATTGACCGGGACGGGGACAGTAGTGACGGCTTCCATGGACTCTCCCACGTTCACCCGGCATCATTGACGGCTCCCCCATCCTCGCATTCTGGGAGTCAAGTCACCAGGCAGGGCAGCTCCTGGGTGGCGTACCACATCAGCTCATGGCCTTCCGCGCCGTCCACCGTGAACTGGGCGTCCTCGTCACCGGCGTCCGCGGCGGTGACCGCGGCCACCGCCTGCTCCACGTCCTTGGTGGCGACATGGTCATCAACGTGGCCCGACACGATACGTGCCAGCGGCACCGCCTTCGAGACCTCCACCAGCGTTGGGTCAGCAGACCAGCCGATGTCCCCGATGACCAGCACGTGCTCATCGGGTACATCCGCGGCAAGGACCACCCTGCGCCGGGGCGCGGCCGGGTCGTCATGCAGCAGCCGCAATGACGCACGCGCCGCGTGCGTCATTGCGATGTATTCCAGTTCTTCCAGGTCACCGCTGGCGTATGACTCACGCAGCGCAGGGGTGACCGCGTAGGCGCGCACCGGCGCGGGACCGACCTCGGCGGCCCGCAGCAGGTCGGCCAATACCGGCAGCGTGGCAGGCAGATAGACGCGCATGGAATTCCCCAGGCATCGCAAAGAGGGCCACACCGCCGCGCGGCGCGACCCGGTGCCCCCGAGTCTGCCACTGCCGATCACAGCACGCGCGGTGCTTCAATCAGCGGGCTGGTTCGTGTCGTATTCACCGGTCAGGGCGAGGACCACCGCCGCGACCGCCTCGGGGAGCGGGACATGCTCCCAGATACGCACGACCTGCCACCCGGCCTCCGTCAGCGCGGCATCACCCGCGCGGTCCCGCTCCACCGTGCGGCGCAGCTTCGGTGCCCAGTACCACTCGTTGGATGTTGGGTCACGGCCGTGGTCAGGGCAGGCATGCCAGAAACACCCGTCCACGAACACGGCCACGCGCCGGGCGGTGAACACGATGTCCGGGCGTACCCGTGCACCCTGCCCCAACTCCACCCGGAAGTCCTTGCGGAACCGGTATCCCTGCCGGTGCAGCGCACTTCGCAGCGCTGTCTCGGGTTTGGTGTCGGTGCGTTTGATCGCACGCATGTTGGCCGAACGGCCTGGGCTGGAAGGCTCGGGGTAGGCACCCACGGTGCCACAGCGTAAGCCCACCGACCACTACGGTGTGCCCCGGCTTGCCCAGCCGGGAGGCGGATTACAGCGTGCCAGGATCTGCCCAGCCAGGAGGCAGGCTGAGCAACTCACCTAGCTGGGTCACGGTCGCGGTTGGGTGAGTGTGCAGCACAGCTGTCATGCCCACCGCCTCCGCGGCAGCGATGTTGGCTGGAATGTCGTCCACGAAAACGCAGTCGCCGGGTGCCAGCCCGAGCAGTTCGACCGCGTGACGGAAGATACGCTCCTCGGGCTTGCGCATGCCGACCTCGGCCGAGATCACGACTGCGTCGAACATGCCCGGGAACAGGTGCCGGGGGTACTCCGACGTGCCCCAGGAGTTGCTGAGCAGCCCGGTACGCAGCCCAGCGGCACGTGCACCGTACACCACCTGGTACATCGGCTCGCACGGCATAGCTGCCGCGAACATGCGGCTCAGCAGCCCCGCCGGTGGCACAGGCGCGCCGTCGCGCCTGGTGATACGCGACGCAAGCAGGTGCTCGAACTCCTCGGCCGGGCACTCACCCCGCTCCAGGGTATGGATCGGGTTGCCGTCCTCGGCGGGATCGTAGGCAGCCACCACCCATGGCCGTATCACGGCGCCGTACAGCTCGGGGTCGACGTCTTCCGCGTCCAGCCAGGCCCGCACCATCTCCAGGATCGGATTGGTCATGACGCCGCCCCAGTCCGTGATGAGCGCACGGAAGCGGCCCTGCCGCGTGGACGACAGAGCGGGCTCTGCGAGGTCGGCCATGCTCAGAGGTTAGGCGGGGGTATGGGGTAGGTGCACACCCGTAGGCCAGCGTTCATTCGCCGGACTCCTAGGCGGAAAAGCGCCAGGGCCGCTGCCACCCGGCGCATCGGGCAGTGCTCGACCTCGGCTGCGGGGCCGGGGTCCCCACGGTTCATCAAGGCCGACAAGGCGAGATTGACGAAGTGGTCCCCGGGCGTCGCAGTGGGTCCGCGGGCGTCGCAGTGGGTCCGCAGGCGTCGCAGTGGGTCCCCGGGCGTCGCAGGCGCTCTGACGCGGTGCCCGCATCGTCCCACGTCTCTTGCTGTTATCGGCAGAGGCCCTCCGCCATCGCACCCCTCGAGACGCGGCACCCCTCCTCGACCGCTCGATTATTTATTCGTATCAGCAGCCATTTTCGACTTGACTCGATGATATAATCGAATCAACCTCGGAATCAGCGAACAGCAGTTAGAGCGTGTCTTACGTGGTGAGTTTGGCGAGTTTCTTGTAGCAGGTCAGTGTGGCGGCGAGGCCCAGGAAGGCGAGGAAGTGGCTGCCTTTGCGTTCGTATCGGATGGTGAGGCGGCGGTAGCCGAACAGCCAGGCGATG
>DASYYE010000117.1:0-2652 GCA_035946955.1 Streptosporangiaceae bacterium | reverse complement strand
GGCCAGGTTCATCGACACGGTCGTCGAGCCCCGGCGTGAGGTAGTCCGCTCGGTGCTGCGCCGCGGCGTCGCCACCGGCGAGCTGCGCCAGGACACCGACATCGAGGCTGCGCTGTACCTGCTGCGGGGCGCGGCCCTGGCCAGCACGGGCCATCAGGAGCCCGTCCCGGACGACTACGCCCGCCGCGTCGTCGACACCCTGCTCCGCGGCCTGGCCGCGCACTGAGCGAAGTCGGCCCGCATCACCACGCGCCGCGGGCTGGGGCGGCTGACCTCGGTGAACCCGGCGTCGGCGAAGACCTGGCGGCTTCCGACGTGCAGCTCGCCCCAGGTGATCTCCTTGCCGGGGGTCGTGATCATCGGGTAGGCCTCAAGTGCCCGGGCTCCGCGCTCGCGGGCGAAGCCGACGGTGGCGGCAGCCAGCGCGTAGGTGATCCCGCGCTTGCGGTATCCCTTGCGGGTCACGAAGCAGGTGACGGCCCAGACGCTGTCGTCTGCCCTGTCTTCCTGGCGGCCGCTCCAGACGGTCCTGCTCCGCAGCAGGCGCGGATAGGCCGTGCGTGGCTCGACCGCCACCCAGCCGACCGGCTCGGCGGCGAGGTATGCCACGAGCCCGGTGGTGGCGGGGGCTCGCGGGTCATCGCAGTGGGTCTGCTCGCGCAGGCGGCCGCGCCGCTCCGCGTCGCTCAGGGAGTTCCAGTGGCAGTCCCGCGTCTTGAAATGCTGGCAGTAGCACATGCCCGGGTAGTCGGCCGTGCCGAAGATCGCCTGCAGGTCGGCCCAGGAGGCCTGGTTCGCGGGCACGATCGTCAGCCACGCGGCCGTGACCGGCTCCGCCGTCGCGCCGCTGGGTGTCGTCACTCGGGATCTTCTCCGACCAGCCCGTCGACCGACTCCCGGATGAGGTCGGCATGACCCACGTGGCGGGCGTACTCCTCGATCATGTCCATCAGGAGGCGCCGCAGGCTCGGGGTGCGGCCGTCGGGCCAGGTGAAGTTGGCGAGCCGGTCCAGGCCGCCGTCCGCGACCGCCTCCGCCACCAGGGCGCGCGAACGGCCCACGGCCTCCTGCCATAGCGCCATGAGCTGCTCCGGGCTGTCCTCGGCCGCCGAGTGCCACTCCCAGTCCATGTCGGCATCCCAGTCCACGGTGTCCCACGGCGGGCAGCGCTGGTTGCCGTGCAGCTTGACCGAGAACACGTCGTCCTCGACCAGGGCCAGGTGCTTGAGCAGGCCGCCGAGGGTCATGGTCGAGGGCCCGAGGGTCGCCCGCAGCCCGGCCTGGTCCAGGTTCCCGCACTTCCATGCCACATACCTGCGCTGACGTTCGAGGGCGCCCAGGAGCGTGTCGAGCTCATTCCCGGCCACCGGCGGCTCGCGCAGGATCGCGTCGCTGTGATCGTTCATGGGACGCAGGCTAGCGTCGGTCCCGGACGATCTGCGTCCGGAATGGGTCGTCATCCAGCAGACCAGCTGGCCCCGTTCCAGTGCAGGATCTCGTTCAGGTTGGCCTGGCCTTTCGTGCTGACGACCCCGACGGCCCAGCAGCTGGCGGGGGACGGGCACCGGATCGCGGTCAGGCCGCTGGAGTCGTCGTTGCCGAGGCCGCCCGGATCGGGGGTGGGGACCACGGACCAGTGCGTCCCGTTCCAGTGCAGGGCCTGGTTCACCCGGACACCGAGGCTGCCGGTGATCCTCCCGTAGTCGCCAACGGCCCAGCAGCTGACGGGTGAGGTGCAGGTCACATCGATCAGCTCGTTGCCCGCCCCCGCAGCGATGCCGTCAGGGTTGGGGGTGGGGACCTGGGACCACCGTCTCCCGTTCCAGCGCAGGGCCTGGTTCAGGCTGGTCTGCGGGGTGACGAAGAAGGTGCCGTAGCTGCCGATGGCCCAGCAGTTGCCGGATGAGGTGCAGGCCACGGCGTTCAGCCCGTTGGAGGCGCTTGCGCCGGCACCGCCCGGATCGGGGGTGGAGGACTGGGACCACTGTCTCCCGTTCCAGTGCAGGGCCTGGTTCAGGAGTGCCTCGCTCTCGCCGGTGCCGACGGGCTGGACGAAAGTCCCGACGGCCCAGCAGTTGCCGGCCGACGTGCAGCGGACAGCACCGAGGCCGTCGAAGGCACCCTTGCTGCTGCTACCGGGGTCGGGCATGGCGACCAGGGACCACCGTCTCCCGTTCCAGTGCAGGGCCTGGTTGAGTTCGAAAACGCCGTTACCGGGGCTCGCGAAAGACCCTACGGCCCAGCAGTTGCTGGCGGAGATACACCGGACGCCGACGAGCGAGTCGAAGGCCCGCTGGGCCATTAGGCCCGGGTCGGGCGTGGGGACCAGGGTCCACGTTTTACCGTTCCAGTGCAGGGCCTGGTTCAGGAACGTGAGCGAGTTGCCGGAGGTGTGGTAGTCACCGACGGCCCAGCAGCTGGCGGGCAAGGGGCAGGCGACGCCGGACAGCTGACTGGAGGCGCCGTGCTGGGTGCCGCCGGGGCTGGGCGTGGGGACCAGGGACCATTTCCTGCCGTTCCAGTGCAGCGCCTGGTTGAGCTGGGCACCGCTCGCGCTCCTGAAATCGCCGACCGCCCAGCAGTCTCTGGGCGAGGTACAGGAGATGCCGGACAGCTCGCTGGAGCTGCCAGGGCGTGGCACCGAAGATATGG
>DASYYE010000116.1:0-2275 GCA_035946955.1 Streptosporangiaceae bacterium | reverse complement strand
GCGCAGCATAGGACCTGTCGCACCCAGCCGAAGGCACTTTCCCCTGTGCACGGTCTTTGCAAGCAGGAGGTCACGGTGGTGTTGCCGCGTCCGGGCACCGCGTTACCGTAGTAGGTGAGACGTATAGCGATCATGGCGGGGTCGACAGCGTCTGCCGAGAGAACCGGCGGGTCAGATGCGCGAATCTGGTGGAAACAGCACAGGGCACAAAGGCGAGACAACAGGCCGGGCAAACGACTACCCCCTCGCCACGGGCCGCAGCCCGGTACCCCCGGCGCTGACCGACCACACCACCGGCCGCAGCCCGGTACCCCCGGCGCTAACCGACCACACCACCGGCCGCAGCCCGGTACCCCCGGCGCTAACCGACCCACACCAGGGGCCCAAGCGCGGTCCTGCCTCACCCTCCGGAGGGTGCATCGAAGGCGAGGCAAATCAAGCCGGTCTCACTGCCGGGCCAGGGTCCGCCGGCTGCCGGTAGCCTCGGGGTTCTTCACTGATCGGCAAGCCTTGATCGTTTGCATATGAGAAGTGCCTTTGGCCTGGGAGGATAGGGCTTGTCTAGGGTCCTGTCCGCGCCGAGCCGAAGGCACTTTCCAGGTGAACTTGCGACATGAGGCCGCTCGTGGTGAGTGGGTCCGCTGAGGGAGGTCGCTGATGGCGATGGCGTGATCCCGGGCCAGTGCCTGAGGTTCGTCCCCGCCCTGACATGCGTGGCTGGGTCTTGCTCAGCCGGGTGTGAAGCTCAGGGTAAAGCCCAAGGGCGCCCGTTCCGTCCGGGAGCCACAGGCGAGGGGAATGGCCGGGAGGGGTGAATGCCAGTGAACCCTTGCTGATGCCTCGTGAGGAAAACATCCCGGGATGGGTTGCGGTACCGGGGTGACAGGGACTGGCCGTTGCAAGGCGGCAGGCGGCGGTCATGGGATTCATGCGTGGCCGTGCAGGCACCGCCGTCCCCGGGGTACAGAGGGCACCCGGTCCCGGCCGGGTCTCACGCGTGCGGAACATGGGAACCCCGCTCGGGTCCGCGCCGCCTGGTGGCGGCACGGTAGGCCGATCGCAAGAGGGGCACAAGCCCCGGGCGGGACAGGATGCCCCAGGAAGCGAAGGCCGGCAGCCGAAAGGCAGCAGGAAACCAGCGCCGCCATCCCGGTTCTCCCGCCGGGGCGCTGCATAACTGGCCGGATACCGGGCCTGGTGCCCGGGCGCGAAAGCGCGCTGACTTGAGGCAGGTGAGCCGTTGAGGCGATGCGGCCAGGGCGCCGGAACCGAAGGGCAAGTTAGACGCGATGACGGGTTACAGCTTCACTACCCCGGTATGGGACGGCGGCGCCTGGGTCGCTCCCGTGGTGACCGCGGTGAGGGTAGCCCCCGGAGCGAACGGACCGGAGGGCCAGCCCCGCAGGGCACCCGCTGAGTGGGACCAGATCGACTGGCGGGTGCAGGAGGAGCAGGTACGGCGGCTGCGGCAGCGGATCTTCAAGGCGGCGCAGGAGCAGGACTGGGCGAAAGTCCGGAACCTGCAGAAGCTGATGCTGCGGAGCCGGGCTAACACGCTGGTCAGCGTGCGGCAGGTGACGCAGCGCAACGCCGGGCGCATGACCGCCGGGATCGACGGGGAGGTCGCGCTGACTCCCGAGGCCAGGGCAGGCGTGGCGGTGCGGGTGCACCAGTCCGTCTCGTCGTGGAATCCCCGCGCGGTCCGGCGCGTGTATATCCCGAAGGCATCAAACCGTGCAAAGCTCCGCCCGCTCGGAATCCCAGTGATCATGGACCGGTGTCATCAGGCGCGGGTCCGCAACGCGCTGGAGCCGGAGTGGGAGGCCCGGTTCGAGCCCCGCTCGTATGGGTTCCGGCCGGGCCGCGGCTGCCACGACGCGATCGCAGCGATCTACAACGTGTGCGCGGGGCCGCTGGCCAAGCGCGTGTGGGCGCTGGACGCGGACCTGGCCGCGGCGTTCGACCGCATCGATCATGATCGTCTTCTCGGCTCGCTCGGGTCGTTCCCGGCCAGGGACATGATCTGCAGCTGGCTGAAGGCGGGCGTGGTCGAGGCGGGCAAGGGCTTCGCGCCGACCGGGGAGGGAACTCCCCAAGGCGGTGTGATGACTCCTCCAACGCATGTGCGAACTTGGGGCGGGCTCCGTGTCGTCGTCACTGTCCGTGCTGACAGGGGCGGGTGCTGGTGTGTCGTCTCGTGTGGGGATGGAGTGGCGAATCACGATCTTGCCGGGGCCGATCAGGACTTCCTTCACGAGCAGGCGCACGACGCGCT
>DASYYE010000115.1:0-33501 GCA_035946955.1 Streptosporangiaceae bacterium | reverse complement strand
CGGCGTGCGTGCCGACTGCGTTCGGGACCGCGTACGAGTGCCTGTTCACCGCCGCCAACCTCGCGGAGGGCCAGACCGTTCTGGTCCATGCCGGAGCCGGCGGTGTAGGGATGGCCGCGATCCAGCTCGCCAAGCACGCGGGCGCGACAGTGATCTCGACCGCCTCCAGCGACGAGAAGCTCGAGCGCCTGAAAGTGCTCGGGCTCGACCACGGGATCAACTACCGGACCGGCAGTTTCGTCGAGCGCACCAGGCAACTGACCGGCTCGCGAGGTGTGGACGTCGTCATCGACTCGATCGGCGGCCAGAACCTCATAGACAGCGTCGGTGTACTCGCGTACCGGGGGACGCTGGTCAGCGTCGGGGAAGCTGCCCGGGCCGGCTCGGCCATCGAGGCGAGGTCGCTCTGGGCAAACAACAACGCGCTGCGCGGCGTCTACCTCGGCGGCGCGATCATGTCCGAGTACGCCCGCATCTACCCAATGATCGGCGAGATGCTGGAACGTGTCGCAAGCGGCGAACTCCAAGTGGAGGTCGATCGCTCGTTCCCGCTCGCGGACGCCGCCGCCGCACACGAGTACGCCGAGAGCCGCAAGGCGTTCGGCCGGGTCGTCCTGACCTCCTAACCGGACACGCGGCTCATCACCCGGCCCGGCGAGTTCACCAGGCCGGGTGATGAGCGCCACGGCGTAGCTGCCTGTTCCGCGCGCCGTAGTCCCTCGGCGACCATTTCAGCACTGCAGCTCCTATCCCGCCGCTGGCGGTGGTCCTGCGGCTGGCGACATCGGACTTCGGGTCGACCGCGCGCCCACCTGGGCACCGGGTTTGGGCTGGGTTCTGGTTTGTGCTGTGGTGTTCCATCTGGCGAGGCGGTTGACTGACCCGTCGTCAATGTCGCGCTTTACTTCTGGTCAAGAGCGAGGCCGTACGGGCGGTGCTGGCCGCTCTGGTCCGGCTGCTCCCTAGCCACCGGGCGCTGGCAGTGACAATCGCAGTCCGCTAGCCGGCCGACCCGTGCTCCAGAATCCGCGACCAGCAGAAAGGAGCCACCGATGAGTACCGACCGGACCGCCATTCTCGGTGGTCTCGCCCCGCTACTCCGCAGCCTGTCGGACAGCCCGGGGCATGGTGAGGACGTCACTGAGGAGACGCGGCTCCTGGCGGACCTCAAACTGGGGAGCACCGGCCTGCTCAACCTGAGCGGCCGCGTCCAGACCCGGTTCGGGGCCGCCGCCAGCCTGGTGCGCTTTTACGCTGAGCGCGAGCATCGCCCATTCACCGACCTGCGGGTCGGTGAAATCGTCGAATACCTCGCTGGGGTGCTGGACACGGCTGGAGCGCACCCGTCGCCCCCCGACCCCTGCGCCATCATCATCAGCACTGGCCGGTGCGGCTCGACGCTGCTGTCGGACCTGATATCCGAGGAACCCGAGACACTGTCGGTCTCCGAGCTCTCGCTGATCATCCGGCCGTTCATGGTGCTCGCTCCACGCACGGAACTCAGCGGTGACTGGTACTGGGCGATACTGAGCCACCCGTTCCGGAGGGGGCCGTTGATGGCGAGAGTAGCGGGCCGCCCCGCCGAGTTCCGGTACCCCGAGAACGGCCGGTACGACTGGACCGAGGTGCCGACGATCCTTGCAATGACGCTGCCGTCGGTGTCGGCGGATCCGGACCACCTGTTCAGCGTGCTGGCGGAAAAGGTGCCGCGGTTTCCGGCCCAGCCGACCGGTGCGCACCACCGGATGCTGCTCAACCTGCTGACGCAACTGGCCAGCCGGCGGCGCTGGGTGGAGCGCTCCGGCGGGTCCAGTGTCGCGGCAGAGCAATTGCTGGAGGAATTCCCCGAGGCGAGGATCGTCTATCTGACCCGCGACGTAGCGGACACGGCGCGGTCCATGAGCCGGCATCCGGCCTCCCAGCTCGACGTGGTATCGCGGGAGTTCCTCATGCGGTGCGGTATCGACCCGTACGGCGGCTGGCTGGGCCTGGGCAAGCCCCTGGACATCTCCGAGGTGCCGGAGGACATGCGGCACCTGATGCCAGATCAACTGACCGCGGCGGGACTGCGGGAATTCGGCGGAAACATCAGCCACCATGAGGCGACATGCGTGGAGGCGATGCGCACGGCGGAGCGGGCACTGGCCACCAAGAAGCCAAAGCACGTGCACCGCATACGGTATGAGGACCTGCAAGACAGGCCATACGACGAGCTGGCCAAGCTGGGCGAGTTCCTCGGATTCCGCGACCCGTCCGGCTGGGCGGTCGCCGTCGCCGGCAAAGTCAGGCACCGCGCGGCCACGCCCGCAGGGCATCCATAGCCGCCGGGCAGGATGGTTGTGCGGGGGGCTGGCGTTCCAGGAGAGCCGTTACCGCGCTGGCCGCTGCAGGAGGCGCCTATACCCACTGGCACATCCCCTGGGCACCGGGTTTGGGGCCTGGATTGCGGTTTTGTGCTGTTGTGTTCCATCTGGCGAGGCGGCTGACTGACCCGTCCTCGATATCGCGCTTTACTTCTGGTCAAGAACGAGGCCGTAGGGGCGGGACGGCGGCAGATGGCGTGCTGAGGAGGTGTGGGTGTGCGAGTCCTGATGGCGACTTTCGACGCTGGCGGCAACGTTCCGCCGTTTCTCGAGCTGGGGCGTGAACTCGTGGCCCGCGGCGACGATGTTCTCTGTCTTGGGGAGGCCAGCCTGCGGCCGCGTCTCAATGAGGCGGGCATCACCCACTGCGCGATCCGCGACAGCACTGGCTACGACCCGCTCGAGCGGCTCCCGCTGGCTGACCAACTGAACCGGACCAAAGGCATCATGTTCTGTGACGGGTGGGCAGCCGACCTGGCGGCGGAGATCTCGCGGCAGGACCCTGACGCCTTGGTTATCGATTCGTTCCTGTTCAGCGCCATAGCCGTGGCCGAGAAATCCGGGATTCCCTACACAGTGCTGGTCCACACGCTCTGGAGCTGGATGGGGCAGATCGGTGAGCACCTGCTGGACCTCATCAACGAATGCCGTCAACGCGCCGCCCTCCCGGTGCGGTCGCCGACTGGGATATGGGAGGGTGCCCACCGCCTCCTCGTCACCAGCTCACCGATACTGGATGTGCCCGCCCCAGCGGAGCTGCCGAACCTGCGTCAGGTGGGCCCGCTCTTCGATGACCGCCCGCAAGACACGGACGGGTCGGCGGAGGAACCCGATTCCCGGCCGCTGGTCCTCGTCGGGTTCAGCACGACCTTCATGGCGCAGGAAGAGGCGCTGCAGCGTGTCATCGATGCCTTGGAGGGGATGCCAGTCCGCGCCCTCGTCACGGCAGGACCAGCGGTAGATCCCTCGGCGTTGCGGGCGCCGGCCAATGTGACCGTGGCCAAATGGGCACGGCACTCGGCTGTGATGCCCGCGGCCTCGGCTGTCATATGCCACGGCGGCCACGGCATCACCAGCATGGCACTCGCGTACGGTAAGCCGCTGCTTTGCCTCCCGCAAGGCCGGGATCAGTACTATATCGCTGACCGGATCGGTGCCCTCGGAGCGGGAATCAGCCTTACGCTGCGCCCGCGGCCTGAAACGATCAGCGAGGCTTTGACGTCAATTCTCGGTACCGACTCCTACCGGGTCAAAGCCGAGAACATCGCCGTTCATATGCGCTCGCTGGGACGAGGGGCGCGCAACGCGGGCGCCGAGGTGCACGCGAGCTGCTGAGAATTACCGAGTGATCCGCTTCCCGCGGTCTTGCCAGGTGATTCAAGTCATAACAGCCCAACTAATACTCCCAGCCATTCGTACACCGTGCACGACAGTGGGGAGCATTGGCCCAATGACATTAAGTGAAGTAGGTGCGGGCATCGGCCAGTACTTGATCTTTGTGGGTGGTGTCAGCCCGGCTGCCCGGCCGGGCTCGCTCTGCGCTGTCGCGTTCGCTGGCGGAGGCCCCTGCTGTGCTGTCCACGCTCCACGCGCGCATGCGAAAGGGCCATGGTGACCCTCCAAGCTCATTGAAATGGTGGATGGTTTCGCCGCGGCAGCGCGGGCAGACTGCGTGCTATTTAACTGGTATGCAGGGCGGGAGAGCGTAGTTAAATGATCTTCATAGGGGCAGGCCACAATGCTGACATATGGGATGGTCGGCACGGACATCATCGACGACCGCAGACGGAGCGCTCGGCCTGACGGCGGTCGGCCAGCCGGGGATTTCGGCCCGGCCCCCCGAGGGGGGCCAGTGCCGCAGCCACGTCGGTCGTCGGTGCTGGACCGCGGGCAGGAGATGCGGGCGCTGTGCGGTGTCCTCGACCGCACCGGAGGCGACTCCTGCGGAATCGGGCTCATCGAGGGGCCCGTCGGCATCGGCAAGACGACGCTGCTACAAGAACTGTCCGCCGCGGCGAGGGGCCGCGGCTTCCGCATCCTCAGCGCGCGCTGCGGGCCGACCGAACGGGACTTCGGCTTCGGCGTCGCCCGTCAGCTCGTCGAGTCGGCGCTGCACAGAGCCTCGGACGAGCAGCGTTCTGCCTGGCTGGAGGGGCCGTCCGTGCTCGCCAACGGGGTGCTCACCGTGTCGGTCGGCCCGGTTGCCGACCAGCTATTCCGTGCCCAGGTCACCCACGCCTGCTGCCGGCTGGTGCTCAACATGGCCCGCGAGCAGCCGGTCCTCGTAGCGGTCGATGACGTGCACTGGGCAGACGAGGCGTCGGTGAGCTGGCTGTCGTACCTGTGCCGTCGGCTGAGTGGTGAGTCGGTGGCCGTGGCGCTCGCACTGAACCCAGCGGAGCTGACCGGTGGCCCCTCCCCTGTTACCGAGATCAGCTCGGCGCACGGCTGCGTGCACGCGCACCCCCGCCCGCTCAGCACGGAGAGCGTCAGCCTCCTCGCGGCGGAGATGCTCGGCGCTACGCCGCCACCGCAGTTCCTCGCCACCTGCCAGGCGGCAACTGGGGGCAATCCGCTCCTGCTCAGAGCGCTGCTCCGGGATCTGGAATGGCGGGGGACCTCGCCGGCGGAGTACGCGGCAGCCGATCCCGGGCCAAGCGGCCTTGGTGAGTTCGACCGCGCGGTCTCACGGATACTGTCCAGGCAGCCCCAAGAGACCCGGCTCTGCCTGGAAGCGCTGGCAGCGGCTGGCCCGGCGAGCGTGCCCGACCTCTCGGCGCTTGTCGGCCTGGACGAGTCCGCCGCCGGCCGCATCATCACCCAGCTCACCGACATCGGCATGGTCCAGCCGGGCCAGCCAGCCCGGTTCTGCCATCCGTGGATCCAGCGCGCGGTGCTGACCGCCGCGGCACCCGATCGGCTATCCATGCTGCACGCGAGCGCTGCACGGATGCTGCACAGCAAGCGCGCGAATGAGGAGGAGGTGGCCTCGCACCTGCTCGCGACCGTCGCCGGCCGCAGCACATGGGCTGTTGGTGTGCTACGTGCCGCTGGGCGGCGCGCGCTGCGGCGAGGCGCGGCGCACACAGCGGCCGACTGCTTCGAGCGGGCGCTCGCGGAGCGGGTGCCAGACCCGCCCATGGGCGCCATGCTCGCGGAACTCGGCATGGCTGAGTTCCAGCTCAGCCATGCCATGTGTATCGGCCACCTCACCGAGGCACTGACGCTTCTCGGCAGTGGGGACGAGCGGATGGCGGCGGCGGCGACACTGGCGGACGCGCTGACTGCGGAAGGCAGACCGGCCGATGCGCGAGAACTGCTCAAGGCCGAGATCGATGCGGCCGATCCGGGTGTGCCTGACCAGGCCCACGCCGCCTTGCGGCTGCGTGTCCAGCTCCTGCTGGAGATCAGGGACCGGGCCGAGGATCCGGCGGAGCTGGCCACGGAGCTCGAGGTCTTCCGCTCTCACATGGGCTCTGCCGAGCCTCACAGCATCGGGAACCGCTGCCTGCACGCCTTCGAGGCATTGTTGGCCGCCGAGGCCGGGCACGACCTGCGGGATGTGGCCATCAGCGCCCGCCGGGCACTGGCCGGCCCCCTTCCCGGCGACCGGACGGGACTGGCCATCAGCACCGCCGCGGTTGCCCTGATCTGGGCTGGTTACGGTGATGAGGCGGACAGCTGGTGCCGCGCGATCCGTGCGGAGGTGCCGGGCGATGGCGCGGCGGCGAGCCAGGCCGTGGCCTCCTTCGGAATGGCCGAGGTCGCCCTGTGCAGAGGCGACCTGGCCGCGGCTGTCGATCATGGCCGTCGTACCCTCGACTTGCTCCCGATCCACTGCTGGAAGAGCTTCGCTGCCCTTCCGGTCGCCACCACGGTGCGCGCTCTCGTCGAGCTGGGAAGACTGGAGGAGGCCACGGAGCTGGCTACCCGGCCGCTGGCAGGCCAGCCACTCAGCACACGCTATGAGAGTCACCTGTCCGCGGCCCGCGGTCGGCTGATGCTGTCGCTCGGGCGGCCGGAACGTGCCGTGGCAGAGTTCCTCGCCTGTGAGGAAGGCCTGCGGAGGTGGCAGCGCGACAGCCCGGCCCTGCTGAGCTGGCGGCCGGATGCCGCGGAGGCGTTCCTCGCTCTGGGTGATGCCGGCCAGGCCAGGCGGCTGGTGGAGGAGGAGTTGCGGCTCGCCAGGCGAACGGGTATGGCGCGCGCGGTCGCGGTGGGGTTGCGGTGCGTGGGAAGCCTGCCCTGGGAAACCGCCGGGGTTCGGAAGGTCGAGGAGTCCGTCCGCCTGCTCGAACGGACAACCGCACGGCTCGAGCTGGCACGCGCCCTGGTCGCTGCCGGATCGGCGCGCGGCCGCCTGGGACACGACAGGCTGGCCAGGGACTGGCTGTCTCGCGGGATGGACGTCGCCACGGCCTGCGGGGCAGCGCCTCTCGCCGAGCAGGCCCGGACCCTGCTGATCCGCCACGGTGGGCGCAGGCGGGCCGCATCGGGAATGGGCGTGGCCGCCCTGACGGAAAGCGAGCGGCGGGTCGCCCGGCTGGCTGCTGACGGGCTGAAGAACCGCGAGATCGCGCGGGGTCTTTTCATCACCCAACGGACAGTGGAGAATCACCTCACCAGCGCGTTCCGGAAACTCGGCATCTCGGGCCGGGCACAACTCGCGGCCCTGCTATGCCCAGCCGGCAACGAGCCGGAAGCTGCCGGGTAGTGACCTCGCACGGCTAGATGAGCCTGGGGCGGAACCCGGGCTTGACGGCGATCAGCGTGGCCAGCGAAACGCGCTTATTGTGCCCACCTGTCACCGTGACCACGGGAGTGTGGCCGCGACGGCCCCAGGTGCGTCCCTTGAACACGTAACCCTCGCAGTTAAAGATCGTAGGTGCCGCCGTGGCCAGGGGAAAGGCCACTAGACGGTCACTGTTTGCGTCGCGGCGATGATGGGGGTATGGGCCAAGCGTCGCAATCTGACGCATAATGGGGATACGGCTCAAGCATCGCAATCTGGCGCATAAGTGAGTGCACATCTGGCCATCAGGGCAGAGCCCGTGATCTGGCCGTGATGTAGGGGGGTGGCGGATTGAGCCCGCGACGAATCGAAGAAAACGATGGCAGCGCCGGGGTTTCTCCGGCGGAGGAGGCGGGTAGGCAGGGCCGGTTGCCGGGCGCCCTCCTGTATAGGGCGCCCTCCCATGGCCTCTTCGTGAATCGGCAGCAGGAGGTCGCGGCGCTGCGAGAGCGGGTTCGCGAGTTGGCGGCGGGTCGCGGCGGCTCCCTGCTGGTGGAAGGCGAACCGGGGATCGGGAAGTCAGCCCTGCTCGCGGTGGCCCTGGCCGATGCGCGTGACTTCGGGTGCGAGGTCTGCTGGGCATCATGCGACGAGCTGAGCCAGCGGCTCCCCCTGCAGGTGATGTTTGACTGCCTTGGGGTGCATCAGATGTCAGCCGACCCGGACCGTGTGGCGGTTGCGGACCTGCTGCGCGGAGGGTTCGTGGAGGCTGGTGGCGTCCCTGGTAGCCGCGGCGACCCGGTGGCGGCGATGACCGAACGGCTGCTGGCTCTGGTGGATGTCCTGTGCGCCGCATCGCCTGTGCTGATGGTGCTCGATGACCTGCAATGGGCCGATGACGCCAGCCTCCTGCTGTGGTACCGGTTCGTGCGTGCAGTGGAACAGGTGCCGTTACTGCTGGTAGGCGCTCTGCGGCCGGTACCGCAGCGGGAAGAGGTCGCCCGCCTGCGGCGAGACATGCGGGCGCGCGACACTGCGGTGGTCTCGCTGGGGCCGCTGCCACCTGGCGAAGTGGCCGAACTGGTGGCGGGGCTGGTCGGCGCCCCGGCCGGGCCTAAACTCGCGCGCTGGGCGGAGAGTGGGAGCGGCAATCCGCTGTATATCAGGGAACTGGTGGACGCACTGCTGCGGGACGGAGCGGTCAGCGTCGAGGGCGGGCTGGCGGAGATCGCCCAGCCCGATCTGGCCGTGTCGGGCTCGCTGCCGGCGGCGATAGAAGGTCGGCTGGGTTTCCTGTCGCAGGACGCGCGGTCGGTGCTTCGTAGTGCGGCACTTCTCGGCAGGGAGTTCTCAGTGACCGACCTGGCACTGACCGCAGGCCAGAGTGCGGGTGCGCTCATGGACGGCGTGCTTGCGGAAGCGGTCGCCGCCAGAGTGGTGGAGGGCGCGGGAACCCGGATGCGGTTCCGGCACGAACTGATCCGCCAGGCGCTGTACGAACAGGTACCGAAGGCGGTGCGGCAGGCACTGCACCGCGAGATCGCGATGTCGCTGGCGATGGCTGGTGCACCGGTGGAGCGGGTGGCTCAGCAGTTGCTGAGCGTCACTGAGGCCGACGCCTGGATGCTGGGCTGGCTGGCCGATCATGGCCGTGCGCTGGTGGGCCGCGCCCCGCAGATCGCGGCCGAGGTGCTGAGTCGCGCGGTTGAGCAGGCGCCTGCCGAAGACCGCTTGCGGAATGTCCTCGACAGCCATCTGGCCACCGCGGCATTTCAGGTAAGCCATTATGACCAGGCGGAGCGGTCAGCGCGCCGCGTGCTCGCCAGCACGGCAGACAGCGACCGGGCGGGCGAGATGGGCTGGGTGCTTGGCTACGCCCTGATCCGCACCCGCCAGTATGACGAGGCGCTCGAGGCCATCTCCCTGACGTGCCGGGAGCGGCCGCTGAGTGAGGTATGGGCGATCCGGCTGGCGGTGCTGCGAGCGGTGGTCCTGAGTACCATCGGCCGCGCCGATGAGACCGAGGCCGCCGCCTGCCAGGCACTGGCCGACGCTGAGCGGGTGGGTGACGCGCTGGCGATCGGCTATGCGCAGCATGTGCTTTCGACGGCGTGCGCGCAGCGCCACGAGAACGACAGCTTGATCGAGCGGATCGAGGCAGGGCTGTCCGCGGTCGACGGTCTGCCCTCAGCGGCTGACCTGCGGCTGATGATGATGAAGAACAGGTTCGCCGCGCTCGCCCGGCTGGACCGGCTGGCCGAGGCGGAGACTGCCATCGCGGAGTTCAGGACGGCGGCCCAGCGGCTGGGCGTCTCGACCTACCGCATAGCGAAGTTCCAGGCCTCCGCCGCCGACCACATGTACCAGCTAGGCCGGTGGGATGACGCGCTGGCCGAGCTCGAGTCCATCGTGGAGGCGGCGGCCGACACGCTGCTATCCCTGCGTATCCACGGTATCGCTGCGCAGATCGCGGCTCACAGGGACCAGGGGGAAGAGGCGGCCAGGCACCTGCTGACAGTGCGGGATCAGCCGATTCTCGTGGGGGAAGCCCTGGAGAGTGCGAGCCAGATGTGGGTGGCAAGGGCGATGATGGCCGAGCGCTCAGGCGATCTCGAGCTGGCACTGGCTGAGCTGAGACCGCTGCTGGAAGGAAGCGACAGCACCGGCAACTTGGACCGTTACCGGTGGCTGCCCACCCTGGTACGGCTGGCTCTCGCGGCGGGTGACCGGGATCTGGCGGACGCTGCGGCCGATGCGTGCGCCGCCGACCTCAACGGATCGGTGTCGGTTCCTGAGCGGGCGGCGGTGCAGCGCTGCCGTGGGCTGGTCGAGGCAGACCCCAGGCCGCTGCTTGCTGTCGCTGGCTATCACCGTGCGGTCGGCCGGGTTCCGGAGAGCGCCGCTGCCCTGGAAGACGCCGCGGTCGTGCTCGCGCAGCAGGGCCACGCCACACGCGCGCGGGCTGCGGCCGGGGAGGCCTTCGACATCTACGGCCGGCTCGGTGCCGAGTGGGACATCCGCCGGGCCACCAGCCGCTTGCGCCCCTATGGCATCCACCGTGGCCGCACCGGCCGCAGGCGCCTCCGCCCGGCGTCCGGCTGGCAGGCCCTGACCGCTACAGAGGTCAAGGTCGCGCTGCTCGTCGGGCGCGGGTATTCGAACCCGCGCATCGCCGAGGAACTGTTCCTGGCCCGCAGCACCGTGCAGACCCACGTCTCGCACATCCTGGCCAAGCTCGGTGTCCACTCGCGCAGCGGCATCGCCCGCGAGGCCGCTCGCTGCGGCTGACCTCCGGCCCGCCGTGGGGCACATGCGGCGGGCCCGGCTACCTGGCCCGGTTTCCGGTAGATGTGTTCCATGTGACGAGACCGTTAACTGCCCCCGTGCCCGGCGCCGCGCTTGACTTTCTAGCCATGAAGGGCTTACCGCCATGACAGGCGAAGGGAGACAGGCAGGATGGTCAAGGATCTAGTCACCAGGGATCTTGTCATCGAATGGCTCGGTGAGGAAACCGGGGCGTCGTGCCGTAGCTCCAGTAGCTCTGACACTTTCATGGCGTGTGACTTCTGCTGGTATCCGCAGGGAGCGGTTACGGTCTCGGCTCTACTTCTTTACCGGTTACGGCATACGGTACCCGGCCCTCCTGATGTGGGGACCGGCTTGGGGTACCACCCGATGTCATCATGGTCGCCGGTGTCAGCGAGCCTGCTGGTGGTCGCTGGCCCCGATCGTGGCCAGGGTCAGGCTGCGGCGGTGTATCCGAGGCGACACTGCGCGACCCTAAGGTCAAGACTCCAGCACCAGGCCAATTTACGGGTTCGAATTTCCATAGTGCGCCGGCGTCACGGGCAGCCCGCCTCATTGTCTCCCACCCGCACACCGGAACAAACCCTAGCCCGCACGCGCCAGCAGCCCCCGACCGCCACGGCCCACACCACCACGCATTTCCACGATGTGTTCCATGTGACGAGATTGTTAACTGACCCCATGCCCGGCGCCGCGCTTGACTTTCTAGCCAAGAAGGGCTGACCGCCATGACAGGCGAAGGGAGACAGACGGAATGGTCAAGGATCTAGTCACCGGGGATCTTGTCATCGAATGGCTCGGTGAGGAAAGGGGGGTGGCGTCCGGTAGCTCCGGCCTGTCCATCGTGCGTGACTTCTGCTGGTAGCCGACGGGCCGGTTGCGGTCTCGGCTGTAATTTGCCTGTCACAGCAGGCGGTACCTGGACCCTCCTGATGCGAGGGGCAGCTTACTGTACCGCCGCCAAGTGAAAGGAAACAGGAAATGGTCAACGACATTGAGGATTTGGCGATCGAAAACCTTGGCGAAACCGTCGGTGCGAATACCGCTTCTACCGGCGGGTCGCTTGGGACGCTCAGCACGCCAGCTAGCTCCGTTGCGTGCGTAGGCAGTGCCAGTTCACACTAGGTAGTCCTGGTCGGCCTGTCCGCGTCCGTGACGTGGGCAGGCCGGTCCGTGTATCGGCTGGCTGACCCGACCGCCCTTCCTTTCTGCTGGGAGTCGTTCCTGGCTGCGGTGTGCTGGGGCTAGCTGTGGTCTTTGGTGTTTCTGCGGCGCCATGGGAACCTGCCTCCCGTATGGCGTGCTGGCTGGAAAGCCGACGGGCTTCGGTGGCACCTGGGGGTTTTACCGTGCTGGCAGATGTGAGCTGGTGGGGTTTTCGGGTGCCCGGGTCACGTGCCTGGTTTCTGGTGGATGTGTTCCATGTGACGAGACTGTTAACTGACCTGGGACCCGGCGCCGCGCTTTACTCCTGACCAAGAGATGCCGACCCGCTGTCACGGATGAAAGGGAGCAAGGGAACCCGCCATCCCGCCAAGGCAAGGACAGACATGAAATGGCTGGCTCTTGATGACCGCTGGCGGCATTGCGGCGGCCGCCGTCCCAAGGGCGGCACAGACCGCAGCCGAATACCCCCGTGCCGGAGAAACGATGACACGCACTCAGGCTGAACCCGGCGAAGCGCCCGCCAGTGAAACAGGCGCACCCGCGCCCGCCGCGTCGGCCGGGGCACAGTGGCCCGCCTACAGGGCAGCCCTCGGGCAACTGCTCGCCGCGCTGGGACTGTGCCAGCACGCCCCAGCGTCCCTCCCGCAGGCACCGGACCGCGTCGCCGCCGCGGCGCGGGCGGCCGGCGCCCGGGCGTGTGGGGGGCGCCTCAGCGAACGCGACCTCACCCGGCGCTGGCTGGCGCTGCTCGCCGCCGACGCCACGGACGGCAGCCCGGTCGCGCTGCTGCCCGGCCGCACCGCCAGACGAGACCCGGCGCAGGGCACACCCGGGCACCAGCGGCGGCTGGCCTCCCACGGATGGCGGCTGTACCCACGCCTGCCCGGGGGAGACGCCGCAGCGGGGACGCTGCTGCGCCTGGCGCTGCGCGGCGTCCCCCGGTGGCAGCCCATGCTGGCGGCCGTGGCATGGACAGCCGTGGGCCTGAGCGCGGCACTGGTGCCCATCGGCGCGGGCTACCTCGCCAGCGCCGCGTCCGGCCACCGTCGCGGCCTCCCGGCTCTGACGGTCCTGGGCCTGGCGGCAGCCGGCGTCGTCCTGGCGCTGGGTGTGGGCGACCGCGCGGCCACGGCGCTGCTGAACCGGGCACAGTCCAGGGTCGAGCCTGCCATCTGGGACCGGCTGCTCAGCCCGCCACTGCCGGCCAGTCGCCGGTACCGCTGCCCGCAGACGCTGGCTGACGCCGGCTCGGCAGTGCCCAGGCTGCGCAGCCTGGTATCGCCCGCTGCCGACGACGCGATACTCGCGGTGGTCCTGACCTGCTCGGCGCTCGTCATCCTGATGGCCGTCTCCGCCTTGCTCGGCACGTTCGTGCTGACGGCACTCATGCTGCTCGCGCTCGCGGTCGGCTGGCTGACCCGGGCCTGGCGGCGCGGGGACCGCCGGGCTGAGCAGCAGGGAACCGGCATCTCCTCATTGCTGAACGGGGCACTGACCGCGATAGTGGAGGTCCAGGCGTACCGCCGGGAGCAGTTGATCGTCGCCCGCTGCGCGACCGCGGTGGAGTTCCAGCAGCGGGCCAGGGCGGCCGGCCAGCGCCTCGACTCCTACCTGGCCGCCCTGGCTGCCGCCTTCCCCGCTGCGCTGTTCGCGTTGTTGCTGCTGGCCGCCTGGCAGGGCGCCATCACCACGGACAGGCTCCTCGTGGCGGGCTTCGCGGTGGTGCAAGTGGTGCTCGCGCTCGGGCGGGCCGACCGGACGGCCCGGTCGGTGCTGGTCGTCGGCGGGAACATCATCTCTGGCCTGCGGGAGTCGCTGTGCGCCCTGCCCGAGCAGCCGGTCATGCCGCGGTCGCCCGGGGTGCTCAGTGGGGCGGTGGAACTGGCCGGCGTGTCATTCCGCTACCCGGACACCCCCGGGGCCGTCCTGGTCGGGGTGACACTGCGGATCGAGCCGGGCGAACTCGTCGTCGTGGCTGGCGGCGCCGGCGCCGGCAAGTCCACCCTGCTGCGCCTGCTGGCAGGCCTGGACCGGCCGCAGTGTGGCGAAGTCCGCTGCGACGGCGGCGACCTGGCAGAGGTGGACCTCGACCTGGTCCGGGCACAGATCGGATTCGTTCCCCAGGACATCAGGCTGCCGCGGGGGACGATGCGCTCGGTCATCACCGGATCCTGGGACGCGGACCTGGACGCGCGAGCCTGGGCCGCAGCGGAGGCGGTCGGCATAGCAGGGCACATACGCCAGTTGCCGATGCGGCTGGAGTCCGGCGTTTCCGACAGCGATGCCGGCCTTTCCGCCGGGCAGGTGCAGCAGCTCGCGCTCGCCCGCGCGCTCGCCAAGAGACCTCGGATCCTGCTGCTTGACGACGCGACCAGCGATCTGGACGCCGCAACGGCCGCGCTGGTGCACCAGCAGGTACTCGCGGCGGCTATGACGCGCGTCGTGGTGACCCGGTGCCCCGAGTTGCTGCGCGCCGCCGACCGGATCGTAGTGCTGGCGGCAGGCCGGGTGGCCGGATGCGGGAGCTATCAGTCGCTAACCGGCGGCGGGGCAGGTGCGGGCGCCCGCGTGACTTCCATGATCGGCGAGGAGGAAAGGTGAGTAAGCGATGAGCACCGTGCTCAGGTTCAAGCGATTCCTGTGCCCGGAGGTGGTGCCTGGCGACGGCGTGTACCTGTTCTCCGAGCTGGGCGGGCAGGCCCGCTTGCACGGGCCGCTAGCGGAACGGCTGGCACCGCTGCTTGACGGCAAATACAGCCGGGAGGAGGTCATCGAAGCGCTGTCGGACGACTTCGCGCTGGAAAGGGTCCACCGGGCACTGGACCAGCTCATAGACGGTGGCCAGGTGATCTACGCGGACCCGGCTGCCGACCACCGTGCAGGCGGCTTCTGGGAGTTGTACGGCCTCCACGGGGACACTGCCATGGCCGTCGCTGCCGGCCGCTGCATCGAGCTGACCTGTTTCGGCGACGTGCCAGCCGACGACTTCGCCGCGGCGGTGGCATCGGGCGGGCTGCGAATGGGCACTGGGAACCCCGACCTGACGGTGGTGCTGGCCGACGACTACCTGCATCCGGCGCTGGCGGGCTACAACCAGCGGCAGCTCAGTGCGGGACGACCGTGGCTGCTAGCCAAGCCTGTTGGCGCCCAGATCTGGGTCGGTCCGGTCTTCCAGCCGGGTCACACCGGATGCTGGGCCTGCCTCGCCACCAGGCTGGCCGGCAACCAACTGGTCATGAACTACGTGTGCGGCCGCACCGGCCGGACGTCCTTCCCAGCGACCTCTGTGGCGGACCTGCCGGTCACGCGGCGGATCGCGGCCGAACTCACCGTCCTGCACGCCGTCAAATGGCTGGCCGGGGCACTGGGCGCCCACCTCCCGCAGGAGACCCCTGGGGGAGAGCCTAGCTACGCCTGGCAGCCGCCCGCCCCAGGCGAAGTGCTTACCTTCGATACCGCTGGCCTGACCGCGCGCAGGCATATCCTGCAACGCCGCCCGCAGTGCCGGGAGTGCGGCGACCCTGGCTTGCAGGCCAGTCTGCACCACCGCCCGGTGATGCTGGTCAGCCGCCCCAAGGCGACAGTCACCGATGGGGGGCACCGGGCCAAGAGCGCGGACCAGCTGGTAGCCGAGCAGGAACCGCTGATCAGCCCGATCACCGGGGTGGTCAAACAGCTCGTCCGCTCGCCGGGGAACCCGGCGGGGCTGTACGCCTACAACGCGGGCCAGAACTTCGCCGTGCCGATGCGCGGCATCGGCGACCTGCGGGCCGGGCTGAGGAGCTCGGCTGCGGGCAAGGGAATGAGTGAGGTACAGGCCAAGGCATCGGCGATCGCTGAGGCGATCGAGCGTTACAGCGGGCTGTACCGGGGCGATGAGGCCAGGGTCGCCAGCTCGCTGACCAAGCTCGGCGGCGATGGCATCGCCCCGAACGAGCTGGCCTGCTACAGCGAGCGGCAGATCGCGGAACGCGACTGGTGGAACGCCAAAGGGACGCACTTCCAGCGGGTCTGTGGCCCGTTCGACCCGGACGCCGTGATCGACTGGACGCCGGTCTGGTCGCTGACCCACCATCGGGTGCGCTACCTGCCGACAGCATCGCTGTTCTTCGGCTACCCCATGGAACCGGGCAACATTTACGCCGGCGCCGACTCCAACGGCAACGCGGCCGGGACGTCGCTGGAAGACGCGATCGTGCAGGGCTTCATGGAACTGGTGGAGCGGGACACCGTCGGCATGTGGTGGTACCACATGCTCCGCCGCCCGGCCGTCGACCTCAGCAGCTTCGCCGAGCCGTACTTCGCCCGCTGGCAGGAACGCTACCGGTCGGTCCACCGGGACACCTGGGTGCTGGACGTGACCAACGACCTCGGTATCCCCTCTGTGGTCGCGGTGTCCCGCAGGACCGACAAGCCGGCCGAGGACATTCTCATCGCGTTCGGTGCCCACTTCGATGTCAAGGTCGCTATCGGCCGGGCGCTGACGGAGATGAACCAGTTCCTGCCGGCCGTGGTCAACGTCACGGCGGAGTCCGGCGACTACGCGTTCCCGGATCCCGACCAGCAGCGGTGGTGGCGCACCGCCACCATTGCCAACCAGCCCTATCTGCTCCCGTCCGGGGAGCCTCCGCGGACTGCGGCCGACTTCACCGACATGTCCACCACCGACCTGGCCGAGGACGTGCGGACGGCACAGCGCGTGGTGGAAACGGCTGGCATGGAGATGCTCGTGCTCGATCAGACCCGCCCGGATATCGGGCTGCCTGTGGTCAAGGTCATCGTGCCGGGCATGCGCGTCTTCTGGACGCGGTTCGCCCCCGGCCGGCTCTACGACGTACCTGTGGCCATGGGCTGGCTGAAGGAACCGACGCCCGAATCCGACCTCAACCCGATTGGAATGTTCCTATGACCAGCACAGCGCCGACACGGGCAAAGACGGCGGAAGCTACGGCCCCGGGCTCCCCACCCCCGGCCACACCGTCCGCTGCGACCTCAGACCTCGCCGACCCGCCGCCGGACTGCGCCGTGGGCTTCCGCGGTGACGTGCAGATCACTCCGGTCGAAGACGGGTTCGCGCTGGTGGCAGCGACGGGGGCGTTCGCGGTCCGCCGCCCGGGCACCGAACTCGAGGACGCACTGCGCCGGATGACCAGCTCACAGGTCTCCCTGGCGGAGTCGCTCGAGCCGCTGTCGGCGGCCGGGCGCGCCCAGCTCAGCCGGATCGTGGCCGCAGTGCGGCCGCTGCTCGCCCGGTACCTGCTGGCCGGGACACGGAAGCTGGTGCGGGTCGAGCCGACGGCGCAGGGGGCGTCATACGACCCCGGGGAGGTGCCGCCGGGCGCGTTGGTCCGGTTGTCGAAGTTCGCGCTCTGCCGGTCGAAGGATGGCGTCCTCGTGCTGGAATCACCGCTGGCCCGCCACCGGGCGGTGCTGCTGGATCCGGCTGCGCAGGCGCTCGTCGCAGCGCTTGGCACTGCCACGAGCAGCGACGCGCTGACCACCGCAGAGCTGCCCGCGACGGCCGTCACCGAGCTGCTGAGCCATCTCATCGGCGCTGGGCTCGCCGAGGTCGGCCGTTTGGACGGCGGCCTGGCCAGCTTCTCTTCCGATACGGATCCGGTCCTGCGCCAGTGGGATTTCCATGATCTGCTGCTGCACTCCCGGAGCCGCTCGGGACGCTTCGACGAGCCATTCGGCGGGATCTTCCCCTATCGCGGCGAGATCGAGCCGCAGCCCGCGGTCAAAGACCCGCCGGCCGGCCCGCGGATCGCGCTGTACCGCCCTTCATGGGAAGAGATACAGGCGCGTGACCCTTCTCTCACGACGGTGATCGAGGGCCGGGAGTCCATCCGAAGCTATGGCGAACAGCCGCTGACCGCTGAGCAACTCGGCGAGTTCCTCTACCGGGTCGCCCGGGTGCGTGCCTGGCACGGCCCGATCGAGGGTGCGC
The DNA here is from genome assembly GCA_035946955.1 of Streptosporangiaceae bacterium. Taxonomy (GTDB): domain Bacteria; phylum Actinomycetota; class Actinomycetes; order Streptosporangiales; family Streptosporangiaceae; genus DASYYE01. The sequence goes on along the minus strand of DASYYE010000115.1, from coordinate 15,983 downwards.
CGTATGAGGTGACCACCCGTCCGTACCCGTGCGGGGGAGCCGCTTATGAGCTGGAGCTCTACCTCGCCGTTCGCCGCTGCGTCGGCCTGGAGCCCGGCATCTACTATTACGACCCCAACGGGCACCAGCTAGTCCTGATCAACGCCGGGGAGGCTGACCGTCAGGCCATGCTCCGGGTTGCCTGGGTGTCGTCGGCCATGCAGGCGAACCCGGACGTGCTGATCACGATGGCATCCCGGTTCCAGCGGCTCTCCTGGAAGTACCGCGGTATCGCCTACGCCGTCTCGCTCAAGCACGCGGGCGTGCTGTACCAGACCATGTACCTGGTGGCGACCGCGATGGGGCTGGCGCCGTGCGGGCTGGGCAGCGGCGACTCCGACCTTGCCGCACGCGCTCTCGGCCTCGACTATCTGCGCGAATCGACGGTAGGCGACTTCATTCTCGGCAGCAGGCCCGAGGTCAGGCCGGCCGACCCGACGGCCGTGGACCCGGTGGAATGGCGGCCTGTCAACGACCATGAGTGGAGGTCCGCCGCACAGGCCGAGCTCGCGGCGCGCCGGGCCTGACGACCCGCCGCGGCCAGTGCGGCCGGGGGAGGAGGAATGGAGAGACAGATACCCGACGTCGGCACGGTACCGCCGGCCCACGGCGCTCCGGCAACCGTCGCGCCGATGGTGGTCGCCAGGATCGGCGGGCTCCCCGTGCGCGCGGTCGACGACCTGGCAGCCCCACGGACCATGGGGGCCGTTCGCGAAGCCGAGGACAGCAGAGCTGCGGCGGGGGCGCTGGCACCCGCCGCCGGAGAGGACCTCTACCACGCCGTACCCGGCCTGGAGGAGGATCGCGATGCCCGGCGCGCTGCCATCGCGCTTCGCCGGGACGTGCACAACCTCAGGTGGACCGCGCGCACGGAAAAGGCAGTGAGAGCGCTCCTGCCCCTGCTCCCCGCCGCCGGAGCCGGACGGCTACGGCAATGGGCGCAAGCGATCCGGCGGCACCACGAACTGCTGGACGACGCCGACGAGGTGATCCAGGGCGAGGTCCGGCAGGCTGGTGAGGCGATGCTAGCCAGGCTCAGGGAACCCAGCCTGGCGGCAGGCCTCGCGCTGGCCAGCCCGGAGTTCACCGACCGGCTGCTCGCAGGGTCCCCGGGCGGCCTGGACTCCAGGCTTGCCCGCAGCGCCACCTCCTACCTGACCCGGATCGCACTGAAAACGAGCCCGCTCAGCACCCTCACTACCGTCGGCCTGACCTGGTTCGGCCGCGGGGAACCCAATCACCCCCTTGTGACGCCGCAGCCGGACCCGGCCGCCCAGGCGACCCGCGATATCAGCACGGCGCGTGCGCTGCCGGTTGCCCTGCTGCTGGCGTGCGCGCGCACACCAGGGGCGGCCGGGCTGCTCGATGTGGCAACCAACGGCGGCCTGCTCAAGGCGGACGGCCGGTGGGTGGCTGCCCTGCCCACCTATGTCATCGCTGACGACTTCGCCTTCCGCGTCGATGAGGTCACTGATTGCGGGCTGTATGAGTGGCTTGCCGGGCGGCTGCCCACGCAGCCGTGCCGGCTGGACGAACTCCACGGCCCCGGAGGTGGACTGAGCGGGCTCGGCCCCGAGTTGGCGGGACGTCTGGTCGACATGGGCCTCCTGCAGCCGGTTACCCCTTGGCCGGTCTCGGCCGGCCAGGTGCTCGGACCGCTGGCCGCCTGGGTGCGGGCACGTGGCACCCCGGCCCTGCATCCGTTCGCGGATGCGCTCGGCCGGCTCGCCCGCTGCGAGCAGACGATCGTGGCCAGTCCGGTTGCCGCGGACCGGGTCGCCGCCATCAGCACGGCCCGGGCAGCCGCCATCGAGGCCTTCCGCAGCCTCGGGCAGCCGGCGCCGCCCTGGGTGAAGGCCCTGCCGTTGTTTCATGAGACTGTCGGGGCACTTGAGGGTGCGGTGCCGAACCTGCCGGAGGTCGTCAGGGACGACCTGGTCGAGGCCGCTCGCTGGCTCGCGCCGCTGACCGTGCCCGATCCGCTGTACGGCCGACTGGTGAGCTGCTTCGTCCACCGCTACGGCGTCGGCGGCACGTGCCGTGACCTGATAGGCTTCCTCTACGCGTTCATCACCGCTGGCGGCGCGGAGCGACGGTGGGATGCCGCGCTGCCCGGCGGTCGCCCGCGAGGCGCCGAGCCCGGAGAGGGCCCGCCGGGAGAGCGGCCCCCGGCCGATCCTGACCGGCTGCGCGGGCACCACACCGTCTGCGACGCCAACCACACCCTCTTCTTCCAGCTAGCCGTGCCCGCTGGCGCGCAGGTCCCAGCCACAGGGCACGAACTGGTAGTCAACCTCCTGCACCCGGGCACCACCGGGCTGGCCGCACGCTGGGCCTGCATTCCGGCGCTGCGCGACCGGCTCGACGCCGCCGTCGCCGGCTGGGTCCGCGAGCTGCACCGGGACTGTCGTGTCTACCAGGTCTCGGCCTATCCAGACTGGGCCGACGTGCAGCGGCCGCCGCTGCGGACGCTGCCCTGGCTGCGCTGTCCCGGCGACCTGCCAAACGCCGGGCCGCTCCCTGCGGACACCAGCGACATGGTGCTGACGCACGATCCCTCGACAGGGACACTGCAGGCCTACGACCGTGACGGATGCCCGGTGGCGTTCAGCTATCAGGGCACCATCCCGCGCCATCTGCTGGACGGCCCGGTACGGCTGCTGTGCCTGCTGTCCGACCCCTGGGTGACCTTGGGGCGGCTGGACCGGGACCGCCGCGTCCCCGGCGGCTCGGATGAGCGGGCGAACGCGGGGTTCCGCCCACGGGTTCAGCAAGGCAGGATCGTGTGGGCGCGGGCACGCTGGAGCGTCGGCCCGGAGGATATCCCACGGCCTGGGCCGGGGAACACATCAGCACGGTTCCTCGCTGTGCTCGAGCGATGGCGACGCGAACATGGCCTGCCTGAAGAGGTGTTCGTCAGCCAGTTCGTGCCAGGCCCGGCCGGTATGCGGAAAGAGAAACCACAGTGGCTCGGGTTCGGCCATCCTCATGCTGTCTGGGCGGCGCTACGCCAGATCCGGCCCGACGCGGCAGCCATCGACCTGGTGGAGGTGCTGCCCGCGCGTGATGCTCACTGGGCCAGGGACGAGCACGGCGCCCCTGTCGCCGCGGAGTTCATCGCCATGGTGCGGCATGGCTGATGCGGTCATGCAGCGAGCGGAGGATCCGGCCCGCCGGGCGCGGGTTGCATCGCTGGCGCAGCCGCCCTGGGACTGGCTGTACTACCGGATCTCCGTGGCAGACGATCTGGAGACCAACCGGCTGCTGCTGGGTCTGGTGAATCCCGCGATCGCCAGGTTCCGTGCCGAAGTCCCGGCTCTGCGCTGGTTCTTCCTACGTTTCCTCGATCAGGCCGGCCTGCACGTGCGGCTGCGGCTGCGCGCGACGCTGGCGGAGACCGGCCGGATCCAGCGTTACCTCGATGACCGGCTGTCAGCGGCGCAGGCGGCGGTGCACGGGGGTGGTGGCGAGGTGACCTGCCGGGAGTTCCACAAGGCCCTCTACGCTCCGGAAACCGTCAAGTACGGCCCCGGGCCGGGCATCGAACTCGCCGAACGGCTGTTCCAGGCCAGCAGCGACGCGGCGCTCGCCCTCCTTGACGCGGGAGCCTGTGATCGAAAGGTCGCCTGCACTGCGGCGCACATGATGCTGATGCTGGCCGGACTGCCGCGGGAAGAGCGGATCGGTTTCCTGCACCAGTACGCCTGGTACTGGTCCGGCGGGCCGTCCCGGCGGTGGGAGCCCGGCGCGCTGATGGCAGCCATTGGCGGGGACGGCCGCGACCGGGCCGCCCAGCTGGCCGGGGCTGCTGCGGACCTGCTCGCCGACCCGCTGGCCGGGCGGCTGCTCGCTCGTTACGCGACAGCCGCCTGGCGGGAGTTGCGGTCACCGGAGCGCCGCCGCGTCCCCCGGTCGGACAGTTTCCTGCTGTTCCATCACATTCACCTGATGAACAACCGGCTGGGCGTGTTCCGCCCGGCCGAGGCGGCGATCGCGAGACTGCTCTGGCATGCGGAGCTGGCGGGCCGCTCGCCCGGCTGCACGCCGCGGTCTCCGGGATAAGTTCATCTTCCTCTTGTCTCTGCCGGCGGCCACGAGACCCACGACCAGGCCCGCCAGCTCGAAGCCCTCGGATACGCCATCACCTTCACCATGGCCGCGTGACACATACCGCACCGTCCAGCCCAGCGGGCATCACCGCCCACTGTCCCGCTGCTGCGCGCCCGGCTGAGGTGGGGGAATTTAGGATGGTATGACCTTAATCACCCGGAATATTCTCTATGTGTAGCTTGTGAGGCACCTCACCAATGACGCAGCGTCAGCGTCTATTTTCTCGGTCTGGGTCGCGGTTTTCCGTGACGTCATGCCCCTGCCGCTTCGGCGAAGATTGAGGTGATTCCTCCCGCGAAAGCGCACCGTGTCAGAGCCCTCCGAGGCGGCGGCTTCCGCGCCGGGCCGGCCGTGCCAGGCCGACCGCGCGCCAGGCCGACCACACGCCAGTCACCCACGGAAGCGGCAGGAGGACGAACCGTCGGCGTTGGACCGGGAGCACTGAAGCCGCAGCCCTTGGTCACGGGAGCTAACGCCGGCCTGACTGGAGGTAGCGGCTTCATGCCATTTCGCCAGAAGGGGGATGACACCCGCCCCCTGCTCCGTGTCACCAAGACCTGTTCCATGCTTGCCCGCGGCCTCGCGCTGATCTCGGCGTTCTCCGCGACCTGGGAGGAACTGCCGCTGTCGGAGCTGTCCAGGCGGACGGGGCTGCCCAAGCCCACCGTCCATCGCCTGATCGGCGAGTTGACCCGCAGCGGGTTCCTCGACCAGGGAGCCAAGGGCTACCGGCCTGGACGGCACCTGTTCATGCTCGGCCAGCACAGTCTGGGACTGGCCACCCTCCGCCAGGCGGCCCTGCCCTACATGGCTGAGCTGTTCGCGGTCACCGGTGAGAACACGCTGCTCGCCGTCCGGTTCGGGGCAGAGGTGGTGGTGCTCGAAAAGATCTGCGGGCGGGAGTCGGCCAGGCTCCTGGTCAAGCCGGGTTCCCGGCTGTCCGCGACCCACACGGCCCTCGGCCAGACGCTGCTTGCCTGCGGGCCTGGCGCTCTGCGCGGCGGTCTGGGGCAGGAGCCGCCCCTCGCGCAGGAGCTACGCAAGATCGCCGACCACAGGTACGCGATCAGCCGGGCGGACCTGACTGCGGGAATCATCTCGCTAGCCGCCCCGGTGGATCCGGGCGGAAGCCAGGCGCTGGCAGCGATCGGCATCAGCGGGCGGCTGGTCCGGCCGCCCATCGAGGATCTCCGTCCGCAGCTCAGGCATGCGGCCGCGATGCTCTCACAGGATTTGGCCCGGCTGGCTGCCCGCTCGCGGGCAGCCAGGCACGCCATATTCCATCTCGCTGACGGCTCGGTCGGACTCGCCGATGAGACGGACCCAATGCTCGCCGTCGGCGGGCTGGCCACTTCGTCCGCAGGGACTGCGGCCAAGCAACTCACCAGCGCGGCCTGCTAGGGGGCTGTTGTCATGACGCTCATTGTGTGGCTGGCCGCCCATCCGGCAGTCTTCTACGCCGGCTTGTGGGTCTGTGGTGTCGGGTATGTCGTGCCTACCGCCTGGCTACTGCACCGCTTCGACAGCCCTACGGACGCAAGCCCCCCGCCAGCGCCGCCACCCGTGAGGCGCCGTGTGGTGGGGAGCGGTCCCGGCGCTCGCTGCGGGGTGCACGGGATACCGCGGGAGGGGCCCGGGCCGTGTCGGCCTCGCGGCTCGGGCCCCACTCCGCTGGCCCCGGGACCGGACCGGACCACCTGGTCGGCGGCCGACCCGTACACAGGCCGCGCTCCTGGTGGCACCCGTTCCTAAGCCGACGTCGTACGAACACCATCCGGCATGGTCAGCAGCCACTGGCGCTGGGCCGAACGCGGCACGGCTGCTGCCCGCTGGAGTCACGCATCTGCTGGGACGGCCCAGCGGAGCCCATGCGCTTGTGGCGAAGACACCTACCTGGTGGAGATGACCCTATGAGGCCATACGAGAGCAGCCCAGGTGTGAGACGCCTGGAGTCCGGAGGTTCATCCCCGTCGGGCCCCACGACCGGGGGCCGGATCCGCGGGCTGATCCACGTCCTGGCGGGCGGCCTCGGTGTGAGGAGGACGCTGTGAGCCTGGTGGCGCGTGCCGTGTCCGACGACATCGGCTCATGGCTGTTCCCAGTCCTGTTCGCTGTGATCAGCGCTGGTTTCGTATGCCGTGCCCTGTGGGGCTGGGCACACAGGTGCGCGGCGTCATGGCGAAGTGCCAGTGAGGTCATCGCGCGGACCGAAGCGGAAATCGCCCAGTGGGTCACAGCCGACATGCCTGCGGCGCGGCCAGGCGACGTCACCTCCCGGCCAGTGATGACACACGATGACACAGGACAAGGCAGCCCGCGGGGCTGCCCTGTCCGCAGCTCGGATCCCGCCAGTGGATGACAACATTCCCGAACCACTCAGAGGCGTGTGCGCCCCCTCTGGATACTAAGGTGTTCCGCTCGGCGCTGGCCGCACTTTCATTGACCACCTATTTCCTTCTGGGTGTGGCAAGGTCATTGGCCATGCTACGGAATGCGTGAAATTAATCGTGAGGTGATCATGAGCATTGATTATGCCGTCCAAGCTGGGACTTCCCCGGGTATCGTGGTGCCGATCCCTCCACCCGCGGCTCGCGGGAACGAGGAGATCGGACCGCCTGACTTCGTCGGCGTTGGCACGATGCGCTCCGGCACCACCTGGTGGTACAGCCTGCTCGCGGCCCATCCCACCGTCGCGGAACCGGAACAGCGCTACAAGGAAGTCCACTTTTTCGATCATTACCAGCGGGTAGTCCCGATCGACCCCGTCTCTTACCATCGTTACTTCCCGCGGCCGCCGAGCATGATGTGCGGAGAATGGACTCCTCGCTACATGTACGACTACTGGACACCGCCGATGCTGCGGAGGGCCGCACCCCGCGCGAAAATCCTCGTGCAACTGCGCGACCCTGTCACGCGTTTCCTCTCCGGGCTCTCACACCACCAGTCTCACGGCTATCAGGTGACGCAGGCGCTACTGCACCAGCAGTATGAACGGAGCCTGTACGCAGTCCAGATCCAGACACTGCTCGCCTATTATCCGAGCGAGCAGGTGCTGGTCCTGCAATACGAGCGCTGCCTGGCCGACCCGATCGGCCAGATCCACCGGACGCTTGAGTTCATCGGCGTCGATCCGGCGGACTGGCGCGGCGAGTCGATGATCCCTGCCCGGGTCAGCCAGACCCGCCCGGCCCCGCCCGAACTCGACCCAGCGACGTACGAGGCGCTGGCAACAGCCCTGTGCGCGGACCTGCCGGGACTGTTCGCACTACTGCCCGACCTCGATCCCGAACTGTGGCCCACCACCGTGACGCCACCGAGACTGTCGTGACGACGTCGCGACGGTGTGATGACACGCTGGCCTTACCAGGCGCTGGCAGCGCCATAAAGGCAGTCAGTCAGCCCAGGGCGCGGCGCAGGAAGCCCCAGACGCCGAGGCTACCGAGCCCGGCAGAGGCTCCGGTCAGCGCGAGCAGGCAGACCCAGGTGGCCATATGCGGTACCGGGGGGTCCAGCAGGCCGCGCATCCCCTCGCTGGCGTAGGTAAGGGGGTTCAGCAACGTGGCTGCCTGGAACCAGGGCAGACGGACCAGGGATGCCCAGGGGTACTGGCCGCACCCAGTGAAGATCAGCGGGGTGAGCACGAGGCCGAACCCGAGGCCTATCCGGTTGGGCGGGACCAGCGTGCCGAATACCAGGCCGCCCGCGGATCCGGTGAGTGCCGCGAGCAGCACCACGGCGGCGATCAGCGGCACCTTCCCAGGTGGCGGGGCAATGTGCAGCAGCAGGAAGCCAAGCAGGAACATGATCCCGGAAGCGAGGAGCGCACGCAGCGTTGCGAACAGCAGCTTCTCGATCGCGACGAGCTGCGTCGGCAGCGGGGCTTGCAGGCGGTCCTCCACCTCGCGGGTGTAGGAGAACTCCTGCGCCAGCGGCAGGGCGATGCCTTGGATGCCGGTCAGGACGGCGGTGATGGCGATGGTGCCCGGGAAGAGCAAGGTGGCGTAGCCGGGCCGGGCGAAGCCGAGCTGGGTCAGCAGCTTCCCGAATACGAACAGCAGGAAAAGCGGCTGAAGGCCGACCTGAGCAAGGAAGACCGGCAGCTCACGGCCGGTCACATACACGTCACGGCGCAGGATGGCGAGGAAGACCTGTGCCGAGATGAGCCGGGTACGGGCACGCCTCGTGGCGTGGCGTGGCGAGATGCTGGGCACTGCGGCGTGGCGTGGCGAGATGCTACGCACCGCAGCGCGCGCCATCATCGCAGTGCCCGGCCGGTCAGGTGCAGGAACACATCTTCCAGGCTCCTGGTGCCAATGGCGACCCCCGCGAGTCCGCCGGACGGCCTCCCGGCCAGCGATGAAACGGCTGGGATGAGCAAAGCTGGGTCGCCGTCGACGTACAGTCGCACCAGCAGCGGCGAACTGCCTGCGCCCGCCGCCTGGCCATTGGTACGCCTTCCGGACTGCATGGGGTGTGCCTGGCCCAAGGGCTCAGCCCCGACGACGCCGGGGATCCCAGCGAGCCTCTGGACAAGGAGATGCGGGTCAGCGGGGGCGATGACCGTGATGTCCAGGGTGGCACTGCCGGGCAGGCCCTGCACGAGTTCTCCTGGCGTGCCGAGGGCGAGCAGGCGGCCCCAGTCCACGATCCCGACCCGGTCGGCCAGAGTCTCGGCCTCGTCCATGTCGTGTGTGGTGAGCAGGATGGTGCTGCCCTGCTGGCGCAGTTCACGGATCCGGTCCCAGACGAACAGCCTGGCCGCGGGATCCAGGCCGGTTGTGGGCTCGTCGACGAAGAGGACGGCCGGGGAGTGGGTCAGTGCCCGGGCGATCATCACCCGCTGGGCTTGCCCGCGGGAGAACCGGTCTGGCTTGTCCGCGGCGCGTTCCGCCAGGCCGAAGACCTCGAGCAGCTGGTCGGCCCGCCGTGCCGCGGCGGAGCGCCGGACGCCGTGGTAGGCAGCATGGAAGAGCAGGTTCTGCCGGATCGACAGGGACCTGTCCAGGTTGTTGCGCTGGGGCACCACGCCGAGCATGGCGCGTGCTTGCACCGGGAGTTTCGCCACATCGATCCCTGCTACGAGTGCCAGCCCCGAAGTCGGGCGGATCATGGTGGTCAGCACCCCGACGATGGTGGTCTTGCCAGCCCCGTTCGGGCCGAGCAGGCCGAAGACCTCACCGGACCCGACCTCGAAGGAGATCCCGTCCACCGCATTGACCGGGCTACGGGGATAGCGCTTGACGAGGTTACGCACGGCTATCGCGGATTGTGGGGAGGGGCCATGCCGCGCGCACGGACAGGTGCGCGGCACGGCCCCCGGGCGCCGGGCGGCCTGGCGGCGGCCCGCGGCGTACAGGTACTGCCTGCCCTCCGGGTAGCCGCTGGCGGGCGCTTCGCTGGGTGCGGCATATGGAAGGCTCATCGCGCCTCTGGTATGGGGTGGATGTCCGGCCGCGGCGCCGTGGGCCGTGCCGCCCGTGGGTCCCTGCGCAGCACGCGGCCGCGGTCAAGCTCGAAGACGACGTCGGCGTGGCGGATCGCCTCAGCCTGGCGCGCCGGGTGGGGCACGGTGATGGTGGTGATGCGGCGGCGGCGGATGTTGCCGTCGATCACTGCTGCCAGATCCGGCTCCACCGCTCCGGTAGCGGCGTCGACCACCAGGATGGACGGATCCCTGGCAAGTGCCCGGGCGAGTGCCAGCCGCTGCCGTTCACTGATGGAGAAGTTCCTGCCATCACTGTCCACCCGCGCCCGCCGGTAACCGCCGCGCCGGGTGAGCACGTCTGCCACGCAGGCGTCGGTGACAGCGCGGCTGATCTGTGCGTCGGGTATGCCGGCATCGAACAGTGTCAGGTTGTCTGCGGCGCTGCCCTCGAACAGCCATGGCCGCTGGCTGACCCAGCCGACCGACCGCAGCAGCCGCGCGGGCGCGATATCGGCCAGAGCATGCCCGTCCAGCAGGACCTCGCCGCGCTGTGGGGACAGGCCCGCGGTGATCATGCGCAGCAGGGTGGACTTGCCGCTGCCGGTGGCGCCGACCAGCACGGCCTGCTGGCCTGGCTCGATCCGCAGCGCGACCTCGTCAAACAGCGGCGGCTGGGCCGGATCGTAGCTGAACGTGAGGTTGTCCAGTTCCACCAGCCCGGCCAGCCTGTGTGCCGCCGGATCGTAGCTTGCCGCGGGGATGGCCCTCCGCTCCCCGGTATCGAGGGCCTGGTCGAGGATCGCGGCCCTGCGAGCCAGTGCCGGCAAGCCCAGGGCCGAGTCGCAGACCGACCGTGCGGCGACCAGGAACGTGCCACCCACCACCAGGAAGCCGAGCAGGCGGTCGGCTGCTGCGGCGCCGCCCGCGGCCGCGGGCACGCCGAGCCATGCGGCTGCCGCGAAGGCGGCGATCTCCGCACCGCCCGCGGCCGCAAGCGGCCATCTCGCCGATGACGCCACCCGGTCACGCAGCTCGGTGTCGTCCGCTTGCAGGTCAGTCAGGTCGCCGAACAAGTCGGCGTCGGCTCCCTGCGCGTGCAGCGCGTCGATCGTGTGGAAGCCGGACAAGGCGAGGGTATGCCGCCGGGGTTGCTCCCCTTGCAGGCGGAGCCGGTCGCTGGCGCCCCGGCAGCTTGCCACCCACCGCAGCAGCCCGCTGGCACCGCCTGCGGCGGCCACGGCGATGGCCAGCGGCATGGCGGACACCGCCATGGCTGCGAGCAGCGGAATGATCATCGCCAGGCCGGCTACGAATATGACGACCCGGTGCGCGAGCAGCGTGCAGGCCGTCCCAACCGAAGCCACCTGGGACGCCGAATGACCGGCGGACCGGCGCTGCAGATCCTGCGCGGGAACCGCGAGCAGCATCCTGAGGAAGCGCTCGCCGCGTTGTCCTGCCAGCCGCATCGCGACCGCTGTGGTGAGCCGTCGCTGAGCGCAGGCCGCCGCGCCGATGGCCGCGGCCGTGCCGAACACGGCGAGCACGGCGCCGCCGACACCGGCCCCCGCTCCGGCCTCTATCCGGTCTGCCGTGTAGCTCACCAGCAGGGCCGCAGCCACTGTCAGCATCCCCGCCGCGGCGCCAGCGGCCCCGGCGGCGAGGACATGCCACCGGCAGGCGCCGAGCCACCTCCAGCAGGTCCGGGGCCACCACTCCGGGGCGCCTTCGCTGCGGAAGGCCGGTGTCTTGGCGAACGTGAGCGCTACCGAGCTGAATACCTCGCTGAACTCACGTCCGCTGAGCAGCCGGCGGCCAGCCGCCGGATCGTTGATCGCTGCCTGGCCCTTGGGGGTGATGCCTTCGAGCACCACGAAGTGGCGGTCTGCCAGCAGCACAATAGCTGGGGTGGGAAGCGGCCCGGCCGCGGTGAGCAGAGCCTCCGCATTGTCGGGCCCGCCCGGCGCGATTCGCTTGCCGGCCGCGCGCAGCCCGTATCCAGCGGCGGCGAGCACGAGCGCGGCCGCCGTCACGCCGTTCCTGTTCACCCCGCACTTCTCCCTGACCTCGTGCGCGGGCACGTGGCGTCCGTGGTACGCGAGCACGATGCGCAGGCAGGCTGGCCCGCAGTCCCAGTCTTCGGCTTGCGGAAGCACGGGGGTGGCCACTGCTGTCGAGCGCCGCCGCGCCAGGCGGCCCGCGGCTTGCCAGAGCGCCCTGGCCGTGGCCACTGTCAGGCGGGCTGCCCGGCGGGCTCGCGCTGGTGCGCGCCAAGCCGCAGGGGCAGCGTGCTGACGGAGTGGAAGGCGAACTCGGGGCGCCGCGGCCCTGGCTCACCGAGCAGGGTGAACCCCGGGCTGGACTCGGCGAGCTTGCGCAGGACCGCTTCACCTTGCATCAGCGCGAGGGCGGCACCGAGGCAGTAGTGCGGCCCGTGGCCGAACGTCATGGGCCGGGCGCCGTCCCGGTCCATGTCGAAGCGCAGCGGGTCGGGGAAGGCAGCGGGGTCGAGGTTGGCTGCCCCGTAGACCAGCATGATCGTGGCACCGGCCGGGATGGTCAGGCCGCTGAGCTCGATGTCCGCCGCAGCGCTGCGGCTCATCATCGGCAGCGCCGGGTACAGCCTGGCCGCCTCCGTATACGCGCGCCCGGCCAGGCTCGGGTCGGCGACCACCCGCTGCCAGGCGTCGGCGTGCCTGAGCAGCGCCATCACCACGTTCACCAGCGTGCTTCCCACCGTGTCCAGGCCGGTCATGAACAGCAAGAGCACCAGGGTGGTCAGCTCGTCGTGGGTGAGCACGCCGTCGCCGGTTTCGGCCTGCGCCGCTAGCCGGGAGACCAGGTCCGGTCCCGGTTTTTCCTGGCGCCGCGAGATCAGGTCTTCCACATAACGGGTCACTGCGCTGGCGGAAGTTACCACGTCCTGGCTGGCGCGTGGCTCGGGTGGGGCGGTGCCGCTAGGTGCCGCGCCGGCTTGGCGGAGCGCGGTGTAGCGGCGGATGGTGTCCTGGTTGATCAAGCCGTTCAGCGCCGTCCCCCAGCCGAGCACCTGCTTCCAGTCATGCGCGGGGATGCCCAGCAGGGCCGCGTTGGTGAAGACGGGAAGGGGGACGGCGATGTCCGCGACCAGCTCGCAGTGCCCATGCTGGAGCGGCCCGGTGAACAGTCCGTCCACGATGTCCCGGATCTGGCCGCCCATCTCGGCCGCCGACCGCGAACTGAACTGCGCGGAGACCAGCCGCCTGAGCCGCCTGTGCTCGGCGGGAGGCTGGACCGGCAGGAGCCGCCTGGCGATCGCTGCGGCCTCAGCACTGACACCCGCGACGTTCTGCCATTCGCCTGGCAGCTCCAGCACGCAGCGGGGATGGCTGGCCAACGCCGCCACCAGGTCATACCGAGAAATGATCCAGGTGGCGCCAATCCTGATCACCGGCTTTTCCGAAGCCAGCCGCGCGAAGAGTTCGTTACTGCCCCCGGTGGCCGGGTCCGGGCCTGCCAGGTAGCGGAGGAGGTCCTGCGCGAGGCTGTCCATGGTGACACACACCTTTCCTCTGTCTTGGGCGCCCCTGGGGCGCCGGCCACGCGACCGGCACCCCAGGGGTATGACAGCCACCGACGTCCCACCCAGCGGTCAGTCACTCCCGAACGTACTGACCGAGCTGACCGAACCCGCTGGCGAGCTGAGGGATCCACCAGTGGCGACAGAGCCAGCGGTATTCCCCGCGCTTATCCCGGCCAGGTCTTCGATGGTGATTTCCGCAGCCTCGCCTGGTGTATCATTGCCCATTTCTCTGCTCTTCCTTTCAGTCACGGGAAATTCTCTGTTCTTCCTTTAGTCAGGAAACTGCACCCCTCCGCGTCGGCGGGCCGACCACCCTGGCGGCTGTCTCAGCCACCACTGCCAGCGGTAGCACCGGTGCCCAGGGTCAGAGGGGTGGTCACCGTCCCGAAAGTGCTAGCGCTCGCATAAGTGGAGCCCCCGGTGGCCTCGCCCAGCACATCGACCGTGATTTCCTGGTCCTGGCTTTCTCTTTTTTCAGACATTTCTATGTCTCCTTTGTCTCAGCCACTGCCAGCGGTGGCACCGGTGCCCAGGGTCAGGGGGGTGGTCGCTGTCCCGAAAGTGCTAGCGCTCGCATAAGTGGAGCCCCCGGTGGCCTCGCCCAGCACATCGACCGTGATTTCCTGGTCCTGGCTTTCTCTTTTTTCAGACATTTCTATGTCTCCTTGTCTCTGGGCAAGTATGGGCACAGAGCATGCGCCGCGCACAGGTCAGCCCGACTTTTCTCTATACCCCGCCGCTGCTAGGAACCAAACGAACCGGCAGAGCCGATACAGGCGGCACTGCCGAGCGGCGTGCTGATCGTACTCGCAGTGCCAGCGGTGCCGCCGGTGGAGGCGCCGCCGAATTCGTAAAGGTTTTCAACTGTGAGGTCTTCGATGTCAATAGTCATTCTAGTGCCTCCTTGCCTGGTGGTGTCGGCGGACATCCTAGTCCAATGCTAAGGGGAACCGTCGGCGCCGTTCATGGTGATGGATAAAGGAGCAGGAGTTCAGCCGCCGGGAGCATTACCACAGCCAAAGGTTCCGGCGCAGCCGAACGTACCCAACGGCGTGCTGAGGCTGCTGGCGCTGCCGCTGGTGCCAAATGAATCGGCGCCCGACACTTCGCCGAGTTCTTCCACGCTGACATCCGCGACGTCAGCCGTAAGACTCTTACCCTCCACGGTGTTACCTTCCTCTCAGTTATCGGGGAAACGCTCTGACCAGAAGTAAAGTCCCCCACCCAGGCCACGTCAGTTAACAGTCTCGTCACATGGAACACATCCACTTGAAACCTGGGCACCCGCCAGGCCCCAAGGGGCCACCTGTTGCCGGACGGCGCGCGGGTGGTGATCGGCAGCGGCCCACCCCCGGAACTGGCCCGCGTCGCCGGTTCTGGCCTGCTCATGACGATGCTGTGCCCGGTGAGCAACTGGCGCAGGAGTGGCCCGGCATCGTGCAGGGGCGTGCCGTAGCTCAGGCAGGCGACCTCGATCGTGCCGGGAGTCTCCAGACTCCCTGGCCCACGCCATGGCGTCAGCGGGACACCCGGCTGCCAACCAGGGTAAAGAAAGCGCAAAAACGCCTGCTGAACGGAGTGCCGGTTGGTGCCCTGTGCTGACGGGTGGTTACCGGAACTGCCGAGCAAACGGCGAGCAACCACGCATGATCGTTCCGGTTGCTCAGGTTCACACGCTGGGGCTGTCGCGGCCGGATGAGTGGCCTTAGCCCGGGCGATCTTTGAAGCTACGCGTAGAGCGTGTCGAGGCCGACCAGTTGGATGAGCTTGTCGCTGTGTGCCTCCGCTTGCAGGTCATCGTCGAACCCCGCTCCGCTGTAGCAGGTCAGCCGGGTGCCGCTGGTGTCGTATCCCTTCACCGCGAGCAGGTCGCGGGCGCGGCGAAGGCGCCTGACGTGGCCGGGGGTCATGACCTTGCCCCATTTCGCCTCGCCGAGGGACAGTACCCGCGGAGCTTCTCCGGAGACTTCCGGGCCGAGAACAGCGACGTCAATCTGGATCTGGGTGCGGTTAGCCGGGTCGGGCACCACCGCTGCCGCGACCGTGCCGGGCCAGTCGCCGAAGGTGTTGGCCCCGGCGCCCAGCGCCCACTCGCGGCACAGGGACTCGAAATGCGGGCCGACAACCTGAGAGAAGAATGTCGCCTGTGCGCTGCGCCACGCTCCGGCCGGGTCGCCGCGTTCCAGCCGGGTCCATTCCCTTCGCATCACGGCCTCGTAGAAGATGATCAGAGGTTCCTGAATGTGGTACGTAGACCTACCCTTCCGGAACGGCTCGGGCTCGTGTGAGATGAGCTGGGCATCTTCGAGCACGCTGAGCGGATGGCCGATGTCCGGAGACTTGCGCCCAATGTGGTCGGCGATCCCGCCCCGCGTGTTCCGGCCGGCTGCGATGGCGCCGAGCACAGCGTGGTAAAGCGCGGGGTCGCGGATCTCGGTTTCCTCGGCTAGCAGGTAGCGGGCCTCGCGGAAGAGCGGTACCTGGGAGTTCAGCACAGTGCGCAGTACCCATGAGTCGAAGTCGCCCGGGCCCGACGGCGCGTCGCCCGCGACGAACTCGCGGCGGTACGCGGGCGTCCCGCCGACGATGGAATGCACGAGGACAGCCAACTGTGGGTCGGTGATCCCCCAAAAGTCCGCGGCGTCCCGGTAGCTGAGGGGCCGGATGACCAGCTCCAGGCTGGCCCGGCCACGCAGTGGGGCGCTGCCACTGACCGGAAAATGTAGGGCCGTAACTGGGTGTGCGGCAGCGCCGGCGGAGCCGGCTGTTTTGGCTTGCCGGTGGGTGGGGTGTCTTGTCAGGCGGCGGGGGTGAGGGTGACGGTGTAGCCGAGGGCTTGGAGCTGGCGGA
>DASYYE010000114.1:0-9745 GCA_035946955.1 Streptosporangiaceae bacterium | reverse complement strand
CCTATCCCGTAGACCACGCCCTCCACCGCGGCGGGGCTGGGCGGCGGGCTGGCCAGCGGCAGGGACCGGGCGCCGCCGGCCCTGCCGTGCCCACGGCGGGCGGGCCGGGCGGCGGCGGGGATGACAGCAGCGACGACCTGGCCCCCGGCCCGCTCCCCGGCAGGGGACGAGGACGCGGCCAGACGCGGCAGGGGGGCCGGGCGGCCCGCCTGCGTGTCAGAGTGGTATGCCTGCTTTGGGGAAAAATTCCCGGTTTGGGTGTCCGAGGGGGGACTTGAACCCCCATGCCCTTAACGGGCACTAGCACCTCAAGCTAGCGCGTCTGCCTATTCCGCCACCCGGACAGGGCCGAAGCACGGCGGTCCGTGTCGGCCGCCTCACGATAGCAAAACCTGGTCCTGTACCGCGAACCTCCTGCCACCAGCCCGCTCCCACATCCAACCCCACGGCCCCGCCCCAGGCGGCACATCGTGAGACATGATGGTCAGGTGACCGAGACACCGCCCACGCCAGCGACCGCCGAAGACGAGGTCGTGACCCTGTGCAGCGAGCTCATCAGGATCGACACCACCAACCCAGGTGACCACTCGGGCCCGGGCGAGCGCGCTGCGGCCGAACATGTCGCTGCCCTGCTCAGCGAGGTAGGCCTGGACCCAGTGATCCACGAGTCACACCCCGGCCGGGCGAGCGTGATCGCCCGCATCGAGGGTGAGGACTCCTCGCGCCCTGCCCTGCTCATCCATGGGCACCTCGACGTTGTCCCCGCCGAACCAAAGGACTGGGCGGTCCACCCGTTCTCCGGCGAGGTCACCGACGGATGCGTCTGGGGCCGCGGTGCCGTGGACATGAAGGACATGGACGCCATGATCCTCGCGGTGGTCCGCCAGCGCATGCGGGAGGGCCGCCGCCCGCCGCGAGACGTGGTGCTGGCATTCCTCGCAGATGAGGAAGCGGGCGGCACATGGGGCTCGCGGTGGCTGGTGGACAACCACCCGGACCTGTTCGAGGGCGTCACCGAGGCGGTCGGCGAGGTCGGCGGGTTCAGCGTCACCATCGCGGACCGGCGTCTCTACCTCGTGGAGACCGCGGAGAAGGGGATGGCCTGGCTGCGCCTCACCGCTCGCGGGCAGGCGGGCCACGGGTCCATGCTCCGGCCGGGCAGCGCGGTCACAGAACTGGCCGAGACCGTGGCCCGCATCGGGCGCCACGAGTGGCCGCTGCGTGTCACTCCGTCCGCTCAGGCCTTCCTGGAGGCCGCCTGCGAGGCACTGGGTGTCGAACCCGGGCCGGACACCTGGGCCGACGTGCTGGAAAAGCTCGGCCCACTGGCCCGCATGGTGGGTGCCACCCTCCGCAACACCGCCAACCCGACCATGCTGAGCGCCGGCTACAAGGTGAACGTCATCCCAGCGACGGCGACGGCCCAGGTGGACGGCCGTTTCGTCCCAGGCTGTGAGGAGGAGTTCCTCGCCGAGATCGACAGCCTGCTCGGGGCTGGCGTGCAGCGGGAGTTCGTCCACACCGACGTGGCACTTGAGACCACCTTCGACGGGAACCTGTGCGCCGCCATGACCGCCGCGGTCCTGGCTGCCGACCCCGGGGCAAAGGTGGTCCCGTACTGCCTGTCCGGCGGTACCGACGCGAAGTCGTTCAGTCGGCTCGGCATCCGGTGCTTTGGGTTCGCGCCGCTCCGCCTGCCCCCTGACCTCGACTTCTTCGGCATGTTCCACGGTGTGGACGAACGCGTCCCGGTCAGCTCGCTCCAGTTCGGCGCGCGGGTGTTCGACCACTTCGTCGACCTCTGCTGATATCCGCGTTCCGGCGCCACGCCCGCTCCGCGTACTTCCCGGTGTGCACAATCAGTAGTGATACTGTGACGGCTTGAGTTGGACCGCGGCCGCGGCCGAACCGGGTTTCTCCGCAGTGCGGGAGGGTCGTGGCCGCCTCCTGGGAGCAGCCGCTTCCAGGACAGGATGCGGGTTTCCCTCACCGATCCCGGTGAGGGCGTATTATTTGCCGGCGCAGTGTGGGCCTGCCGGTCTCTTCGGCATACCGCAGTAAGGCGGGCGGTCGACCCCCTACCCGGTGTGGCCTGTCACAGTGCGCGGCACGGTGCTCTCGGGCGCCATGCGTAGCAGGGCACGGGTGAGGCACCTATCACCTGTGCGCAGGCACAGAGCTGTGCACAGTGTGCAAAGTGCTTCCACCGAGGGAAGGAAGTCCCGCACTGGTGTCCATGGTTCCGGTGACACCGGGAACACGGGCACTGGAACGGGAGTTGGTATCACGGGTGCAACGCCAGGGCAGCCTGGCTAGCGCCCCCCGGCAGCGGAATGACCGTACTAGAGGGTGAGGGGCGTGCCAGCAAGGACTACGGCGGGCAAGCCTGACAAGAGCAGGCAAGGCGAAGGCAGCAACGGGACACACCGGCTGGTGATTGTCGAGTCGCCAGCGAAGGCCCGCACCATCGCTGGGTACCTCGGTCAGGGGTACGTCGTCGAGTCGAGCATCGGTCACATCCGTGACATCCCGGACAAGGCCGCGGAGATCCCGCTCAAGTACCGCAAGGAGCCCTGGGCGCGTCTCGGTGTGGACGTGGACCACGACTTCGAGGCCCTGTACGTGGTCCATACGGATAAGAAGCCTCAGGTCACCAAGCTCAAGAAGCTGCTCGCCGACGCGGACGAACTGCTGCTGGCCACTGATGAGGACCGCGAAGGCGAAGCCATTGCCTGGCACCTGCTGGAAGAGCTCAAGCCCAAGGTGCCAGCCCGCCGGATGGTCTTCCACGAGATCACCCCGGGGGCGATCGCTGAGGCAGTGGCCAACCCGCGCACCCTCGACCACGGCCTGGTCGACGCCTACCAGACCCGCCGTGTGCTGGACCGGCTCTACGGCTACGAGGTCTCGCCTGTGCTGTGGAAGAAGGTCATGCCGCGGCTCTCGGCCGGCCGTGTCCAGTCGGTGGCGACCCGGCTGGTCGTGGCCAGGGAACGCGAGCGCATGGCGTTCCGCCCGGCCAGCTACTGGGATCTGGAGGCCATCTTCACCCCACTGCGCGGCCACGAAGACGCCGGCCCGGACGAGGTGCAGTCTTTCCCGGCCCGGCTCGTCGCGGTCGACAGCCGGCGGGTGGCCCAGGGCCGCGACTTCACATCCACTGGTGAACTGCGCAGCGCAGACCTCCTCTACCTGGAAGGCACCCCAGCGGCCCAAGCGGCCGAGCAGGCCGAGCAGGTTCCGCCCGGGGTCGTGCACCGGCTCTCCGCGCCCGACCTGGCCGAGCGGCTGGCGAGTGCGAGGTTCAGTGTCAAAAGCATCGAGCGCAAGCCGTACCGGCGCTCGCCGTACGCGCCGTTCCGCACCACCACGCTGCAGCAGGAGGCATCCCGCAAGCTGGGTTTCTCAGCCAAGTACACGATGTCGGTCGCGCAGCGGCTGTATGAGAACGGCCACATCACCTACATGCGCACCGACTCGGTCATCCTGTCCAAGACGGCGGTTGACGCGGCCCGCGCCCAGGCGAGGGAGCTCTACGGCGCGCAGTACGTGCCGGAGGCGCCCCGCACCTACTCGAGCAAGGTGAAGAACGCCCAGGAGGCGCACGAACCCATCCGTCCCGCCGGTGACCGGTTCCGCACCCCCGCAGCCACCGGCCTGTCCGGCGACGAGTTCCGCCTGTACGAGCTGATCTGGAAGCGCACGGTCGCCTCTCAGATGAAGGACGCCACCGGCGAGTCCGTGTCGGTGCGGATCACCGGCACCTCCTCCGCCGGGGAAGAGGCGGAGTTCGCGGCCACCGGCAAGATCATCTCCTTCCACGGGTTCCTCAAGGCCTATGTCGAGGACGTCGAGGATGACGCCGAACGCGACGACCGTGAGCGCCGCCTGCCGTCGCTGGCCGAGGGGGACCCGCTGGCCGGCGAGCTGAGCCCGGCCGCGCACGCGACCCGCCCGCCGCCACGCTACACCGAGGCGAGCCTGGTCAAGGAGCTGGAAGACCGCGAGATCGGCCGCCCCTCGACCTACGCCAGCATCATGGGCACGATCCTCGACCGCGGGTACGTGTTCAAGAAGGGGACCGCGCTCGTCCCCTCGTTCCTGGCCTTCGCCGTGGTCACGCTGTTGGAGCGCCACTTCGCCCACCTGGTGGACTACGACTTCACCGCCCGCATGGAAGGCGCGCTGGACGAGATCGCCCGTGGTGAGGCGGCCAGGGTTCCCTGGCTGCGCCGGTTCTACTTCGGCACCGACGGCGAGGAAGGCCTCAAGGAGCTCGTCAGCGACCTGACCGAGATCGACGCCCGCGATGTCAGCTCGTTCCCGCTGGAGGGCACCGACATCGTGATCCGGGTCGGCCGCTACGGTCCCTACCTGGACCGTGACGGCCAGCGGGTGAACGTCCCACCCGAGATCGCGCCGGACGAGCTCACCCCTGAACTGGCAGCCGAGCTGTTCGAGCGCCCCTCCGGTGACATCCCGCTCGGCGCCGACCCGGAGACGGGGCACCCCATAGTGGCCCGCAACGGCCGGTTCGGCCCCTACGTCACCGAGGTGCTGCCGGAGGACGCGGCCGGCAAGCCGCGTACGTCGTCGCTGCTGAAGTCCATGTCGCTGGAGACCATCTCGCTCGATGACGCGCTGCGTCTGCTCACGCTGCCGCGCACCCTCGGTGAGCTGGATGGCGAGCCCGTGTCCGCGCAGAACGGCCGGTACGGTCCCTATGTCAAGAAGGGCGATGACAGCCGTTCGCTGGAGAGCGAGGAGCAGCTCTTCACGGTCACCCTCGCCGAGGCCAGGGAACTGTTCGACCAGCCGAGGACGCGGGGACGGCGCAGTGCGTCGGCCACGCCGCCGCTGCGGGAACTCGGGCCCGACCCGTCGAGCAACCGTCCGATCGTGGTCAAGGACGGCCGATGGGGCCCGTATGTGACCGATGGCGAGACCAACGCGTCGCTGCGCAAGGCGGACAACGTGGAGTCGCTCACGCTGCAGCGTGCCGTCGAACTGCTCGCTGAGCGCCGCGCCGCCGGGCCGGCCACGCCACGGCGCCGTGCCGCTGCGACAACCACTACCACCCGTACCCGCCGTGCCACCGCTGGGTCGGCAAAGACCCGCCGTGGGGCTGGTTCCGGCAATGGGCGTGCTCCTGCCTGAGCCCACAACCAGCACAGATGCCACACGCAAGGCCATTCCAGCCGGGGTGGCAAGCGCAATTGGGCTAACGTCGGTACCCTGGCGCAGTGACCTTGAAACTCCCAGGTGGGGCGGCAACGGTAAATGTGCTGTCCCTGCGGCCGTTCCGCCGCCTGTGGGTCGCAACATCCCTGTCCAGCCTCGGTGACTGGCTGAGCCTCGTCGCTCTCTCGTACCTGGCCACCCAGCTCCTGCCGAAGCACAGCACCGGCTCGACCGTGGCGGTCAGCGGTGTGTGGCTGTCCTCGCTGCTGCCGTCGCTGCTGCTGGGCCCGCTGGCCGGGGCACTCGCCGACCGGCTCGACCGCCGGCTGAACATGATCACGTTCGATGTCGTGCGGGGGGCGCTGTACCTCTCGATCCCGCTCGACCTGACCTTCAATTTCTTCAACCGGCTGACGTTGATCTACGCGGTCCAGTTCCTGGCGTCATGCGCGTCGCTGTTCTGGACCCCCGCCAAAGACGCGTCAGTGCCAAACCTGGTGCCACCCGACCGGCTCGAACAGGCTAACCAGTACAGCCTGTTCACCACCTTCGGCACCGCCCCGGTAGCCGCGCTGGTCTTCGGAGCGCTCGACCTGCTCGCTCGCCCGTTCGCGGGCCACGCGCCGTACCTGGCCTTCGACCTTGCCCTCTACTTCAACGCGGCCACGTTCGCCGTCTCCGCGCTGACCATCTACGCGCTGCGTGAGATACCGAAACGTAATGTCAGTGCCCAGATCTCGGCACCCTCGGTAATCAAGGCGATCTGGGAGGGCTGGAAGTTCCTCGGCCAGACGACGGTCGTGCGAGGCCTGATCATCGGCATCGTGGGTGCGTTCGCCGCGGGGGGCGTGGTGGTGGGCCTCGGCCCCACCTATATCAGGAGCACGCTCCAGGGAGGCGCCGCTGGCTGGTCTGGCGTCTTCGCCGCGGTCTTCATCGGGCTCGCCGTCGGCATGTTCCTCGGGTTGCGTGTGCTCAAGGGCTTCAGCCGGCGGCGGCTGTTCGGGCTGTCCATCGTGGGCGCGGGCATTCCCCTGATCCTCATAGCCCTCATCCCGAACCTCGTGATGGTCACGCTCCTGGTGGTCGTGCTCGGTGCCCTCGCCGGCGTCGCCTACGTCACCGGGTACACCATCGTGGGACGCGAGGTGGGCGACGACACCCGGGGCCGGACCTTCGCGTTCCTGCAGTCGGCTATCCGCGTGATCCTCTTCACCGTGATCGCGCTGGCGCCCCTGCTCGCAGGCGGCATCAGCAGCGCGGTCCAGGCGGTGACCGGCTCGTCCACGCTGACGGTCGGCAGCGTCAAGTACGGCGCGATCGGCGACAACATCGTGCTGCTGCTGTCGGCCTGCGTCGCCGTGTGGCTGGGGCTGGTCTCCTACCAGCACATGGACGACCGCCGCGGTGTGCCGCTGCGCGAGGACCTGATGGCGGCACTGCGCGGGGGGCCGTTCGTCCCTGCGCCCGCACACGTGAACGGCAATTCCCCCACTTCACCTCCGCGCGGGCTGCTCGTCGCGCTAGAAGGCGGCGAGGGGTCCGGGAAGACGACGCAGGCGCGGCTGCTGTCGATCTGGCTGCGCGAGCAGGGCCACGACGTCGTGGCCACTCAGGAACCGGGCGCAACCAAGATGGGGATGCGCCTGCGGGCCCTGCTGCTCGACCCGGCGCACGGCGGGCTCTCCCCCCGTGCTGAGACGCTCATGTACGCGGCCGACCGGGCAGAACACGTCAAGTCCGTGATCCGCCCCGCGCTGATGCGCGGCGCCGTCGTGGTCACGGATCGTTATGTGGACTCGTCCATCGCCTATCAGGGACGGGGCCGGGCACTGCCGGTCAACGAGATCGCACAGATCAACCAGTGGGCGACCGGTGGCCTGGTCCCTGACCTGACCATCCTGCTGGACCTGCCGCCCGCCGCTGGACTGGGGCGGCGCGCCGCGTCGCGGGACCGGCTGGAAGCCGAACCAGAGGACTTCCACCAGCGTGTGCGGGAAGGGTTCCTCACGCAGGCCGAGTCGGACCCGCATCGTTACCTGGTCATCGACGCCACCCAGCCCGCTGACCTGATTTGCCGCCAGATACATGACCGTGTACGTGACCTGCTCCCGGACCCGGTCCCGCCCACCTCGGAAGCCAATACCGGGAGCTTCCCGGCGATCGTGGAATGACCGCTGACGTGCCAGGGGACGTGTTCGAGGCCTTGGCCGGCCAGGACGCGGCCGTCGCCGAACTGCGCCAGGCCGCGGCGGCCGCCGCGGGCGTGCTGCGGGGTGAGCCTGGCGCGCGGATGACCCACGCGTGGCTCATCACCGGCCCGCCCGGCAGCGGGCGTTCTATCGCGGCGCTGGCGTTCGCTGCCGCGCTGCTGTGTCCAGACGGCGGCTGCGGCCACTGCGCCTCGTGCCACCAGGTCCGCGCGGGCACGCACGCCGACCTGCTGCTGGTGCGTCCAGAGGGCTTGTCCTACGGCGTGCGGCAGACCCGCGGCCTGGTGTTGCGCGCCGCCGGGGCGCCCTCGCGCGGGCGGTGGCAGGTGGTGGTGTTCGAAGACGCCGACCGGGCCACCGAGCAGGCCGCCAACGCCCTGCTCAAGGCCATCGAGGAACCCGCGCCCCGGACCGTGTGGCTGCTGTGCGCCCCATCGGCCGAAGAACTCGTGACCACCATCCGCTCCCGGTGCCGTCACCTGGTCCTCGGCACACCACCCACGTCCGCCATCGCCGAAGTGCTCACGCGCGAAGGGGTCGAACCTGACCGCGCCCTCGCCGCCGCCCGGGCCGCGCAGAGCCATATCGGGCGGGCGCGGCGGCTGGCCACCGACGCCGACGCGGCGCGCCGCCGTGACGATGTACTCGCGGTCCCGCCCACCCTCACCGGGCTCGGACCAGCCCTGACCGCTGCCGCAACCCTTGTCAAGGCGGCCGAGAGCGAAGCGGTGGCGGTCACTGCCGAACTCGACGAGCCAGAGCGTGAGGCCCTGCGGCGCGCGTTCGGGGAGGGCTCGACCGGCAAGGGTGTGGCCAAAGCGGTACGCGGGGCGGCCGGTGCCATGAAGGCTCTGGAAGACCAGCAGAAGTCCCGTGCCACCCGGCTCAAGCGGGACGCACTCGACCGAGCCCTGCTCGACCTGGCCGCCTTCTACCGCGATGTGCTGGCCACCCAGATCGGCGCCCCGGTCGAGCTGATCAGCGCTGGGCACGAGGCCGCGGTCGGGAAAGTGGCCGGCAGTTCCAGCCCGGAGGCCACCCTGCGGCGGATGGAGGCCATCATGGCCTGCCGCGAGCGCTTGGACTGCAACGTCGCCCCCCTGCTGGCAATGGAGGAGATGACGCTGGTACTGGCCAACCCCGTTCCGGCCATTCCGCGTCGCCGCACCCCTCCCAGGCGCACCTGAACCCGGCGGCCCCCTCCGAGGCACACTGAGCCCGCAGTCCCACCTAATGGGGGGCGCGCTAACGGGGCCCGCGAGCTGGCGTGATCCCCATGATCGCGGCGCTTTTTACTGCTATGCGCAGTAGAAGCCACCGCGATCCTCAAGATCACGCTGGTGGCCGAAGGAGGCGATCTTGGGGGATGCGGCTTACTCTGGGGCGATGGGAATGATGATGGCGGTGAGTTTCGAGCGTCACGGCCGTCTGTACTACCTGGACCCCGGCGGGCATTCGCCCCGGGTCGGGGCCAAGGTGCTCGTGCCGACCGACTCCGGCCCCGAGGTGGCCGAGTGTGTCTGGGCCCCGCAGTGGGTCGATGACGAGGTCGGCGGCCTTCCGGTGTGCGCCGGTATGGCAACCGACGAGCATCTGGCCAGGGACGAGGAGAACAAGGCACAACGGGCCCGGACCCGGGTCACCGCACGTCGGCTGATCCGCGAGCACGGCCTGCCCATGAAGGTCGTGGCCGTCGACTACGTGCCGGTTCCGCCGGTGTTCACCATCTATTTCAGTGCGCCGCAGCGAGTCGACTTCCGTGCGCTGGTGCGTGCCCTGGCCGGCCGTCTGGGCGGCCGGGTCGAGTTGCGGCAGATCGGGCCTCGGGACGAGGCCAGGCTCCAGGGCGGTATCGGCCCGTGCGGGCGTGACCTGTGCTGTGCCACGTTCCTCAAGGACTTCGAGCCTGTGTCGGTGCGGATGGCCAAGGACCAGCAGCTCCCCGTGAACCCGTTGCGGATCGCCGGGGCCTGCGGGCGGCTCATGTGCTGCCTCAAGTACGAACACCCCCTGTACCAGGAGTTCCAGGCACAGGCGCCCGCGCTTGGTGAGTCCGTCGACACGCCGGAAGGCTCCGGGGTGGTCACCGGGCACAACGTCCCGGGAGACAAAGTGGTCGTCAAGCTCACCGCTGACGGCCGTACCTGCGCCTGCTCCCGCGCGAGCGTCTGTGGGTCACGCCAGGCGTATGAGGCCAGGTACGAAGACGGCCCGCCCGTGTCATGACCACGGACCGGTAGACTCGTCCCGCCGCCGCGTACGCGGCAGGTTCCGCCGCCTTAGCTCAGTCGGCCAGAGCGACGCACTCGTAATGCGTAGGTCTGGGGTTCGATTCCCCAAGGCGGCTCCAC
>DASYYE010000113.1:0-30862 GCA_035946955.1 Streptosporangiaceae bacterium | reverse complement strand
GGCCGGGCACGACCTGCGCGACGGCGCTAGAAGCCGTTGATGTGGATGAAGTTGTCCGGCCAGGGCACCCAGAACGGGCTGTGGCCGTTCGAGGTGTCCCAGGCCCCCGAGTGGGCGGGCAGGTGCAGCGTGGAGAACAGGCCGTCGTCACGCAGGTTGTACTGGGCCAGGTCGACCGAGCCGTCCGGGAACACCGCCGTGACATAGGCGACATGGCCCACCGGGAACTGCCCGCTGTCGCTGCCGAAGTTCCACTGCGCTATGGAGCCTGGTGTGGGAGTGCCATTGACCGGGACGCCGGCCGACCGCGCGTAGGCCGCCCAGTTGCCAGCATCCCCGTAGTTGTCGTTGACATCGATCGAGTAGGTCGCCCAGTCACTGGGCACGTTCTCCCCCGTGGGAACCTGTTTGCCGCCGCTGTTCTCGTAGATCTTCCAGGCGGCGAAGGACACGCATTCGCGGTTGAAGCCCCACAGGTTGGCGAAACTGTCGCGCGCCGGGTTCTTCCAGGCGGCCGGGTAGTCGTCATAGCCGGCGATGAACCTGCTGTTGACCTGGAACTTCTCCCACGGCCCGATCGACGTCGCCCGTGCCCGCAGTATCCCGTAGCTGTTCCCGGTCCAGCCTTCCTCCGCGGAGACGTAGTACGGCCCCGAATTGAAGTCGTAGACGGAGAAGCTGACCGTCCCATCGCTGTTGTGCGTGATGTAGAAGGTCTCCCACGGCCCAGGCGTCGTGGAGCCGGGGCGCGCGTGCAGGATGCCGAAGTCATTGCCGCTCCACCCGAACTCGGCCGAGACATAGTTGCGGGCAGCGTAGGAGTAGATGTAGACCTCATTGGCAGGCGCGCTCGGATTCCAGTCGTGGACATAGTCCAAACCAAAGTCCTCCCACGGCCCTGGCGCGCCGGAACGTGCACGGACCACCCCGTAGGAGCCGGCACCACTCCCCGACCAGCCCACCTCGGCCGAGGCGAACAGGTGGCTGTAGTTGGACACGATGTAGCTGGAATGGCTGAGATAGACCGTCTTCTTGACAGCGGGCTGGGCCGCTGCCGCGGATGCGGTTGCTGCCGGTGTGACGAGCAAGGTGCCAGCCACGGCCGAAACGGCAGCCATGAGCAACAGGCATTTTCGCATAGGGAACTCCTCTAAATGCCGGTGGAAGGACGCGCCCAGCGTGCCTCCCGGGCAAAAGAGCAGGCAATGAACCAGACCAGATCAGGACCAACCAGAGACCAAAGGTCATTGCGGCTCGGGCGTCCCGGTACGGACGATTATTCTCGTGCAGTCAATTCCGCCGCGCAGCGCCGCCGAAGTGCCATGCCCTCGCTCAGCGCTTCGCCGGGGGTGCCGACATGTTAAGTGGGAAAGACACAGCTCAGCAGGGGGCGCGGCCCGGTGCGCCCGCGGCGATCCATGTGTACACGTGGCGGACGCCGTCGGGCAGTGATACGACCGGCCACCACCCGAGGTCCTCCGCCGCCCGGTCGACCGCAACGGCGCTGCGCAGCAGTTCACCCGCACGAGGGGCGACAAAGCGGGGGGTGACCTCCTCACCGGCGATCTTGGCGATGATGCCGACCAGGTCCAAGACACTGACTTCTACACCGGTGCCGATGTTCCAGGTGCCCGGGCGGCCACAGTCCGCGGCGGCCAGGAACGCCCGGACGGCGTCCCCCACATAGACGTAGTCACGGGTCTGGGTGCCGTCGCCGTAGATGGTGGGTGCCTTGCCCGCCAGCGCACCCGCGCAGAACAGGGTGATCACGCCCGCCTCACCGGCAGGGTCCTGGCGCGGGCCATAGACGTTCGCCAGGCGCAGCATCGAATGGGCGGTGCCATGCAGCCGGTTGTACAGGCCGATGTACTGCTCGGCGCAGTACTTGGCGACGCCGTAGGGCGACTCCGGCAGTGGCAGCACGTCCTCCAGCGAGGGGATGGGCGCGTCGCGCCCGTACAGGGCACCCCCCGATGACGCGAACAGCACCCGGGCACCGGCGGACCGGGCTGCCTCCAGCAGGTTGACCGTGCCGACGACGTTGACCTGGGCATCGGCGGCTGGGGTGGCCACCGAGGCGCGGACGTCGATCTGGGCGGCCAGGTGGCAGATGAGGTCGGGCGCCACGTCCTCCACCGCGGTGGCCAGGGCCGCCGCGTCGGTGATGCTCGCCTTGTACACCCCGACGTTGGGGTCCAGCCGCGTGAGGTGGCCCGCGGACAGGTCGTCCAGGACGGTCACGTCGTCACCCCTGGCGAGGAGGGCATCGGTGAGGTGTGAGCCGATGAACCCGGCACCGCCGGTGACAAGTACCCGCATGAGCGCCGATCTTATCGTCAACCGGTCACCTGCCCGGCACGGAGGGTTGCCGGGTGTAACAAGAGTTGCCAGGTCAGCGCATGGAGAGGTATGACGGCTGGATACGGCTGATCAGCCGACAGGGGTGGTAGGGGAGTGGAGTTCGCCGCCGTGGTGCGGCGGGTGTTGGCAGGCCACGGGCGAAGGGTCACCGGCTCGGGAGTCCAGGGCCTGGCCACTGACGCTGGCGCTGCGTTCGAGGCAGACCTGGCCCGCCTAGGTGAGGCGGCGCCACTGGCCAGGCTGCTGCTGGCTGCCCTGGCCTGGGCCAGGGGGCCAGGGCTGGGCTGGGAGGACATCTGGGTGCTGCTCGCCCAGGCGCTGGCCACGGGCAGCAGCGCCGGTGACCACCAGTTCAGCGAGGACGATGTGCGGTGGGTGCAGAGCAAAGCCCGTGCCTACCTGGTCACCAGCCGCGGACCTGGCGGGCGGCCAGCGTACCGGCTGTGCGACGACCTGCTGGCCACCTACTTGCGCGGCGAGCCCGGGCCCGGGGCGGCCAAGGTGCAGGCCCGGATCACCAGCGCACTGCTGCGCACCGTGCCCGCCGGGCCAGGAGGCCGGGACTGGCCAGCCGCCCACCCGTACCTCCGGGCACACCTCGCCGAGCACGCGGCAGCGGCGGGGTACCCAGTACTGGAGCCGCTCCTGGCCGACATGGGGTTCCTCGCCACGGCCGACCCGGCCACGCTGGGCCCGCTGCTCGCCATCCCGGACCGCGGGCTGCGGGAGGTGGGCCGTGTCTTCCAGCGGGCCCGGCCGCTGCTCGGCGAGGATCCGCGCGACAACGCCGCATACCTGGCCGAAGCGGCCCTCGCGGTGACCGGCACCGCTGCCCCGGCACCGGGGGTGGCGCCCCGCTATCGCACCCGCCTGGCCGCTGCCCGCCCGGACGACAGCCTGCTCACGCTCACCGGCCACCGGGGCTGGGTTAACGGGGTGGCGTTCGCCGCCGTGCCGGGCGGGCGGCTGATGATGGCCTCCGGCGGGGACGACCGGGAGGTGCGGCTGTGGGACGCGCTCACTGGCGGGTCGTGGGGCGGGCCGCTGGCCGGGCACACCGGCTGGGTCGGCTCGGTGGCGTTCGGCACCGCACCGGATGGGCGGCTGCTGCTCGCCTCGGCCGGGGGCGACGACCAGACCGTCCGGGTATGGGATCCGCTGGCTGGCACCGCTCATGGTGAGCCACTGGCAGGGCACACCGGGTGGGTGTTCTCGGTGGCGTTCGGCGCAGTGCAGGGGGACGGGGGGGCGGGTGGGGGCCGGCTGCTGCTGGCCTCGGCAAGTTACGACCGGACCGTGCGGCTATGGGACCCGCTGGCCGGTGCGGCCTTGGGCGGGCCGCTCACGGGACATACCGACATCGTGAACTCGGTAGCGTTCGGCACCGTGAAGGGGGATGGGGAGGCGGGTGGGGGGCGGCTGCTGCTCGCCTCGGGCAGCCGGGACAAGACGGTGCGGCTGTGGAACCCGTTGACCGGCGAGTCCCTGGGAGACCCGCTTACCGGGCACAGCGGGGCCGTTTTCTGGGTGGCCTTCGGCACCGCGCCGGACGGGCGGCTGCTGCTGGCCTCGGCCAGTTGGGACCAGACCGTGCGGGTGTGGGACCCACTCACCGGTGGGCTGCTGCACCAGCTGGCCGGGCACACCGGCTGGGTGAACACGGCGGCGTTCGGCACTGGTCCGGACGGGCGGCTGCTGCTGGCCTCGGCCAGTTCCGACCAGACCGTCCGGGTCTGGGACCCGATGTCGGGGGTTTCCGCCGGAGCGGCCCTGGAGGGCCACGCGGGGTGGGTGAACGCGGTGGCCTTCGGCACCGGACGGGACGGGCGGCTGCTGCTGGCCTCAGCCAGTGACGACCAGACCGTGCGGGTCTGGGACCCGGTCGCGACCGCTCCTGACTGGCACGTGCGCGCCGGCCACACAAAGTGGGTGGACTCGGTCGCGTTCGGGACCGGTCCGGACGGGCGGCTGCTGCTGGCCTCGGCCAGCGACGCTGCAGTACAGGTATGGGACCCGTGCCAGGGTGTCCCTGTCGGCGCGCCGTCCAGCGCACACACCGACCCGGTGCGCTCCGTAGCGTTCGGCAACTTCGGTGACGGGCGGCTGCTGCTTGCCTCCTCAGGCGATGACAAGTCGGTGCGGGCCTGGGAGCCGCTAGCGGCCCCGCACGCTGGCGGCCCCCTTGCCGTCCACGGCGCTGCGGTGCGCTCGGTGGCCTTCGGCACCGGCCCCGACGGGCGGCTGCTGCTTGCCTCGGCGGGCCATGACAAGTCGATACGGGTCTGGGACGCGGACACCGGCGCACCCGTTGGTGAGCCACTCACCGGCCACCTCGACTGTGTGGACTCGGTGGCCTTCGGCACCGGCCCCGACGGGCGGCTGCTGCTCGCATCCGGCGGCGGTGACCAGACGGTACGGGTCTGGGACCCGCTCCATGGGGAGCCGGTGGGGGCGTCACTGGTGGGGCACGGCGGCCCGGTGCGCTCGGTGGCTTTCGGCACAGTGAAGGGAAATGGGGAGGCGAGTGAGGAGCGGCTGCTGCTCGCATCGGCCAGCGACGACCAGACCGTCCGGCTGTGGAACCCGCTCACCGGGGAACCCATCGGCGAACCACTCACCGGGCACACCGGGTGGGTGGGCTCGCTGGCCTTCGGCACCGGCCCCCACGGGCGGGCGCTGCTCGCCTCGGCCAGTGGCGACCGCACCGTGCGGGTCTGGGATCTCATGACACGGGCCTGCACCGTGACGCTGCGACGCCGCACCACCGTACACGCGGTGGCCATGACAGGCCTGGTGCTGGCGGTCGGTGACGACGAGGGCCTGTCCGTGCTGGAACTCGATGTACCAGGGCGTTAGCTGAGGCTGCCAGGTCGGTTCTGCGGCTCCCATAACGCCGTCGTAGACGTCGGCGTAGGACGCTGCGCCGCCTTGGTCGCTGAGGCGCTCAGCGGGTCGTCAGGTAAGGCCGGGACTGGGTGCCCGGCTGGCAACAAGGACCAGCCAGGCACCCAGTCGGTTCCCTGTGGCACAGGGCAGCAGGCTGGCGACGGGTCCTGGGGTCAGTCCGCTGGGCTGGTGGCCTTGATAATGCTGAACGTCGCACCCTGAGGGTCGCTGATCGTTGCTATCCGGCCGACCGGGGTGTCGGCGGGGGCGACCACGACTGAGCCACCTAGCCTGGTGGCTGTGGCCACGGAATCATCGGTGTCCGCGACGGCGAAGTACACGTGCCAGTGGTTCGGCGTACCTGGCGCCTGCGGCGGCGTTGTGCCGCCGACCTGCGCGTCCCCTGCCATGAACAGGGTGTAGTCGCCGTCTCCCATGTCCATGGTTGCGGTCGTGAGGCCGACTATCTGCTCGTAGAACGTGGCCGAGGCTGGGTTGGTGGTGACGAGTTCGTTCCATATGACGGCCCCCGCTTCGTTCACCAGGGTGGCGCCGATGTGCTTGCCCGCTTGCCACAGCCCGACTGCGGCACCACCCGGGTCCATCACGAAAGCCATCCGCCCGGCATCCATTACGTCCATGGGCGGCATCGCTACCTGCCCCCCCGCCGCCTCGACCTTTGCGACCGCGTCGTCGGCGGAGTCGACCGCAATGTAGGTGTTCCACATCGGTCGCGCTCCCGCGGCCACCATGTCCGGCGACTGCGGGGCTATCGCGGCGACCTGGTGCCCGCCGACCGACGCCATTGAATACACCGGGCCGTGCTCCATGGGCTGGTCGTCGAACTCCCAGCCGAACACACCGCTGTAGAAGGCTTTGGCGGCGTCTTGGTCGGTGGTCTGCAGATCCACCCAGTTCGGCGTCCCTTGGGCATATGAGCTGCGTTCTGGCATGACGTTCTCCCTACGAGTTGACAGGAACGGGTGGTGCGGGCCGGTGGAGGCGGTCAGGCAACCCGAGCTTGTGCGCCCGGACGGAGGCGAGCGCCAGGCCCACGGTCCGGGTCACGACGTATTACCCCGCCGCCAATCCAGCCGCACGTGATTATAGAACATCAGTTCGACGCCGAGGGTCACTCTCCCTCGATCGCACCGGCCCCGATACCAGGAATCTCCGCTTCAGGGAGAGCGGATGTCACCAGACGCGCATCAACACTCCGACTCCTCGCTCCTGACCGGGTAAGAGAGTAGGTGTGCGGAGCGTAGGTAGGATGTAACACAATGAACCCGGCAAAACGCCCCACACGTATCCGCACGCGTGCGTGGCTGCCGGTCCCGCTTGGCCAGGCATGGCACGGCCTGGCCGCCCTCGTGCGGCATGCCCACGGCACCCGGGCCGGCAGCCCGGCTCTCCAGACATGGCCGGCCTTCGAACAGGACCTGGCCCGTCTGGGAGACCGGGCGGCAGCAGCCCGTGCTCTGCTGCGTGCCCTGGCCTGGGCGCGCGGGCCAGGCCTGCCCTCCGGTGACGTCTGGGTGGCCACTGCCCGGGGCCTGGCCGCCGGAGCTGAGCCGCCGCCTCTGGGGGGCAGCGACATACCGTGGCTTCTCGGCACGGCCCAGGCCTGGGTGGTGCAAGACAGTGGGCCCGGGGGCTGGCCCGCCTACCGGCTGGCCGCCGACGCGCAAGCCGATGTCCACCTGCGCGGTGCTGACGTCTTCAGCGGACCCGCACAGGCCGAGCAGCGCCTCACCGAGGCGCTGCTCGCCACCGTGCCCACGGGCCCGGCTGGGCGTGACTGGCCAGCCGCCCACCCTTACCTGCGGTCCTACCTCGCCGAGCATGCGGCCGCCGCAGGAGCGGACATGCTGGCGGCGCTCGTAGCCGACGCGGGCTTCCTGGCCATCGCCGACCCCGCTACGCTCAGCCCGCTGTTGTGGGCCGCGGTCCCGCAGCAGCGTGAGCAGGTCCGTGCCTACCGGCGCGCCTTCCCCCTGCTGGGCGCGGACTACCGGGCTAACGCCGCATACCTGGCCGAGGCCGCCCACGCACTGACCGGCACCGCATTAGGGGGCACGGGGACCCGCCCCCTCTACCGCACGCACCTGGCCTCGGCCCGCCGTGACGACAGCCTGCTCACCCTCACTGGCCACACCGGTGTCGTCAACACCGTGGAGTTCAGCACCAGGCCTGACGGCGGGCTGCTGCTCGCGTCGGCCGGGGACGACCTGACCGTCCGGCTCTGGGACCCGCTGGCTGGCACCCAGTTCGGCGGGCCACTGCGCGGCCACACCAACTGGGTGTACGCGGTGACGATGGGCACCAGTCCGGACGGCCGGCTGCTGCTGGCCTCGGCCAGCGAGGACCAGACGGTCCGGATCTGGGATGCCTGCTCCGGCGGGGCCATCGGCAAGCCGATCACCGCGCATGGTGGCTGGGTGAGCTCGGTGGCCTTTGGCACGGCGGCGGATGGGCGGCTGCTGCTGGCTTCGTGTGGCAGCGACCAGACGGTGCGGGTCTGGGACCCGCTCACCGGCACGCCGGTCGGCGGCCCGCTGCGCGGCCACACCGACTGGGTGCGTGGCGTGGCGTTCGGCATGGCCCCGGACGGACGGCTGCTGCTGGCCTCCAGTAGCCGGGACAGGACCGTGCGGATCTGGGACCCGCTGACGGGCACGCCGGTCGGCGGCCCGCTCACCGCAGGCATGGACAAGGTGTTTCCCGTGGCGCTCGGCACGGTGAAGGGGGATGGGGAGGCGGGTGGGGGGCGGCTGCTGCTGGCCTGTGGCAGTGGCCAGACGGTCCATCTGTGGGACCCGCTCTCCGGGGAGGCACTGGGCGGCCCGCTGGCCGGCCATACCGGCCAGGTCTTCTCCGTGGCGTTCGGCACCCTTCCGGGCGGGCGGCTGGTGCTGGCCTCCAGCAGCCGCAATGACCGGACGGTGCGGGTCTGGGACCCGCTCACCGGCGAGCCCATCTCGTCGCCGCTCACCGGGCACACCGGCGGAGTGGAGGAGGTGGCCTTCGCGGCCGTCCCAGGGGGGCTGCTGCTGGCATCGGCCAGCGATGACCACACCGTCCGTCTGTGGGACCTGCCCACCCCGGTACCCGGCAGCGAGCCGCTGGCCAGCCACACCCAGTGGGTGGATGCGGTGGCGTTCACCGAAGTGCCAGGGCATGGGCTGCTGCTGGCGTCGGGCAGTGGCGACAACACTATCCGGGTCTGGCACCCGCTGGACGGGACACCGGCTGGTGGCCCGCTCACCGGTCATACGGGCGCGGTGCGGTCGGTGGCGTTCGGCGGGGCACCGGGCAGCGGGGTGCTGCTGGCCTCGGGTGGTGACGACCAGGCCGTGCGCCTGTGGGACCCGCTGACGGGCACAGAGCTGGCTAAGCCGCTCGCCGGCCACCACGGGCAGGTGTTGTCGGTGGCGCTGGGCACGGCACCGGATGGGCTGCTGCTGCTGGCCTCCGCGGGCGAGGACCGCTCCATCCAACTGTGGCACCCGCTCGCCGACGCGTCACTGCACGACGAGCCGCTGCTCGGCCACACCGAGGGCGTGGAGTCCGTGGCGTTCGGCACGACCCCGGACGGGCGGCTGCTGCTGGCCTCCGCCGGTCAGGATGGCACGGTGCGCCTGTGGGACCCGCTCGCCGGGGAGGTGGTGGGTGACCCGCTGGCCGGGCACAGCGGCCCGGTGCGCTCAGTGGCGTTCGGCACTGGCCCGGACGGAGGGCTGCTGCTGGCCTCCGCCGGTGACGACCACACAGTCAGGTTGTGGCACCCGCGCACGGGGGAACCGCTGGCCGGTCCCCTCACCGGGCACTCCGCGTGGGTCAGCTCGCTGGCCTTCGGCACTCACCCCGACGGGCGGCCCCTGCTTGCATCGGTCAGCGGCGACCATACCGTCCGGGTCTGGGACCTGGTGAGCATGACATGCGCGGCCGTGCTCTGGCGCCGCAGCGCGGCGCAGGCGGTGGCGATGTCAGGCCTGGTCCTGGCAGTGGGTGACGACGAGGGTTTGAGCGTGCTCGAACTGGGTGAGCTCCCGCCCCCACCACCCCGGGCGGTCAGTCCAGGTCGTAGCGCTGGCCGGAAGCGGCGAGGCCGACCGCGCCGCTGAAGGGGACCGCGGCGGCTTCCTCCAGGGTCCGGCCCGGGTCGTGCCAGGGCACCAGGTGGGTGAGCACGAGCCGTCCCACCCCCGCCCGGGCTGCGTGCTCCGCCGCCTGGCGGCCCGTCAGGTGCAGGTCCGGCGGCAGGTCGGGCCCGCTCAGAAAGGAGGCCTCACACAACAGCAGGTCAGCCTGGTGGGCGAGCCGTACGAGCGCGGGACACTCCCCCGTGTCCGCGGAGTAGACCAGGCTGCGGCCGCCATGTTCGACCCGGAAGCCGAACGTCTCCACGGGGTGGCTCATGTGCTCGAGGCTCACCTGGAACGGGCCGATGTCGCACCTGCCCGGCGCCAGGGCCTGGAAGCTGAACCGCTCCATCATCCCCGGGTGCTCGTCGAGTCCGTAGGCCTGGGCCATCCGGTGTGGCGTCCCGGCGGGGGCATGGACGGGGATGGGCGGGCGCGGGCCGCCCGGGCCGAAGGTCCGCGCCACCCACAGCGAGCACAGGTCGAGGCAGTGGTCGGCGTGGAGGTGGCTCAGGCAGACGGCGTCGATGTCGTCCAGTTGGATGTGGCGCTGCAGCGCCCCGAGGCCGCCGTTGCCGAGGTCCAGGACCAGCCGGAACCCCTCGGCCTCCAGCAGGTAACACGAGGCCGGGCTGTCCGGCCCGGGGAACGAGCCTGAACACCCTGCAATGGTCAGCCGCACGGCAGTCAGTCTCTCAGGCCCAGAGCTGGCCTTCCAGCTTGGCTTCGGCCTCTTCCAGGGTGCCGGCGTAGGCGCCGGTGGACAGGTACTTCCAGCCGCCGTCGGCCACCACGAAGGCGATGTCGGCCCGTTCCCCGGCCGCCTGGGCCTTGGCCGCCATCCCGAGCGCGGCGTGCAGCGCAGCACCTGTCGAGATCCCCGCGAAGATCCCTTCGGCGCCCAGCAGCTCCCTGGTCCGGCGCAGCGCATCGCTCGCGGCGACGGAGAACCGGGTGGTCAGCACCGACTCGTCGTAGAGTTCGGGCACGAAGCCCTCGTCCACATTGCGCAGGCCGTAGACGAGCTCACCGTAACGGGGCTCGGCAGCCACGATCGCCACGCCGGGCACGTGCTCACGCAGGTAACGGCCGACGCCCATGAGCGTTCCCGTGGTGCCGAGCCCGGCCACGAATGCAGTGATGGAGGGCAGGTCGGCGAGCAGTTCCGGGCCGGTGGTCTCGTAGTGTGCCCGGGCGTTCGCCTCGTTGCCGTACTGGTACAGCATCACCCAGTCGGGATGGGCCTCTGCCAGCCTCTTCGCCACCCTGACGGCCTCGTTCGACCCGCCCGCGGCAGGTGAGGCGATGATCTGCGCCCCGTACATCTGCAGGATCTGCCTGCGCTCGGCCGAGGTGTTCTCCGGCATGACGCAGACCATCCGGTAGCCACGCAGACGCGCGATCATGGCCAGTGAGATACCGGTGTTGCCGGAGGTCGGCTCCAGGATGGTGGCGCCGGTAGTGAGCAGCCCCTCCTTCTCGGCCTGCTCGACCATGAAGAACGCGGGCCGGTCCTTGACCGACCCGGTGGGGTTGCGGTCCTCGAGCTTGGCCCACAGCCGGACATCGGGAGCAGGCGACAGCCGGGGCAGCCCTACCAGCGGGGTGCCACCCAGCGCACCGAGCAGCGAGTCGTAACGCATCAAGTCCTCCCCGTGCCCAAGGCCGGGACCGCCGCCCAGCGCTGGTCAGCGTGCCCTGGCTGGCGGCTAGCACCCACCCGCGACCGCGGGCAGCACGGTGACCGTGTCCCCGTCCTTGACCTGCGCGTCCAGTCCCCCGAGGAACCGCACGTCCTCGTCATTCACATACACGTTTACGAAGCGCCGCAATCCGGCCTCGTCAACCAGTCGCTCGCGCAGTCCCTGGTGCCGGGACTCCAGGTCGCCGAAGAGCTCAGCGAGTGTCGAGCCGGAACCCGCCACTTCCTTGGCGCCGCCTGTGTAGGTGCGCAGGATGGTCGGGATGCGTACCTCGATGGCCATGGACTTCTCGCTCCAGGGGGTGTCGTACCGCCAGGGACTCGGGTGCT
The DNA here is from genome assembly GCA_035946955.1 of Streptosporangiaceae bacterium. GTDB lineage: Bacteria > Actinomycetota > Actinomycetes > Streptosporangiales > Streptosporangiaceae > DASYYE01. The sequence continues at coordinate 19,441 of DASYYE010000113.1, read as the reverse complement.
GATCCTCGCATGGTTCCAACCGGAGGCCCAGCAGGATCATTCCAGTGTCTCGCCTGCCAGGATCCGCACTTCTTCCTCGGTGACCTCGCCGTCGGTGATCCGGAAGGAACGGAACTCCACGGTGTCCGGGTCACGGGTGGAGACCAGCACGTAATGGGCGCCCGGCTCGCTGGCATAGGAGATGTCGGTCCGCGACGGGTATGCCTGCGTGGCGGTGTGGGAGTGGTAGATCACGACGGGTTCCTCGTCGCGGTCGTCCATTTCCCGCCAGACCTGCAACTGCTCCATCGAGTCGAAGCGGTAGAAGGTTGGCGAACGTTCGGCATTGGCCATGGGGATGAACCGCCGCGGCTGGTCGCTGCCGACTGGGCCCGCGAGCACGCCACAGGCCTCGTCCGGGTGGTCGGCCCGCGCGTGGGCCACGATCTCCTCATAGAGGGCTGCAGGGAGCGTGAGCGCCATGGGTGTGAGCGTATCGGTGCCGCCTGCGGAGCCGGCCACCACGCCCCGCGAGCCCGCCCTACCAGAGGGCGCGTACGAGGGTCTCCTGCAGGAACGTCAGCCAGTCATAGACCTGGTAGTAGGCCAGCCGTGGGTCCTCGTCGCCGAGGCCGGCCAGGTCCCGCTCGTAGTCCTCGGTGATACCCAGCCGTACCCCCAGTCCCAGCCGCACGTCGTTGAGGACGCGCAGCCACACCTCAGCGTCGCTGGCCGACAGCCGGACGCGGCCGCCCTTGGCCGGCAGGGTCGCGAGCACCGTCCTGGCCGCCGCGAGCTTGCCGTCCCGCAGTTCCTGCTCGGTGTAGCGGCGGAACTCCCCCGCCGCCTCCGGGTCGTCCTGGTAGGCGTCAGGCAGCAGGCGGGCGAGCACCGGGTCATCAGGCGGGTGGGAAGGGCCGGGATCCCCCAGCATCGCGGCCAGTTCCGCCAGCTCCGGTGTCAGTGGTGTCCCGGGTGACACGCCGGGCTCGTCCGCTGGCGGCGTGATGAGCTCAGCCAACTGGCTGACCAGGCTGCGGATGATCCCAGCCTGCGCCGGGGTGAACCGGGCAGAGACCCCACCGGGCTTCCGCCGGAAACCCGCCATGACCTCCTCCACGATCTCTTCCGCAGACAAGCCCGCCGTGTCGTTCTGCCACTCGGGCTGCGGTGCGCTTGGTTCGCTCGCTGCGCTCACCGGTCGTGGCTCACCGTGGCCCACAGACCGTAACCATGCAGGATCTGAACGTCACGTTCCATCTCCTCGCGCGTGCCAGCGGAAACTACCGCCTTGCCCTTGTGGTGGACGTCCATCATCAGCTTGTGTGCTTTGGTCTTCGGGTAGCCGAAGACCTTTTGGAACACATACGTCACGTATGTCATGAGGTTGACCGGGTCGTTCCAGACGATGGTTACCCACGGCGTATCAGGCCTGGTCTCCTGGCGCGTCTCCGGCCGCTCAACCTCAGCAGGTGCCACACTCACTGCCCCGTCACCTCCCTCGACGACAGCTGGCCCACACCCTCTAGTCTTCCACTCGTGGCTCCTAGCGTGGCCAGCACGGGCCTGCTCACTGACCACTATGAGCTGACCATGGTGGCAGGTGCGCTGCACAGCGGCGTAGCCGGGCGCCGGTCAGTGTTTGAAGTATTCGCCCGGCACCTGCCCCACGGACGGCGCTACGGCGTGGTCGCGGGCACCGGGCGGCTGCTCGACGCGCTGGAGGCGTTCTCGTTCGGCCCAGCCGAGCGTGACTCCCTGCGGGCGAGCGGCGTGGTGGACGACGCCACTCTCGGGTACCTGGAGTCCTTCCGCTTCACCGGTGACATCTGGGGTTACGCGGAAGGCGAGTGCTACTTCCCAGGCTCGCCGATCCTGGTGGTGGACGCCCCGTTCGGGCAGGCTGTGGTGCTGGAGACGCTGGTGCTGTCCATCCTCAACCATGACTGCGCCATCGCGTCGGCCGCCGCCCGGATGGCCGGTGCCGCTGGCGGCCGTCCGCTCACCGAGATGGGCTCGCGCCGCACGCACGAGCTCGCCGCCGTGGCCAGTGCCCGCGCCGCCTACCTCACCGGGTTCGCCGCCACCTCCAACCTGCAGGCGGGGCGGGACTATGGTGTGCCCACCCGCGGGACCAGTGCCCACGCGTTCACCCTGGTCCATGACAGCGAACGCGATGCGTTCGCGGCACAGCTCGCGGCCCTGGGCACGCAGAGCACGCTGCTGGTGGACACCTTCGACGTGGCAGCCGCCGTCCGGACGGCGGTGGAACTCGCCGGGCCCAGTCTGGGAGCGGTCCGTATCGACAGCGGCGACCTGGCCGCCACCGCACACCAGGTGCGGGCACTGCTGGACGGACTCGGCGCGCACGGCACGAAGATCGTGGTGACCGGGGACCTCGACGAGTATGCGATCGCGGCGCTCGCCCGCGCCCCCGTGGATGCCTATGGCGTGGGCACGGCCCTGGTGACCGGCTCCGGGGCACCCACCGCCGCACTGGTCTACAAACTGGTCGCGAGGGCCGGTGCCGGGGGCGACCTGCAGCCCATGGCCAAGCGGTCGGTGGGCAAAACGGGCCGGGGTGGCCGCAAGTGGGCCGTGCGCCGCCGGGACGGCGACGGTGTCGCCCTGGCGGAAGTGGTCACGCTGGCACCCCCGGAGCCATCGGAGTCTGACCGGCCGCTGCTGCGCCCCCTCGTGCGCGGTGGTGTCGTGGTCGGCCGGGAACCCCTGACCGCGGCACGCGAACGCCACCAGCAGGTGATGGCCGAGCTGCCGTTGAGCGCCCGCCGCCTGTCCCGTGGCTCCCCGGCGATCCCCACCGAGTTCACCCCCCTGCCGTGACGCGGCCCGGCACCCGGACCGCTGGCCCGCCGGTAGCCTGCTGACGTGCATCCCTCCGCGCTGCACGTAGCCGGCACCCTGCGTGCGCTCGGGGTCGCCGCGGACGTGCGGGAACTGCCCGAGCCAGCCCCAACCGCGGCCACCGCCGCCGCCCAGCTCGGCTGTGATGTGGGCGCGATCGCCAACAGCCTGGTGTTCAACGCGGACGGGGCGCCGCTGCTCGTGCTGACCAGTGGCGCACACCGGGTGGACACCGCACTGGTCGCCACCCTGATGGGGGCGTCCTCAGTGAGCCGGGCCGACCCGGAGTTCGTACGTGAAGCGACCGGGCAGGCCATCGGCGGGGTCGCCCCAGTGGGACACCCAAGCCCGTTGCGGACCCTGGTCGACCACTGGCTGAGCAAATACCCGGTGGTATGGGCCGCGGCGGGCCACGCCCACACGGTGTTCCCGACGTCGTTCGATGAGCTCATCCGCATCACCGGCGGCACCCCGGCCGACGTGGCCTGACTCTGCTGGTTCTCGCTCGCCTCCACGATCGCCAGGGTTCGCTCGCGGGTAGGCTCGGTGCGTGCGAGCCCTGGTGATCGTGGACGTGCAGAACGACTTCTGCGAGGGTGGGTCACTCGCGGTGGCTGGCGGGGCCGCGACGGCCGCGGCCATCACCAGGCACCTGGCCACCGTGGGCAGCCGGTACGCGCATGTGGCCGCGACCCGCGACTACCACGTGGACCCGGGTGAGCACTTCTCGACCACGCCGGACTTCGCGCACTCCTGGCCATCGCACTGCGTCGCCGGGACCACGGGTGCACAGTTCCATCCCGCGCTCGACACCAGCCGGGTAGGGGCAGTCTTCAGCAAGGGCGCCTACGCCGCCGCCTACAGCGGCTTCGAGGGCGCCAGTGAGTCCGGTGCCCCGCTGGCGGACTGGCTACGCGAGCGCGGTGTGGACGAAGTCGATGTGGCCGGTATTGCCACGGACTACTGCGTGCGGGCGACCGCATTGGACGCCGCCCAGTTCGGCTTCGCCACCCGTGTGCTCACCAGCCTGACCGCGGGGGTCGCCCCTGACACGACCCAGCAGGCGCTCGACGCATTGCGCGCGGCGGGCGTCGAACTCGCGGACAGCTAGTCCTCGCGGCCGGACAGCTAGTCCTCGCGGCCGCCTTGGGGCAGGGACTCGTATATGCGCTTGCAGTCCGGGCAGATGGGGAACCGGGAAGGGTCTCGGTTGGGTACCCACTTCTTGCCGCACAGCGCGACCACGGGGACGCCGCTCACGGCGCTGTCCACGATCTTGTCCTTACGGACGTAGTGCGCGAAACGCTCGTGGTCGCCATCCCCCGTGGACACCTCTGGCCTGGTGTCCGTACCTTCACGTGTGCCCTGCTCGGGAAGGACCTCGGTTTCCATAGCCATCGATCCTACGTGGGTTCAGTTCAGCAACGGGTCGTCCGGGTAGGTCGCCACCAGCGCCAGCCGTCCCCCGGCACGGCGCAGCACCGCCTGCCAGAGCCGCTGCGGCTCGGCGGCGAAGGCATCGGCTGGTTCGGCCGTCAGCACGTACCACGCGCCCTCGTCGATCTCTGCCTGGAGCTGGCCGGGCCCCCAGCCCGCGTACCCGGCGAACACCCGGAACGAGGCGAGCCCCCCTTCCAGGAGCTGCGGGGGGGTGCCCAGGTCCACCAGGCCGATCCGGGACATGAACGCGGTGGAGTTGAGCGCGTGCCAGCCCACCGGTTCCTCCTCCCCCGGGACGATGGCCAGCCCCAGCGCGCTGTTGGGTGACACCGGCCCGCCCTGGAAGACCACCGTGGGGTCGCTGACCAGGTCCGTCCACGCTTGGAGCACCTGACCGACAGGCACATCGGTCGGCCGGTTCAGCACGACACCCAATGTGCCCTCGTCCGGCTCGTCCTCTACGACCAGCACCACCGTGCGGCGGAAGTTGGCGTCACCCAGCGCAGGGGTCGCAACAAGCAGCCGGCCAGCAAGGGCTTGGTCCATGGGACCATTCTGGCCGATCGGCAGCGGCCCGATGTGCCCTGTGCGGGTCTTGTCGCCGGATTGATGACCCATTGACGTTCTCTTAGCGTTGGGCTGCTTCCCGGACGGCGGCGGCCACTGTGGACGCGACATTGGGGTGGAAGACGGACGGGATGATGTAGTGCGGCCCGAGCTCGGCCGCGGAGACCACGCCCGCCAGTGCCCGTGCCGCGGCGACCAGCATGTCGTCGGTCACGGCTCGGCTCTGGGCATCGAGCAGGCCACGGAACACCCCGGGGAACGCGAGCACGTTGTTGATCTGGTTGGGGTAGTCGCTGCGGCCGGTGGCCACTACGGCCGCGTGTTCGGACGCGGCGTCGGGGTCCACCTCCGGGTCGGGGTTGGCCAGGGCGAAGACGATCGCGTCCGGCGACATGGTCGCGACGTCGGCACCACTGACGATGTTCGGGGCGGACACGCCGATGAACACGTCGGCTCCGCGCAAGGCACCAGCGAGGTCACCGTCATAGCCTGCCTCGTTGGTGTGCTCGGCCACCCACCGCAGGCTGTCTGTCAGGCCGGGACGCCCGGTGTGCACAGCACCCTGGTCATCGCAGACCACCACATCCGTCGCGCCGGAGATCAGCAGCAGCCGGAGCACGGCGGTGCCGGCGGCACCCGCACCCGCCATCGCGATCCGCACGGACGGGAGCTTCTTCCCCACCACACGCAGCGCGTTGGTCAGGGCCGCGAGCACCACGATCGCGGTGCCGTGCTGGTCGTCGTGGAAGACCGGGATGTCGAGGAGGTCGCGCAGCCTGCGCTCGACCTCGAAGCACCGGGGCGCGCCGATGTCCTCCAGGTTCACGCCGCCAAAGGCTGGTGCAATGAGCTGCACGGTCCGGATGATCTCTTCGGTGTCCTGGGTGTCCAGGCACACCGGCCAGGCGTCGATGCCAGCGAAGCGCTTGAACAGGGCAGCCTTGCCCTCCATCACCGGCAGTGCCGCATAGGGCCCCACATTGCCGATGCCCAGGACCGCGGAACCGTCGGTGACGACGGCCACGCTGTTGCGCTTGATCGTCAGCCGCCGCACGTCTTCGGGGTTCGCGGCGATGGCGAGCGAGACCCGTGCCACACCGGGCGTGTAGGCCATCGACAGGTCATCCCGGTTGCGCAGCGGCACCTTGGCCTGGGTCTCGATCTTCCCGCCCAGGTGCAGCAGGAAGGTGCGGTCGCTGACCTTGCTTACTTCCACCCCCTCGACCGCCGACATGGCCGCGACGATCGCCTGGGCGTGGTCGGTGTCACGCGCGGCGCAGGTCACGTCCACCCGCAGCCGCTCATGGCCGGACGGTGTCACGTCGAGCGCGGTCACCGCGCCGCCCACGCTCTCGACCGCATGGGTGAGCTCGCTGACCGCGCGGCCGCGCGAGGGCACCTCGAGCCGCACGGTTATGGAATAGGACACGCTCGGCGCTACCGTCACTGTCTCCTCCGTTCGCCCCGTACGTGCACCCCCCATGGTGCCATCACTGCCAAGAGCCCGTTCCGGCCACGTACCCTTCAAGGGTGTCCGGAGGCAGCGTCATTCCCGGCCCAGCCGCCGAGCCCCTGGTGGCACCGTCCGTGGGCCCGGTGGTCGACGTGGCACGGCTGCGAGTGGCCATCGCCCGGCTGTCGCGGCGGCTGCGCCGCCACCAGCTCGCCGGCCTGACACCCACGCAGCTCTCGGCGCTGGCGACGGTCTACCGGTCAGGCCCGTTGCGTCTGGGTGACCTGGCAGCCGCGGAAGGGATCGCACCTTCCACTCTCACCCGGCTTGTCACCGCGCTGGAGGAGCAGGGGTACGTGGAACGCTGCCCCGTCCCTGGTGACGCCCGGGCGAGCACGGTGGCCATCGCGCCGGCAGGCCGCTCTGTGCTGGAACGCATCCGGCAGGAGAGCACCAATGCCCTTGCCAACCGCCTGCGGTCACTGAGCGAAGAGCAGCTCCAAGCGCTGGCGACCGCGCTCCCCGCACTGGAGCAGCTTGCCGACGCCGACCACACCAGCGACTGAGGCCGCCCGCGTTCTGAGCCAGCCCCGCGCGGGGCTCCCGCTTGCCAGTGACCAGCGAGGAAGCCGAACACGAGTTCATGGGCGAACTGGCCGCGGGTGAACTCCCGTCGATCCGCCAAGTGCGCGCCCGGATGCACGTCGGCCAGGACCGCGCCAAAGCACTGCGTGAGCACCTTGAGCAGGTGCTCACCTGTACCTGAGCAGACGGCCCCGGGTGCACCTAGACAGTCCCCCGGGGGCCGGGTTCCAACCCGAAGAGACCGGAGATCCCACGATGGCACGGCGGACTAGCAGGTAATCCGTACCAACCCGGCGGGAGTCGACCTATCGGGAGCGAGGAGGCATCCTTGACTGAGCCAAGCCACACCTGCCGGGTCGCAGGCCGGGAAGTAACCGCCGAGCGGCGGTCACTTCCTCGGCATCACGTTCACGGAGTGATTGACCCCTTCACAGGCTATGGCGGCTTGCTCCTAGGCGCCGCGTATCAGGTGGCGTACTGGATGGTGGCTGCTGGACACTTGGGTTGACCGGCCAGCTATGCGCGGAACGGCAAAGTCGTTATCAGCGCAGTGTCGAAGCGCAACTCATTCGACCGGGCACAAATCTGGGTGACGCCAGACCAGCTTGAGGAACTGGACTGCGTAGTGCTGCCACGAACTGAGGCTTTGCTGGTCCAGCGGCGGTCAGCCTCGGGTGGCGGGCAGGTCGTGCAAGTCCCCCACGATGGTCTCGCGGCTGAATTCCTCGATCTGGTCGTCTAGGGCGCTGGCCTCGGCTGAGCCGCGATAGCGGGGGGCGGCCAGTTCCGAGCGGACGGCCGCGAGCCGCTGCGGGAGTGCGTCGATGCGTTTGTCGGAGGGCAGGGTGAGCACCGGTCCGAGGTCGACGGCGTCAAGGTCGCCGAGGCGGAGCTGCGCAACGGCCAGGTTGATGCCTGCGATCGCCTCGCATCCGTAGGACCGGTCTGCCTCGGGGCTGGCCTGGAACAGCCCGATGGCGGTCTGTAGCGCGCTGATGGCGTCGGCTTCGGCCTCGGCAACGTCTGCCAGCGCGGTCCCGGCGAGGTAAGACTGCTTCGCTTGGTGGAAGGCGAACTGACCGCCGATCTCGTCATGGAGTTCGTCGCGGTGGGCGCTCTCGCGGGCCTGCTGGCTGGCAGTGATGGCGGCGCGTGCCTGGTCGCGCTGGCCGGTCTTGGCGGCGGCCATAGCGTGCAGGCAGTGCAAGCGCACGGCGCCGGAGCCCTCAGGGAGGTAACGCAGCCCGTCGAACGCGAGGTAGCCGGCCTGCCGGGGACGCCCCGCCCAGTAGGCGATGTTGGCCTGCTGTGCCCGCAGGAAGCCCATCAGCGCCCGATGGTCGATCGCGGTCGCATATGCCCACCCCGCCCTTGCCAGCTCCTCGCCCGCATGCGGGTACCCGAGATCGAGGGCGGCGTTCGCCATCAATCCGTTCAGCCCGCCCAGCAGGAAATACAGCTCGGTTGCGTCCCGTGGCCACAGGCGGCGGTCCAGCGCCGCGTACATGCGGGTGCGAACCCGCCGCATCTCGCGGAACAGCGGGAACGGCTCCCCGGTCAGGTAGGCAAGGGAGATGCTGGTCACATCCGCGCGCAACTGTTCCAGGGTCGCCTCGCCAATGTCGCGGCGCTCGGCCTGCTCGGCGTGGTCGCTGCCCTCGTGCGCGGTCATGCGTACCTCTCGTTCAATTCCGGGACAGCCAGTGTCGGGCTCCTGCCTCCCACGGTAAGCCACGGGGAGTAACGCCGACAGGACGGCAGCGGGCGGCAAGGCGGTGAGATCGCCTGCCTCGGCCTGTCGGAGTTCACGGACGGCGGGAATGCCGTCTTCGGCGGCGGGCTGCGCGGGCGGGGTCGGCGGGTCCGCGTTCGCATGGATGGCTTGCTTACCTGCCCCAGGCGGATTCTGGCTGTATTTCTCAAGGATGAGCAGGTCGCCTGGCGGGAGGTGCTCGCGGTCGGCCAGGTCGATTAGTTCCAGCACGGTGCAGCCGTACACGGCCGCCAGCAATGCCAGCAGGTAGGGCTTAGGCCTGCGCCCGGTGGGTTCGGTTCCTTCCCCAGGCCAGGACTCGATCTCCGACAAGTGCGGGCCACGCATAGTGCAGGTGCCGTCTATGTCAAGGCCGGTGGTGCCCGCGTAGGCGTTGATCCGCTCGGCTGCCACCTTCTGGCTCCACCCGTGCGCTTCGCGCCAGGCCGCGCGGGGCCGCAGCCGGTAGCGGCGGATGAACTCCACCGCTATCTGCCGGTGGTCCAGCCCCATGGCGCGCATCTTCTCCCGCAGCTCCCGCTTTCCCGCGCGCAGGCTGGTCTTCGCGTACGCCATCGCTCCTGCCCTTCGCGTGGCTGCTCCTGGTGGCCGCAGCGGCCCAGCCAGTGGGACGGAGGGTCACGATCAACCGTAGCCATGCGCACGCGGACAGCAAGCACAGACCTGCCCGGCTGGGAGCGCATCTCGCCGTCATCGGGATACTGCCAAGCCTATCGCGGGCATTGCCGCAGGTCAGCCACATACTGTACCGGGAACCATGTGGTTCCCGGTACGTGGAGTGACAGTACCGCTGCCGAACGCCAGAATCGGGATGAGCCGCCAGACCTTCGACTGGATCGAATACGGCGGCGTTGCCCGCAAGTACCCGATCTCGAAAGTTCGAAAGGCTGGAGGCAGGCATGGCTGCGAAGTTCCTCGGCAAGGATCCCGGTTCGCCTGATGGCGACAGCCCGTCGCTATGGGATGATGGTGACAGTTTCGTGATGCAAGGCTGGCGGGTGACTGATCCTTCGGAGGTCGCGGCGCTGCTCGCCGCTGCCGGGCAAGGAAGTGTCCCCGGCCACGAGACGCTGATCCGGTTCCCGAAGCGGATGATGGCCCTGTTCCCGGAGGTGAACGGTAGGGGTGAAGGGCCCGCAGGTCGCTGACCTAGTACGCTCATGTGAGCGGTCCGCATTCCACCTGGAAATGCGCGACACTTACATGCTCAGCGACCCTAAGTTCATCGCATGGCAGAGCGGGTTCCGGTACGACCCGGCTGATCGTGCCTCATGGTGGCGTCCTTGGCTTGACGTCGTGGCCGAAGCGCTGAATCGCGGTGTCCTGATACGGCGAACCCGGATCGTCAGCGAGCCGCTGAGTGAGTACATGCGTTTTGAGTACGACATTACGTTTACCAATGTCTCAGCAGGCGAAGAGATCAGGTGGCTGCCCCGCCGCCGAGCCTCCGGCCTGGCGCTGCCCGGAAATGACTGCTGGATTCTTGACGGGCGCCTGGTGTTGTGGAACCACTTCACCGGCGAGGGCGATGTCTCCCCGGAAGGCCGGGAAATCACCGATGACCCGGAAATAGTCAAGCTGTGCGTCTCCGCGTTCGAGAACGCATGGGAGCGTGCCATCCCTCATCAGGAGTACCGGCTGCCTGACAGCCCCAATCGCCTGTACCGTGGATTATGCCGTCGTCTTCCAGCGTTGAGCGTGCCAGGCAAGCGCTTGCTGACCGCCTGCGTGAGGTCCGTCTTGACGCGGGCCTGACCGCACGGGCTCTGTCAGCACATGCTGGCTGGCACGAGGCGAAGACCTCACGGATCGAGCACGCCCAGGTGGCGCTGTCTGATGCGGATATCCGGACCTGGTGTGAGGTCTGCGGCGCAGCCGACCAGGTGCCCGACCTGATCGCCGCATCGCACGGTGCGGACTCGATGTGGACGGCCTGGCGGCGCCTGGAACGCCCTGGTCTGCGGCGCGCTCAGGAAGCTGTCATCCCGCTGTGGGAGCGGACCCGGCAATTCCGCATTTATTCACCTTGCCTGATCCCCGGGCCAGTGCAAACGGCTGACTACATCGAGACACTGCTGCTGGCAATCCAGGAGCGGCGCCCCAGCAGGGTCGATGACATCGAAGACGCCGTGCGGGCGCGCGTTGCCAAGCAGTTTGTCACGTGCGACGCTGAGCGCAGCTTTACCATCCTGCTTGAGGAGAACGCGCTACGGCACCGGATCGGCGGCCCGGACGTCCTGCGTGACCAGCTTCGCCATTTGCTGAAGACAGTGTCGATGCCCTCGGTGGTGCTGGGCATCATCCCATTCGATGCCGACCGGTCGCCTCTGCGTCCGGTTGAGATGTTCTTCCTCTTCGATGACGCTGAGGTAAGCGTCGAACTTGTGTCGGGATGGCTTCGGATAACAGAGCCCACCGAAGTCGCCATGTACGCCGATGCGTTCGCCAAACTTGCGGATATAGCCGCCTACGGCAAGGACGCACGCGACCTGATCGCAGCGGCGGTAGAAGCCCTCAGGTAATTGCCCCGCAAGTTCGTGCAAGTCCAGTTCCTCCTACGCTCGTCAATTGGTTGACTACAAGTACCCATTGATGCGCGGAAGGAGCCGAAATGAGACCCACGTTCGGGAAGCTCGCCTATCGCGGCACGTGCCCGGCCGGCGCTGCGGTCAGTTGAGGGCGAGTCGTGATCTCTCCCGTTGGCTGTCCCCCATATGCATGCAACCGAGACTCCCCCGGTCTGGTGGCCCGGCACTCGTCAGGCCCACACCTGCCACCGTCGGCCGCGCTGGCACGTGTGCGGGCGCGGCCAGAGCCCACCGGGCCGGGGCCTATCACAGGGAGGCAGCCCCATGAGTGGCAGTGATGGCAAGGCACAGACCGGCAGGTACAGCCTGTGCCTAGACCCGCCCTTGCTGCCCGGCACCCGGCAGTTCCTCGACGCGCTCGATGCGGTGCTGTCCCTGCCCGTGACCGACCCCCGCCTGAGCGGCCGTGCCCGCACCTGCGCGGCGGTGCTCCGTACTGCCAGGGACGCGGTCACCGACGACGACCTGAGGGCACTGGCACTCGTCCTCTGGGATGCCGTGGCGGTCACGGCGTGACCGGAGCCGGACGGGGGCTGACCAGGCTGCTGCGCCTGGCGGCCTTCAGCTTGGGTGCGGCGCGGGTGGACTGCCCATGAGCCGCAGGGCCGACGTTACAGCTGAAACATGCCAGACCCACACTGGCTGCGGCGTCGGCCCTGCGTTCTTCCTTGAGCGGAACGACGTGGATTCGTACTCCTGGCCACTACGGAGCCATTTGGAGCTGGCTGCATTCCCCTCTGCCGTGCCCTGTGCCCGGCTGCATGCCAAGCAGGTGCTCTGGGAGTGGGGACTAAGCGGACTGACCGAGAAAGCGACCCTCATCGTCAGTGAGATGGTAACGAATGGTGTGCAGGCGTCTGAAGGGTTAAGCGGCGGTTGGTTCGATGGGGAGTGGGCACCAGGTAGACCGCCGGTACGATTTTGGCTCTTTTCTGACCGGCAGTCTGTCTTGGTGCGGGTCTGGGACGGCAATGAGGACATGCCGGAGGTACAAGAGCCGGAACTCGATGCTGAGAACGGCCGAGGTCTGTTCATTGTCGCAAGCCTCTGTGACAACTACGGGGCTTATCTACCAGAACGGTCTAGCGGCAAGGTGGTCTGGGCGCTGATCTCAGCCACACAACAGTTAGATATCTCTCGCAGGAGTGCGTGCCGGTGAAGTGGCGTTATCGGAGTGGTATTCGGCATGGGGTGTTCGGCCTGGCAGTGGGCAGTGCCCTGTCGGTACTCACCGCAGGCGGGATGGTGTGGTACTCCACCGTTCCTGCTTCTGGGGCGGTGGTATCCGGTGGCCACGCAGGAGCTTCCTGTTCCTCTGCCCACCAGAATGTTGAAGCGAACGACGGCACGTGGCCCGCGTACGGCAACCAGGGCATGATCGCCACCAACAACCAGGGCACCCTCAACGGCACGCATGCTCAGGTGTTCCGCAGTCTGTTCATCTGGGCTTCCCCCGGCAATGACGTAGAAGTCGGCTGGGGGACTGGCGGATCACCGATGAACGAGCCAACTCTGTACGCCGAGTGGGTCAAAGACGGTGTGGACAGCCTGCCCCAATGGGCAGGCACCATCGGCGCCGGAGCGAACTGGCACTTCGAGGTGGACAATGCCCACGGGATCGGGATCTGGCGGTTCTACTTTAGCGGTGAGACCAGGCCGTTCAACTACAGCCCGACGATGCCCTTTAACTCTGGCTGGCCCGTGGCCAACTCCGAGCGCTACAACACGTGCGACACACTGTGGACCCATTTCTACAGCCTTCAGGATGCACCCTCGCTGGGCCACTACCGGCCGTGGACATCGCTCCAGTGCTGGGCAGACGATGCCCCAGGCTGGAATGTCCAAAAAGTCAGCAACAGCGAGCTGTATACCCAGACCAGCGGCAACGTCTGTTAACGAGAGGAAGAGCAGTGAGGGCAATGTCAATAGCAAGACTGCCGGGACATGCCGTGGTCCTCCTGGTGGCGATAGCGACAGCCGCAGGGCTGGTGACTGCTGTCGCAGCCTGCTCCGGGCCCGGGGCTGACTCAGTATCAGGGAGCGGCCTGCCTGTGGACTACAGTCACCCCTTCGGGCCACACGAGAAACAAGTCACCGTGGCGCAGGCCGCCGCATCAGCCGGGTTCCCGGTGGTGGTGCCCAACAGTGCTCTTGCCAGCACCAAGAACCTAGCCAAAGTCTGGGTCAGCCCAGCACACCAGGTGGCCTTGGTCTTCGACCACGGCAAGATCACGGTCATGATGTCACCCGCGATCTACCACGACGCTGCGGCCTTCTTCAAGAAGTTGCAGGTGGGACTGAACGGGAAGTCAGAGATCACCCAGGTCAACGGGCAGCCCATGCTGGTGATCTTCCCCCACACCGACCCCGGCAGACCGAACCCAGCCTGGGTGGAGTTCGACCTGGGCGGGGTCGATACCAACGTCGTCAGCCAGACTTACGGCACCGCGGCCCTGCTTGCCATCGCCAGGAGCATGACCGGGCAGCCTGGTACCGGGTGACGCACTCCGCTGAGCGCCAGGTGAAAGCGCCCGCCACCTATTGATAGGTGGCGGGCGCTTTGCTGCGAGGTATGGGCCGGTCAGTGATGGCCTTGTGAGGGGGTGGTTGTGGACGAGCACGGTGGTTTCGCTGAGGACATGCAGGCGTCTGGGTGTCCCGGCCTGCCAGCGCGTCGCCTCAGTCCAGACGACCGGGACGACGTGGGTAGTTGCCAGCGGCACAGGCCGCCAGTTCTGTCACGGCCTCGGATGCGGTGGAGGCATGCCTCCCGTACCTGGGGTTTATGCCGGGTGGCGTCCGCATCGGCTGGTGCGCCGACGGTGTCAGCGACGCGCTCATGAATGCCCTGGGCCTGCCACGCCATCCCGGCCGAGGCCCCCAGATGACCTGCGCTGACGACAGGACCACACAGCAGGCCCTGGCCCGGCTGCGGGGTGGCTACAGCCGGGGCCAGGCCCTCTGCCTGCAGGCTAAGCACTCACGGGCTACGGCGCGGCGACGGTGCCCTCCGCTGCCGCACCTCAGCGAGGAGTCCCTGTGCGCGGGGCACGCACCTCCTCGTCAGGCAACGGCTGCCCGGTGGGGTCACGCAGCACCCGGCCGCCAGCGACCGCCGGGCCGGGGTCGGCCGCGATGGCCGCCAGCTCGTGCTCCGCGAGGGCCTCGGCGGCGTCGGCGAGGGTGCGCCAGTCAGTCAGGGCACACCTCCTGCCAGTCCTCAGCGTCCACGGCCTCCACAGCGTCAGCGACACGCCGCTGGGCCTGCGCCAGCAACTCCTCCGCATGGTCGGCGTACTGCTGGGCGGCCAGGGCCGTAGCGCAGGCCGCAGTGAGGCGGTCCTGCCAGCGTGCGGCGAGGATCTGTGCCCGGGTGACGCAAGCCGGGCCCAGCAGTGACGGCTGCAGGAGCCGCCGGGCCCGGCTTGCGTACCGGGCGGTGCTGGCTTCGGCAGCAAGAGAGGGATCCAGTTGCTGCCTGGCCTGGCTCACGGCCCGGGTCGTGAGGTCGACTCCTTCGAGTGCAGCCTTGTATTCGTGCGCCAGATCGGCGCGGTACTGGGCGCGGGTGGCCTCGTTGTTGAGTGCCTCGGCGTAGGCGGTGAGCCAGTCCGGGTCTGGCACGACGGGCTGGCCGAGGAGGCCGGCGATCTCCACCTCCACCGCTGCCATCACCACGCGCTCAGACCCCACTGGGTCACCCGCCCAGGCCCAGGCCAGCGCGCCGGAAGTCGTCGGCGAGTTGGGACATGGTGTCCGCCCATGCGTCTTCAGGCAGCCGTACCGTGGGCGGGCTGGCCACCGCACGCTCAGCACCGGCCAGCGCCTGGCGTGCCTTGTGCGCGAGTGCGCGGGCGGTGCTGAGCGCGCCCTTCGCCTTGCTGTGGGCTGCTGTCGTGGCGGCCAGCGCCTCAGCCTCGTGCGCGTGGACGATGCTGGACTGCTCCAGGCGGATGCCAAGCTCAACCAGTTCGTCTGGCTCGGCGCCGGTTGCCTGCGCCTGCTCAACCGCTTCCGCTGCCGCCTCTGCGGCCTGGCGTGCCTGGAGTTCGCGGCGGGCACGGTCCTGCGCCACCTGGCCCGCCTCATGCATCTCGCGTTCGGCGGCGGCAACCCGCCCCTCAGCCTGACGGAGGGTCTCGGTGGCGGTGGCGTGGCGGCGGTGCGCGTCTGGGGCTGAGCTCAGAACAGCAAGCTGGAGAGTGTGGCGCGGGCCCTGGTCACGCGCGGGTCACGCGGCGGGAAGATCTCGAACAGCCCGACGAGGTGACGCCTGGCCTTGTCGCGTTCTTCCCCGGAGGACCGCCGGATGAGGCCGAGGAGCCGGTCGAACGCCTCGTCTGCCTTGCCCAGTGACAGGTCGATGTCAGCGACCTTGCACTGCACCTCCACGTCGTCGGGGTGGGCGGCCGCCTCACGGCGGAGTTGTTCCGGCCGGTAGGAGTTCACCCGCCGGAACAGGTTGACCTGGGCCAGGCCCAGCGTGGCCACTGGGTGCCCTGGTGCGCTCGCGAGCATGCGCTCGAAGGCCGCCGCTGCGCCGTCGAGGTCACCACGTTCCATGGCCTGCTGGGCCTCGGCCAGGTCCGGGTCGGCGCCCATGAGCCCGCCGGGCTCCGCACCTGGGGCCTCCCGGGTGCCCTGACCATCGACGTCGTCGGCTGTACCGGCAGCACCAGCGGCACCAGCGGCACCTGGCAGGCCGAGTTGCTGGGCCACCTGCATGAGCTGGCCGAGCCACTGCCGTACCTGCGCCTCCGGGAGGGCGCCCAGGAAGCCGGGGAAGAGCTGGCCACCGATGACCCCCAGGACCATGGGAATGCTCTGGACCTGCAGGGCGGCGCTCAGCTGTGGGTTGGCGTCCACGTCCACTTTGGCCAGCAGCCAGTCACCGGCGGCCTCGGCCGCGAGCTTCTCCAGCACGGGGCCGAGCTGCTTGCAGGGCCCGCACCACTCAGCCCATAGGTCCATGACCACGGGCACCGTACGGGACCGGTCCAGGACGTCGGCTTCGAAGGTGGCGTCCGTCACCTCGAACACGTGGCCGTTGGCCGGTACGCCTGCCTCACCTGCCTGCGGGGCCTTCCGGCGCTGTGCGGCCTGCTGCCGTTGTGCCGCCGCCTGGCGCGCGCCGAGGTCGACGGCACCGTAGAGCGAGAAGTTCTGCGGCTGCTGCATGGGTCTATCCTGCCGCATGCTGGCCGTTGGCTGGACGAGGGCGTGCCTCGCGCTCCGCTCCCGCGTCAAGCGGTCACGCTGGTGATGACCGAGAACCTGCCGCCGAACTGGTCGGCGAGCGAGGCCACGCGGCCGACACCAGGGACGTCCTCGGCGGCCGCATGGACGGTACCGCCCAGCTCAACGGCGTCGGCCGTGACGGCGTCGCAGTCGGCTACCTCGAAGTACACCCGCCAGCCAGGGGCAGTGACCGGCTGTCCCGCATCGGCACTGGCCGGCACGATCCCGCCCTGCCCGCTGTCCGCCCCGCCACCCGCGGGACGGATCAGCGCGTAGCTGAACTCCCCCATGGGGACGTCCTCGACCTCCCAGCCGAACACCGCCTCGTAGAAGGATCTCGCTGCGGCCGGGTCGGGGGTGTGCAGTTCGGTCCAGCAGAGCGTCCCCGCCACGGTGACCTCGTCCAGGCCCTTGGTCTCGCCCGGTTGCCAGACCGCGAAGGCGGCACCGGCGGGGTCGGTGAAGGCGGCCATCCGGCCAGCGGTGAACACGTCCATCGGTGGGACACGCACGGCCCCGCCCGCCCGCTCCACGGCCGCCGCAGTGGCATCCGCGTCTGCCGTGTGGAAGTACAGCGTCCATCCGGGGGCCGCCCCCGGCTCGGTGAGCGGGCCCGCCGCGGCAACCGTCTTGCCACCCAGCGTGAACATCCCATAGCCACCGGCATCTGGGCCAGCGGACGAGAAGTCCCAGCCCAGGAGCGTGCCGTAGAAAACTGCGGCCCCTTCGACATTGGGAACCGCGAGATCAATCCAAACCGGCGTTCCAGGGATAAAGTGGGTAGTCAGCATGGTGTGGGCCTCTCCCGGCTGGTCGTATAGCGGTGCCGGCCAAACCGCTGGGCTAGGCACCACATGAACGACACAAGCATCGCAGTGGGGTACGACAGTGCGATGGTCCACCGC
The DNA here is from genome assembly GCA_035946955.1 of Streptosporangiaceae bacterium. Lineage (GTDB taxonomy): Bacteria > Actinomycetota > Actinomycetes > Streptosporangiales > Streptosporangiaceae > DASYYE01. The sequence continues at coordinate 2,047 of DASYYE010000113.1, read as the reverse complement.
TGGTACGAGGTTCACAGGAATCACAGCACGCCCAAGAGGGAACCACTATAGCGGGCTTAGAGTTCCTTACCATACGCTAAGTGGGCAGATGTTCACTTATAGTTACGGAGTGTCTCGGAGGAGCTGTGACGCTTGATACCGAGCACCAGCTAGCGGTGCAGATAGAGGCGCTTGAGCGTGCCATGCCGGACCGCCTCGCGGATATCTCGCATGAGCTGCGCACTCCGTTGACCACTATTGCTGGGTTTGTCGAGCTACTGCGCGACCAGGATGCTGGGCCGCTGACGCCTGAGCAGCAGCGGATGCTGGCCACCGTGGACCGCAACACCGCCAAGTTGTGGCAGGTCATCGAGAACATCCTGACGCTGGCCAAGATTGAGTCACATGCTTTCAAGACAACCAGGTGCCCGGTCAACCTGGCACCGCTGACAGCCCAGGCAGTGGCGGCCGTGCAGTCACACGCGGCAGCCAAGGGCCTCACCGTGACGGCCGAGTGCGGCGCGGGCAGTGTGACCGTCCGGGGTGACCCAACCCAGCTGGACCGGCTCATCACCAGCCTGCTGTTCAATGCGGTGGGGTTCACCCCGCCAGCCGGTCGTGTCCTGGCCAGGTGCGACAGCGACGGGATAGCGGCCCTGCTGAGCGTGACCAGTACATCGGCATCCGGCGAAGTCCAGCAGCCCGCCAGCCCTCTGCCCCCGCCGCCGCCGGGGGACGAAGCGGACCCCGGCCCCGGGCTCGGGCTTGCCCTGTGCCGCACCATCGTTGCCAACCACGGTGGTGGGCTGACCCTGACCTCGCAGAAGAGGAGAGGGACCACGGTGACCGTGCGGATCCCGCTGGCCGGTGCCCACTCCGCCGACCCTGAACCGGACGACGACGCCATGGGATGCGTCGCATGACGTCCCTGGTACCGGCCACCAGCCGGCGTCTCGTCTGGACACCGATCCCTACGCCGCTGCGGTAGTGAAGGTTGCGGCGCAGGCACCCCCGCTGCCTAACGGGTTGCTGCTGACGCCACTACGGAGGTGCATCTGAACAGCGTCATCGCGGCAGTAGCCGCGGAAGGACACCCACTGGACCCGGCACTGGTGTGGAGCGTGGCGTCGGTGGTGGGTGTGCTGGTGGCTGTGGTGGTTGTGCTGGTGGTGGCGTGGCTGCGGGTGCGGCGGTCGCTGGGTGGTCTGGCGGTGACGGTGCGGTCGCTGACGTCGGGTGACTATGGGGTGCGTGCGTCGTTGCGGGGCCCGGCGCAGGTGCGGGAGGTGGCGCGGGAGGTCAATGACCTGGCCGCGGAGAGTGGCCGGCTCCGGGCAGAGGAGGCGGAGAGCAGCCGGCTGCGGGCGATGGCCCGCGAGGTCGGGTTCCGCATCCGCGAGCACCTGCGGGTGGAGGACCTGCTCACCGAGGCCCGCATCGCCATTGAAGAAAACGTCGACGCCGACGCCGCCCACGTGCATGTGATCAAAGACGGGAACATTGGGCTGCCGGTCGGCCATGAGCACGACTGGATGCTGCCTTCGAACTTCAACGACCTATTGCCGCCCGGCTACTTCGACGATGCGGAGGAGATGCTGCGCGCCCAGTCCAGCAAGGTCGTGCAGGACATGAATGGGCCCGACGGATACCGGATTATGGCGCCGGCGGTGCGGGAGGCGTTGAGTGCGGCGGGGGTGGTGTCGCATTTGTATACGCCGTTTGGGGTGGATTCGGTGCTGGGGTTCATTGCGGCGGAGCGGTTGCGGGCGGGGCATCCGTGGACGGCGGCTGAGGTTGATGCGGTGCAGTCGATCGCGGCGGACCTGGGGCGGGGGCTGCACCATGCGCGGCTGTATGAGGCGGAGAACCGCCTGGTGGAGGACCTGCAGGCCCTCGACAGGGCGCGGCTGGACTTCTTCGCGACCGTGTCCCATGAGCTGCGGGCGCCGCTGACCACGATCGAGGGGTATGTGGAGATGCTCGCCGACGGGGAGGCGGGTGAGATCACCCCGCAGCAGACCAAGATGCTGGAGACCATCGACCGCTCCAGCGTGCGGCTGCGGAACCT
>DASYYE010000112.1:0-4968 GCA_035946955.1 Streptosporangiaceae bacterium | reverse complement strand
TCGCCCACGATCAGGGCACGGGTGAGCGCGGCCACGCTGGCACCGACCTGGTCGGAGTCGATGGCGGCCACCACGGTCTGGCCGTGCGGGCCGGGCACGGCCACGACCCCCAGCAGGTAGGGGATCCCGAGCGGGCGGCCGTCGAGCAGCATCGCCCGGCCGTCGCGGGCGTTGGCACGGGCCTGCGCCGGTGGCAGGAGCGGGATGAGCCGGTCGGCACCGTAGGAGGCATTGACGATCTGGCCCTGGCTGCTGAGCACCTGGACCGTGATGGCGCCCCCGACCACCGGGACGGGGTCCGGGAGGGGGCGTGCCGCCTCCAGGGCCACCACCGCCTGCGCCTCCTGCCGGGCGGTCTCATCAAGCCCACGGGTCAGCGATGAGCGGAGCGTGCCCCGCAGCGCGATCCCGGCGGCCAGCAGGGCGAGCGCCAGGCCGGCCGTGGTGGCCACGGTGAGCCGGGCCCGCAGGTTGCGGTGCCGCCACCAGCGCAGCACGGGGATCTCCACAGGTCTCAGTATCACCAGCCAGCGAGGGAGAAGGTAAACCCCGCGAGCCGAAAGGCTGCTGTGCCGCCTGGCGGCCGGGCCTCAGCCGCCGTCGGCGGACAGCCGGTAGCCGGCGCCACGGACCGTCTGGAGTGCCCGGCGGCCGAACGGCGTGTCGATCTTGCGGCGCAGGTAGCCCACATAGACCTCCACCGCATTGAGGTCCACGGAGTCATAGTCGTCCCACACGTGTTCCAGCAGCGCGGTCTTGGGCACCACCTGGCCCGCGTGTCGCATCAAGTACTCGAGCAGGGCGAACTCACGCGGGGTCAGCTCAACCGCGGCCCCCGCCCGGGTGACCTCCCGGGTGGCCGGGTCCAGTGTGAGGTCTCCCGCCCCCAGCGTGGCCGGGCGGGGTGCCTGGCCACGCCGCAGCAGGGCGCGCAGCCTCGCCGCCAGCACCACATAGGAGAAGGGCTTGGTGAGGTAGTCGTCCGCGCCCAGGTCCAGGCCGTCGGCCTGGTCGTACTCGCCGTCCTTGGCGGAGAGGATGAGGATCGGCACCCAGTTCTCCTCCGCCCGCAGTTGCTGGCACACCCGGTAGCCGGAGAGTTTGGGCAGCATGAGGTCGAGCACGACCGCGTCGTACCCGCCGTGGCGCGCCTGGTGGAGGCCGTCCTCACCGTCGTGGGCGAGGTCCACGGCGAACCCCTCGGCCTGCAGGCCGCGCCGCATCGCGGCGGCCAGCCGCCGCTCGTCCTCGACCACCAGTACCCGCACGGTCCCCGTCTCCCTCAGTCCTGGCCGCCCACGCTTCTCAGGGTCGCCTCAGCAATGCCGGGGCACAATTGGCAAAGAGCCTAGGAACCACGTTAGGTCGCATGACGAGCGCACGCACCTGACCCGTTGTGTGGACCACCTGAAGAGAGGTGCCGAAAGTGTCGGTGGCTTTCCCCAGCAGACTCCGCTGGGCCGTCCCGGCGGTGGCCGTCGTCGCGGTCGCCGCGACTGTCGCAGGCACGGTGATCGGTGTGGCGCAGGCCGCGCCGCCGCTGCCCGGGCGTACCCCCGGGCAACTGATCGTCGCGCTGGCCAACTCCTCGCCGCCGCCGCTGACCGGCACGGTCGTCGAGACGACCTCGCTCGGCCTGCCGCAGCTCCCAGGGAGCATGCAACCGTCCTCCCTCACTTCGCTGCTCGCCGGGTCACACACGGTCAAGGTCTGGTACGGAGGGCCTGGCCAGATCCGGCTGGCCGTGCCGGTGCAGATGGGTGAGACAGACCTGATCCAGAACAAGGACACCGTGTGGCTGTGGCAGAGCGGCAGCAACTCGGTGACAAAGGCGGTCCTGCCGCGGGAGACCGGCCGCAATCCCGCACCCGAGCCCAAGGTCCGCCTCATGCCACAGCAGGCGGCCCAGCAGGCCCTGGCGCTCGTGGGCAAGACCACACGGGTCAGCACCGAGGCCAATGTGGACGTGGCCGGCCAGGCGGCCTACCAGCTCGTGGTCGCGCCTAAGGACGGCCGCTCGCTGGTCGGCAGGGTGACCATCGCCATCGACGGGCAGCACCCGGCTGTGGTGCTGCGGGTCCAGGTCTTCGCCCGTGGTGCCCGCAACCCGGCCTTCCAGGTCGGGTACACCAATGTGAACTTCGTCCGCCCCGCCGCCGCGAACTTCAGCTTCACCCCGCCGCGCGGCGCGCACGTGTCGACCATCTCCCCGGGTGAGTGCCTGGCCGCGTCGGTGCCACCGGCTGCCATTCGGCAGGCAATCGTTCGGTCCGCGCAGTTGCACGGTCTCCCGGCGGCCAAGGCGATGCCGATGATGCCCAGGATGGTTGTGCTGCCCAAGGGCGCGTCGCTGCCCAAGGGGCTGAAGCTGCCCAAGGGCGTGCACATCGTCTACGCCAGCAAAGTGTCCGGGCCGCGGTCCGTCAGCGTCATTCTGAATGGCGCAGCCGGCGCTGCCGCCAAGTCCGCTGTTGCCCGCCAGGTGCACGTCATGCCCATGCCCGCCGTGCCCATGCGCGGCGGCCTTGGGTGCGGCGCTCCCACTGGCTGGGTCGGGGCGTCACCCATCCCGCCCATGGGGTTCTCGACGGCACCGCAGGTGATCGGCCAGGGCTGGACCACCGTGGTTGCCCTGCCCTCCTCGGTCCTGGGCGGGATCGGCGGCGTGGGCGCCGTGGCCCGCGGTATCGGGCAGTCGGCCCGGTCCGCGGCCGGCAACGGCCAGGCCCAGGTTGGTGGTGACGCGATCCTCGCCGCGCTGGTGGCCTCGGCAAAGGCCGTGCACGGTTCGTGGGGCAGTGGGCGGCTGATCAGCACCAGCCTGCTGTCGGTGCTGATCACCAGCAACGGGCACGTGCTCCTGGGCGCCGTCCAGCCGTCCGTGCTCTACTCGGCTGCGGCCCACGTCAAGTGAGTACAACGGGGGCTGTCGCGCGTGCCGCCTCGGGGGAGGCGGCACGCGCTGAGGCCGGCGCGGTGCCCGCGAATGGGGCGGCTACCGCGCCGGCCATCGTCACCAGTGGCCTGACCAAACGCTTCCGTGGCGGGCAGGTCGCGGTCGACAACCTCGACATGGTGGTCCCGCACGGGTCTGTGTACGGGTTCCTCGGGCCCAACGGGTCCGGCAAGACGACCACCATCCGGATGCTGCTCGGGCTCGTGTACCCGACGAGCGGCACCACCGAGATGCTCGGTGCCGCCATGCCAGCCCAGGCGGTGCGGGTACTGCCCCGGGTGGGCTCGCTGGTGGAGGGGCCGGCCTTCTACCCGCAGCTCTCCGGCCGGGCGAACCTGGCCAGGATCGACGCTACCGACCGCCACGCCAGCCCAGCGACCTCCAGCGCCCGCATCAACTCGGCACTGGAGAGGGTCGGGCTGCTGGCCGCCGCCAAGAAGCGCTACCGGGCCTACTCACTCGGCATGAAGCAGCGCCTGGCGATCGCGGCCAGCCTGCTCCAGCCCCGCGAACTGATCGTGCTGGATGAGCCGACCAATGGCCTCGATCCGCAGGGCACCCGTGAGGTGCGCACGCTGATCAGGGAGATCGCCGCCGACGGCATCACGGTGCTGGTGTCCTCCCACCTGCTCGCCGAGGTCGAGCAGATCTGCACTTATGTCGGTGTGATGCGGACCGGCAAGCTGGTGTTCCAGGGGCCACTGGAAGAGCTGCGGTCACGTGGTGAGGCACGGATCCAGGTGCGCACCCCCGCGACCGCCGAGGCGGCCGAGGTGCTCGCAAAGCTGGGGCTGGCCGACGTGACCAAGGGCGACGGTGAGTGCAGTGCCCGGCTCGGCCAGGCAGCGCCCGAGGACGTATGCCGTGAGCTGGTCATGTCAGGTGTCCCGGTTACCGGCCTGGACACGCCGCGGCCCAGTTTGGAGGACCTGTTTGTCGGGCTGACCGGGGAGGGGTTCGATGTCGAGGGCTGAGGCGGCGCCGGAGCAGGCCGGGACAGAGCGGGCTGGGCCGCAGGACGGCAGCGCCACGGTGGCCACGGTCACGGTGGCGACGTCCGCTGCGCTGCTGCCGGTGGACGGGGACGGGCGTGACCCCGTCCGCTCGTGGCTGCGGCTGCTGCGTTCCGAGGTGTCTCTCGTGTTCCGGCGGTGGCGGAATGTTGCCCTGCTGGCCGTCGTCGTGGTGCTGCCGGTCATGCTCGGGATCGCGTTGCGGCTAGCCGCGCCACAGCCCAGCGGCGGGGGCGGGGGCGGGGGCGGCCCGAACGCGTTCCTGATCGACCAGCTCGCGGGGAACGGGGTCTTCCTGGCGTTCGTCGCGCTGACCATCATGATGACGCTGGTGCTGCCGCTGACCGTGGCGGTGGTGTCGGGTGACTCGGTGGCTGGCGAGTCGTCCCTGGGGACGCTGCGCTACCTGCTGACCGTGCCCGCGGGACGGACCAGGCTGCTGGCCGTCAAGTACGTCGCGGTGGTGCTGTTCGGGCTGACCGCCTGCGTGCTCGTGTCGGTAGCGTCGCTGCTCGCCGGGATCGCCCTGTTCCCGGTGGGCCCGGTGACGTTGCTGTCAGGCACGACCGTCTCGCTGGCGGACGGGCTGCTGCGCCTGCTCTTCGTGACCCTCTACATCGCGGCGGGCATGGCGGCGCTGGCAGCGATCGGGCTGGCGATCTCGACCCTGACCGAGCACCCCATCGCGGCCATCGCGGCCACGCTGGTGCTTGCGGTGGCGAGCGAGGTCGCGGACAACGTCCCCCAGTTCGCGGTGGTGCAGCCCTACCTGCCCACCCACTGGTGGCTGTCCTTTGACGCGTTCCTGCGTTCCCCGGTGGACACGTCGGCGTACCTGCACGGGCTGTTGTCGTTCGGGGTGTACGCGGCGCTGTTCGTCTCGATCGCGTGGGCGCGCCTGAGCACCGCGGACGTCACGAGCTAGTGGTCTGCCCGGCCCTGGTGGCCTGGCCCGCGCGGGCGAGCAGGCCGAGGTAGGCGACGACCACCAGGGTCAGG
>DASYYE010000111.1:0-1603 GCA_035946955.1 Streptosporangiaceae bacterium | reverse complement strand
CACGGGGAAATCACACCGCCCTGGGGAGTTCCCTCCCCGGTCGGCGCGAACCCCTTGCCCGCCTCGAACACGCCCGCCTTCAGCCAGTCCCGGATCATGTCCCTGGCCGGGAACGATCCGATGGCGGCAAGGAGCCGGGAGTGGTCAATCTTGTCGAACGCCGCAGCCAAATCGGCATCGAGCGCCCACATGCGCTTGGCCACCGGGCCTCTGCACACGTTGTAGATCGCCTCGATCGCGTCATGGCAGCCCCGGCCCGGCCGGAACCCATACGACCTGGGCTCGAACCGGGCCTCCCACTCCGGCTCCAGCGCGTGACGGACCCGCGCCTGGTGGCACCGGTCCATCAGCACCGGAATCCCGAGCGGGCGAAGCTTCGCACGGTTTGATGCCTTCGGGACATACACGCGCCTGACCGCGCAGGGCTGCCACGACGATATGGACTGATGCACCCGCACCGCCACATGCGCCCTGGCCTGGGGAGTCAACGCGACCTCCCCGTCGATCCCGGCGGTCTTGCGCCCGGCATTGCGCTGCGTCACCTGCCGCACGCTGACCAGCGTGTTGGCGCGGCTCCGCAGCATGAGTTTTTGCAGGTTCCTGACCTTGGGCCAGTCCTGCTCCTGCGACGCCGTGAAGATCCGCTGCCGCAGCCGCCGTACCTGCTCCTCCTGCGCCCGCCAGTCAATCCGGTCCCACTGGACGGGCATGCTACGAGGCTGGTCCTCCGGTCCGTTCACTATCCGGGCGGTCGCCGTCACCTCGGCCACTTCGGGGGCGGCCCACTGGCCGCCGTCCCAGACCGGGGTGGAGAAGCTGTAACCCGTCATCGCGTCCAACTTGCCCTTTGGTTCCGGCGGTCGTGACCGCATCGCTTCACCAGCTCACCTGCCTCATGTCAGCACGCTTTCGCGCCCGGGCACCAGGCCCGGTATCCGGCCAGTTATGCCGCGCCCCGGCAGGAGAACCGGGAATGACCGCGCGGGGTTCCTGCTGCCTTTCGGCCGCCGGCGTTCGCTTCTTGGGCATCCTGTCCCGCCCGCGGGGTTCCGCCCCTCTTGCGATCGGCCTACCGCGCCAGCCAGCGCGGACCCGAGCGGGTTTTCCATGTTCCGCACGCGTGAGACACGGCTGGAGCCGGGTGCCCTCTCTACCCCGGGGACTGCGGTGCCTGCCACGGCCAGGAGGCGTCCCTGACCGCCGCACGCCGCCTTCCAGCGGCCGGTCCCTGTCCCCCCGGTGCTGCTTTCCGTCCTGGGGAGTTCAAATCACGAGGCATCACCAAGGGTTCACTGGCGTTCACCCCTCCAGCCTTTCCCTCACCTGTAGTCCCCGGACGGTACGGGGACCCTCGGGCTTTTCCCTGAGCTTCGCACCCGGCTGAGCACGACCCAGCCACGCACGTCAGGGAGGGAACGGGCCTCAGGCACTGCCCGGAGTCACGTCATCAGCACTCGCTGACCTCCTCTAACGGACTCACTCATCGCGAGCGACCTCATGTCGCACCACCTCTTTCGAGCCACGCCACGGCAAGACCTGACAGGCTGGCACCTCGTTATAAAGCCAGACCGGGCCAGTACCGGGCACGGTCGGCAGGCGGATC
>DASYYE010000110.1:0-17735 GCA_035946955.1 Streptosporangiaceae bacterium | reverse complement strand
CTCCTAAACGGCGGTCAAGTAGTGGTCGGGCCGCCAACTGGTGGCCGATGGCGGTTTGGCGGGCGATGAGGTGACTGCTGGGGCCGTGCCCGCCACCCTGGTGGGCTGTTCCCATGATCCTGAAGACATTTCAGTCACTGTGACTGAAAGCCTTACAGGATCATGGAAACCACTACCCGACCGGCGCTCTAGGCGGATCAGCGCTCACGCGTACAGCGCGTCGATGTCGGCGGCGAAGTCTTTGATGACCAGGTTCCTGCGCACCTTGAGTGACGGGGTCAGGTACCCGTTGAGCTCGGTGAAGTCTGTTCCGAGGATCCGGAAGCGCCTGACCGACTCAGCCCGCGAGACGGCCTTGTTCGCGTCGTCCACAGCGGACTGGACCTCCGCGAGCAGCTCCGGGTCGTGGCGGACGTCCTCGGCACCTTCGCCGGGCTGGCGCGGGTGACGGGACTGCCAGAGCGCCAGGGCCTCCTCATCGAGGGTGATGAGGCACGCGACATAGGGCCGCTGGTCGCCGACCACCAGGCACTGGCTCACCAGGTAGTGAGCGCGGATCCGGTCCTCCAGCACCGCCGGCGCCACGTTCTTGCCGCCCGCGGTCACGATCAGCTCCTTCTTGCGGCCAGTGACGCTCAGGTAGCCCTCGTCGTCGAGCTCACCGATGTCGCCCGTGCGCAGCCACCCATCCTCGAGCACCTCTGCTGTCGCGGCCTCGTTGCGCCAGTAGCCCATGAACACGTTCGGCCCGTGGATCAGGATCTCTCCGTCGTCGGCGATCCGTACGGAGGCCCCTGGGAGCGGCTGGCCGACCGTGCCGATCTTGACTCGCTCGGGACGGTTGACGGTGGTTGCGGCGCTGGTCTCGGTCAGGCCATAACCCTCGAGCACGGTGACGCCAGCGCCATGGAAGAAGTGGCCCAGCCGTTCCCCGAGCGGCGCCCCGCCCGACACAGCGTGGGTGACGCGGCCACCCAGGGCGGCCCGCAGCTTCGCGTAGACCAGGCGGTCGAAGAGCGTGTGCTGGGCATTGAGCAGCGGACCGGGCCCGCTGCCCGGGCTGCCGTTGGATGCCCGGCTCCAGGCGATCGCCGTGGCTGCCGCCGCACGGAAGATCCGGCTCTTGACCGGGCTGGCGGCTGCCTGCTGCTCCGCGCCGTTGTAGACCTTCTCGAACACACGGGGCACGGCCAGCACGAACGTGGGCTTGAACGAGGCCAGGTCGGGGAGGAGGTTCCGGACGTCGGGGGTGTGCCCGAGGGCGATGCCCGCCTCGATGCAGCCGACCTGGATGACCCGTGCGAACGAGTGGGCGAGTGGCAGGAACAGCAGGGTGGCAGCCCCCGGGATCTCGAAGACCTTTGACAGCGGTCCGTTCACCGCATTGCGGACGTCGGCGAGGAGGTTGGCATGGGTGAGCACGCAGCCCTTTGGCCGCCCGGTGGTGCCGGAGGTGTAGATGATCGAGGCGGTGTCGGTGCCGGCCCCTTCCGAGCGGCGGCGCCCGGCTTCTTCGTCGCTCACGCCCGCGCCTTCCCCGGCGAGCGCGCTCACCTCTGCGACCAGCCCGTCCGGGAGGTCACCGCCAGCCCCGCCGTCACCAGCCGCGTCGCCCTCTATGAGCCATACCCGGGACACCTCGGGTGCGCGAGGCAGAGCCTGGGCAACCGTGGCCAGGTGGGCGGTTGTCTCCACGACCACGGCACGGGAACCGGAGTCGGTCAGCACCCATTCGACCTGCTCGGCCGAGGAGGTCTCGTAGATCGGCACCGTGACTGCGCCAGCGGCCCAGATCCCATAGTCCGCGACCGTCCATTCGTACCGGGTGCGCGACATCAGCGCGACCCTGTCACCGGCAACGATCCCCGCCGCGATCAGGCCCTTGGCGAACGAGAGCACCTCGGCGGCGAACTCGGCGGCTGTGACGTCCTGCCAGGTGCCGGTTGTGCCGCCGTGGCGGCGCCGCAGCACGACCGCACTGGGGTCGCGTGCTGCCCGGTCGAACACCGTGTCGGTGAGGCGGGCGGAGGGCGGGACGTCCGCCACGAGGGGGGTGGTGTACTCGCGCATTGTGTCTCCCGGACGGTCCACACTGACGCCGGCTGAGCAGGCCCAGTAGGAGCAGACCATACCCTGTCGCCATGCGGCTGCACTTCATCAGTGATGTCCATGGCAGCGCCGCCGCCCTGCCAGGTGCGGCTGTGGGCGCCGACGCCCTGGTGTGCCTGGGCGACCTGCTGCTGTTCGTGGACTACGCGGACCACGCACAGGGGATCTTCGCTGACCTGTTCGGCGCCGAAGCGGCCAGCCGTTTCATCACACTGCGGACCGAGCAGCGCTTCGACGAGGCCCGGGCGCTGTCCCGCCGGCTCTGGCAGCGCCTGGACGGCGACCCGGCGCACCACCTGGACGAGGCCGTTTCGCGGCAGTACGCCCAGCTGTTCGCCGCGCTCCCGGAGCCCACCTACCTGACTTACGGCAACGTGGACATCCCGCACATGTGGGCCCAGCACCTGCGTCCGGGGCACCACGTGCTCGACGGTGAACTGACCGAACTCGACGGGCGCGTCTTCGGCTTCGTCGGCGGTGGCCTGCCCTCGCGCTACCACACCCCCAACGAGGTCGATGAGGACGCCTATGCGGCCAAGGTGGCGGCGGTCAGCGGGGCGGACATACTGTGCGCCCACATCCCGCCCGCCGTGCCCGAACTGCTCTACGACACCGTGGCGCGCCGCCTGGAACGGGGCAGCGAGGCACTGCTCGCCGAGGTCAGGCGCTCCCAGCCGCGGTTCCTGTTGTTCGGCCACGTGCACCAGCCGCTCGTGCGCCGGGTGCGGATCGGGCGCACCGAGTGTGTCAATGTGGGGCACTTCCGCGGCAGCCACACGCCATACGTGCTGGCCTGGTAGCCGGTGCCGGTACGCTCCGAGCATGGCCGCCAGTACCACGTCGCGCATCACGGTCGCCGCGCCCAGGGCGAGGGTGCTGGCGGTGATCACGGACTTCGCCGCCTACCCGCAGTGGGCCTCCGCGGTCAGTGCGGCCGAGGTCGTGAGCCGCGATGACCAGGGCCGGGCCAGTCAGGTGCGTTTCCAGCTGGACGCGGGCATGATCAAGGACACCTATGTGCTCGGTTACGAGTGGGACACGGACACCGGTGTGCGCTGGCACCTGGCCGAGCCGGGTGCGGTGGTCACTGCCATGGACGGTGCCTACCGGCTGGCCGACCACGACGGCGGGACTGAGGTCACCTATGACCTCGCAGTGGATGTGCGGATCCCCATGCCGGGGATGCTGAAGCGCAGGGCGGAGAAGACCATCATCGACACGGCCCTGCGCGGGCTCAAGAGCCGGGCCGAAGGAGGCAGCCAGTGACACAGGAGCCCAAAGACCCAGGGCCGGACCCGCTGGGGGATCTGCAGCGGTGGCTCCTGCGCAGGGGTGCCCGCGAGGTGAGCAAGGGGGTCAGCAGCCAGATCCGGTCGGTGATAGGCGGGAACAAGCAGACCAGCGACGTGTGGGAGACCGCCACTGCCGAGCCGTCCCCGGAGGCACCGGAGTGTGCCTGGTGCCCGGTGTGCCGCGCTGCTCGCCTGATCAGGTCGCGGCCTGGCCTCGCATCGCAGCTCGCCGCCACCGGCGGGAGCATGGCCGCGATGGTCCAGGAGGTTGCCGCTGCGGTGGAGGCGGCGATCGCTGCCGCCCAGGCCAGCCAGACCACCCAGGCCGGCAAGGACACGCGACCCGGCCAGGCCACGCGACCCGGCCAGGCCACGCGACCCGGCCAGGCCACGCGACCCGGCCAGGCCACGCGGGCCGGCCAGGCCACGCCACCCGGCCAGGGGAACGGTGCGGAGCCCTCGGGGGAGCACAGCAGTGGCCCTGACGATCGGGGTTGATGTCGGAGGCACCAAGGTAGCCGCCGGGGCCGTCGACGAGCATGGGGAGATCGTCGAGAAGCTGCGGCGTGTGACCCCGGCCGCGAGCCCGGAACAGACCGCACAGGTCATCGCCGAGACCGTGACCGAGCTGCTTGCCCGGCATGACGTCGAGGGCGTGGGGGTCGGTGCGGCCGGGTTCGTGGACCGCACTGCCGGGGCGGTGTTGTTCGCCCCGAACCTGGCCTGGCGGGACGAGCCGCTGCGCAAGAAACTCGAGGACCTGGTTGGACGGCAGGTCGTGGTGGACAACGACGCCAATGCGAGCGCGTGGGCCGAGGTGCGGTTCGGGGCAGCGCGCGGGCAGGGGCACGTGGTCTTCGTAGCGCTCGGCACCGGCATCGGGGCGGCCATCGTGGCCGACGGCAGGCTGTACCGCGGCCGCTGGGGCATGGCGGGTGAACCTGGGCACTACAGGGTCGTTCCCGACGGCCGCCTGTGCGGGTGCGGGAACCGGGGCTGCTGGGAGCAGTACGCCAGCGGCAGCGCCCTGGTGGCGGAAGCCCGCGAGTTCGCCCGGCGTTCACCGGGCGCGGCTATCCGGCTGCTCCAGCTCTCCGGGGGCAATGCCGAGGCGATCACCGGTCATCAGGTCACCCAGGCGGCCCAGGAGGGAGACCCAGCGGCCCTGCGCTGCTTCGGGATCGTCGGTGCCTGGCTGGGCCAGGGACTCGCCGACCTGGCCGCGATCCTCGACCCCGGGTGTTTCGTGGTCGGTGGCGGTGTCTGCGAAGCCGGTGAGCTCCTGCTCGGGCCGGCCAGGGCAGCCTACGAGAAGGGCCTCCCCGGCGGCCGCTACCGCCCCCACGCCGACATCAGGCTCGCTGCTCTGGGTGCCGACGCCGGTATCGTGGGCGCGGCTGACCTGGCTCGCACCGCGCTCTAGACGACTGCCCCGTCATCTGGGCCGGAGTCGGTGGGTGGACGGTCGCCCATGCGCACCACGAGGGTGGCGAAACCGCCGATGAACGCGGCCACTGCGGCGAGGCCGGCCCAGCCCGGGACGGGCCAGCCCAGCGTCACCGCCACCAGCAGGTAGCCGGGGCCGCCGAAGACCGCGGCCCACGCGCCCTTCGTGACCGGGTCGAGGTGCGGCAAGGGCGGCGGCTCGGGCGGGATGTAGTGCCCCTCGTCGTCCGGGTCCGCCTCGTCCTCCGGGGGCGGGGCCGGGGCAGCCGGGCGGATGACCCGGAACTGTGGCGGGGTGGGAAACACCCCGGGGACAGGGCTGCTGCCATCGGTGGGAGGCGGGCCGGTGGGTGCTTGCGCTGGCTCCGCGGCGGCCGGGTGCTCAGGCAGGTCTTCCTGGGCCGGCCAGGGAGAGGACACGTCGTCGGCTGCTGCCGGGTCGCCGTAGTGGGCGATGAGGTCGCGCCAGGCTGCTTCTTCGTCGCTGATGTCATCGGCCACGTCCCCATCACCCCCTTTCACGGACGCTGGCTACTCCGTCTGCCCCGTTGCCTGGCGGGTGTGTGCCCGGACGAACTCCAGGCTCCCTGCGAAGATCTGCTCCGCGTCGTTGTCGAGGGTCGCAACGTGGTAGCTGTTGGCGCACTCCCGCACCGTGAGCTGACTGCCGGGGAGCGCACCGCGCAGGATCTTCATGCTGGCCGGCCCCACTACGTGGTCTGCGGCGCTGAGGTAGACGAGTGCTGGCTGGGTCACCCGGGCGAGGTCTTGCTGGGTGACCTTCCACAGCCGCGGCAGCGTGGCGGCAGCAGCGACCGGCACCCGGTCGTAGGCGGGCTCGTGCACGCCCTCCTTCTTGATGTCGCTGCCGATCCCCTTCAGCGACGGCACCACTAGTTTGAGCACCCCCGCCAGGGCGAGCAGCTTCGTGTCGGCTGTCAGCGACGGGTTGACCAGCACCAGACCCGCCACCTGGTCGCCGTGCACCTCGGCCAGCCGCAATGCCAGGCAGCCGCCGAGCGAGAGGCCCATGACGAAGATCTCGCCGGTGTGCCGCTGCAGCTCCTGGTGGGCGCGGTCCACTTCCGCGTACCAGTCCTCCCAGCGGGTGTGTGCCATCTCCTGCCAGGTCGTGCCGTGCCCGGGGAGACGGGGGAGCGACACCGTCAGCCCGGCCTCGGCAAGGTACTCGGCCCACGGGCGCAGCGACCCTGGTGAGCCGGTGAACCCATGGCAGAGCAGCACCCCGGTGCTGCCCCCCGCGTGGAAGAAGGGCTCGGCGCCTGGCATCACGGGCATGCGGCCCTCCTGTCCTCGTGGCTTTTGTCCTTGCCGCCTATTGTCCCCTCCCAGCATCGTCGCATGCGTGCGCCCCGGACTGCGCGCACTACTGCGCGGTGTGCCATGCCGTGGGACGATGTGGGGGTGTTCTACTGGCTGGTTAAAGCGATCCTGTTCCCCATCCTCACGCTGGTGTTCCGGCCCTGGGCCATCGGGGTGGAGAACGTCCCCCGCGAAGGCCCAGCGATCCTCGCCTGGAACCACCTGTCGTTTTCGGACCATTTCTTCGGCCCGTTGCCGCTGCCGCGCAAGGTCACGTTCCTCGCCAAGGCCGAGTACTTCACCGGCCGGGGCC
The DNA here is from genome assembly GCA_035946955.1 of Streptosporangiaceae bacterium. Taxonomy (GTDB): domain Bacteria; phylum Actinomycetota; class Actinomycetes; order Streptosporangiales; family Streptosporangiaceae; genus DASYYE01. Next base: position 11,252 of record DASYYE010000110.1, on the reverse strand, counting down.
CGAAGGGACTGATCAGCAAGGCGTTCTTCAGTGGCGTGGGGCAGATCCCGGTGGACCGGTCAGGTGGCCAGGCGAGCGAACGGGCACTCCTCACCGGGCTGCGCGTGCTGAAGCAAGGGAAACTGCTCGGCATCTACCCGGAAGGGACCAGGACCCCGGATGGGCGCCTGTACCGGGGCAAGACCGGAGTCGCGCGGCTGGCACTCGAATCCGGGGCGCCGGTTGTCCCGTGCGCCATGATCGGGACCTATGAGCTGCAGCCTCCCGGCCGGCTGCTGCCGCGGCTGAGGATCCGCCCGGGCGTGAAGTTCGGGCCACCGCTGGACTTCTCCAGGTACGCGGGCCTGGAGTCCGACCGCCTTGTCCTGCGCGCGGTGACCGACGAGATCATGTACGCGGTGATGAGCCTCTCCGGCCAGGAGTACGTGGACATCTACGCCCAGCGCGCCAAGCGCCTGCACCACAACGGTTCGGCCATAGTCGGCATCACCGCCCCGGCTGACGCGCCCGCCCCGGCCGACGCACCCGCTCAGGCCGGCAAGCCAGCCCCGGCGGACGCCGCCTCGCCCACCGAATAGCCGGGCTCCAGGGCGTCAGGCAGCCTTCCCGGCACCACGGGCGCGCTGGTTGCTTCCCGAGTCATTGTGGATTGACCACAATCGCGGCATGCTGGTGCCACAGGCAGGACTGGCGTGGGAGGGGCCGAGTCAGCGGATGGAACCGCACAGTGACCTTCATCCGGCTGCGCAGAAGATCGCCACCGCCGCAGAGGCGACCATGGACACCCTGGTCGACCTGGCCGTCGAGGCGATCTGGCAGCAGGTGCCCGCGTATATGGACAGCCACGACGAGCAGTTGCGCCGCGACGTCACCGTGCATGTCCGTTCGGTGTTCACGGTGTTCCTGGCTGGGGTCACGGGCGGGCGCCCAGCCAGGCGTGCCGACTTCGTCCTCACCCGTCAGCAGGCGACCAGGCGGGTCAGCCAGGGGATCTCGCTGGCGGACTTCTTGCATGCGTTCCGGATCGGGCAGCTCGTGCTGTGGCAGGGCGTGCTCGACGCGGCCGGTGAAGAGCCGCTGGCGCGGGAGGCCGCACTGTCGCTCGTGGCGGAGCTCATGCGGGTCATCGAGCTGGGCAGCACGGTGGCTGCCGAGGCGTATGTCGAGGCTCAGCAGCACGCGCTGGCCGAGAGCGACCGGGTCCGCCGCGACCTCCTAGAAGACCTGCTGGCCCGCCGCAGCACCTTTGCGGGGCCCAAAGGGGCACTGCTGCGCACCGTTGGCCTCGGCCCGGACACCCGGCTCCTCGTGGCTACGGCGGCGCCAGCCGGGGAGCTGCCCCACAGCTACACCCTGCGTGATGCGGCAGCCGTGGTCGGCCGGGTCCGCGGTGGCAGGGGACGCGGCCTCGCAGTGGTACGGCAGGACGAGATCGTCTGTGTCACGCCGGTGCCGCGGGCGGGGGTGGACGCGGCCGTAGCGGACATGCGGCAGGCCTGCACCGAACTGGCCGAGCACCGGGTGCGCCTGGCGGTGGGGGTCAGCACGGTGCACCCCGGGCTGCTGGCGGTGCCGGAGGCCTACTCCGAAGCGCGGGTCGCGCGTGAGGGCCTGGGCCAGGCCGAGGGAGTGCTGGCGCTGCCATTGCTGACTACCTTCGACTACCTGGTGCTGCGCGACGACGAGACCGCGCGGCGGCTGGTCCGCCCCGAGGTGCGGCAGTTCGTCGCCGAAGACCTGGCTGCGGGAGGCGCGCTGATCGCGACCCTGGTGGAGTTCGCCGCCTGTGACCTCAATGCCAAGACCGCGGCGGAACGGCTCCACCTGCATGTGAACACGGCCTACTACCGGCTGGAGCGGATCGCCGAGCGGACCGGCTGTGACCTGCGGAAACTCACCGACGTCATGGAGTTGCTGATCGCGGTCCGGGTGCTGGGGGCAAGGCCGCCGTTAACTGCCGGGACTTCATGACCCGGTCACTATGAGGTTTGTTCCCCGGCCACTAACCCCGCCCGGCCCTGCGGCGGCACAGTAGGGGAATTCACGGAGCGCACTCGGAGGTGCCCAATGCTTAACCTCGCTGTCGTGCTGGAGGACAGCGCGCGCCAGGTTCCCGAGCGTGTCGCCGTGGTGCACGGCGGCGCCCGCATGACGTATGCGGAACTCGACGCCGCGGCCAGCCAGGTGGCGGGAGCCTTGGCCGCGCGCGGCATCGGCCGGGCGGACCGGGTCGCGCTGAGCTGCCCAAACCTGCCGTACTTCCCGGTCGTCTACTTCGGCATCCTCAAGGCCGGTGCGACCGTGGTCCCGCTGAACACCCTGCTGACAGAGCGGGAGATCGCCTACCACCTTGCCGACTCCGCGGCGCGCGCCTACTTCTGCTTCGAGGGCACGCCGGAGCTGCCAATGGGCAAGGTCGGTTTCGCGGCCAGCCAGGCCGCCCCTGAATGCGAGCATTTCGTCCTGCTCACCGCGGACCCGGGGGCGGCACCGCCGAGCCCGGAGGTGGAAACACTCGCCGAGTTCACCCACCGCCAGCCGGTGACCTTCACCACTGCCCCCACCGCTGAGACGGACACCGCGGTGATCCTCTACACCAGCGGCACCACCGGTCAGCCCAAAGGAGCCGAGCTCACCCACAGCAACATGGTCCAGAACGCACTGATGGCCAACCGGCTGTTCGGGTTGGAGGCCCACGATGTGCACCTGCTCGCGCTGCCGCTGTTCCACTCCTTCGGGCAGAGCGTCCAGATGAACCAGGGCTTCTCCAACGGGGCGACCCTGGTGCTGATGTCGCGTTTTGACGCGAACCAGGCGCTGGCACTGATGGAGCGGGAGAAAGTCACGTTCTTCGCCGGGGTGCCGACCATGTACCACGCCCTGCTGAACTGTGCGGGGACCGAGCGGATCGCGGGCCAGGTGCGGGTGGCTGTCTCGGGCGGTGCCGCCCTGCCCGTCGAGGTGCTGCGCCAGTTCGAGGAGCGGTTCCGCGTGCCGATCCTGGAGGGGTACGGGCTGTCTGAGACCAGCCCCGTCGCCACCTTCAACCGGGTGGGACGGCCGCGGAAACCGGGTACGGTCGGGCTGCCCGCCTGGGGCATCGAGGTCAAGACCGTCAGTTACGACGGGTCGGCCGCCGCGGTGGACGAGCCCGGCGAGGTCGCCATCCGCGGGCACAACGTGATGAAGGGCTACTTCCAGCGGCCCGAGGCGACCGCGGCCGCGATCGACAGCGAGGGCTGGTTCCACACCGGCGACATCGGGGTCATCGACGCTGACGGCTACCTCGCGATCGTGGACCGGAAGAAGGACATGATCATCCGGGGCGGGTTCAACGTCTACCCGCGTGAGCTTGAAGAAGTCCTGCTCACCCACTCCGAGGTGAGCCTCGCTGCGGTGGTCGGCGTGCCGCACCCCAGTCACGGCGAGGAGGTCAAGGCGTTCGTGGTCCGCACCCCCGGCGCGACCATCACCGAGACCGAGCTGATCACCTGGTGCAAGGGGTACATGGCGGCCTACAAGTACCCGAGGATCGTCGAGTTCCGTGACTCCTTCCCGATGACCGCGACCGGCAAGATCCTCAAGCGGGAACTTATCGCGCAGAGCATGGAGCCAGGGCAATGAGCCCGGTCAAGGATGCACTGGCTGGCGAGGCCAGCGCCGCCGTCCAGGCAGTCGGCGACGCCGCCGCCAGCGCGCTGAACGCGGGCATCGCCACCGGGCGGGTCCGGACCGGGCAGGCCGCTGCCGCGCTGGTCAGTGCGCTTGCCCACAACCCGGACATCATGGCCCGGGCGGAGAGCCTGGCGCGCGAACTCGGTGACGCCGCGGCGGGCCGGGCCGTCCGCACCCCGGCCCGTGGCGACCGCCGCTTCACCGACCCAGCCTGGCAGGAGAACCCGTTCTACCGCCGGCTCGGGCAGGCCTACCTGGCGACCGAGAACGCGATCAACGATGCGGTCGAGAACGCGGACGTGGACTGGCGGACCTCCCAGCGGGCGAAGCTGGCCGCCGCCATGCTGACCACCGCCATGGCCCCCACGAACACGCTGCCCGGTAACCCGGCTGCGCTCAAGCACGCCTTTGACACCGGCGGCCTCAGCCTGGTCCGTGGCGCCCGGAACCTGGCCGCTGACGTGCGGGCGGGCCGGCGGACCCCCAGCCAGGTGGACACCCGGCCGTTCCAGCTCGGCGAGAACATCGGCGCGAGCCCTGGCGCGGTCGTGTTCCGCAACGAGGTCGTGGAGATCATCCAGTATGCGCCCACGACACCGCAGGTGCACACCGTGCCACTGCTCATCGTGTGGTCGCTGATCAACCGGTTCTACATTCTCGACCTGGCTCCGGGCCGCAGCTTCATCGAATATGCGGTCAGCCAGGGCATCGGTGTGTTCGTCACGAGCTGGCGCAACCCGGGCCGTGAACAGGCCGGCTGGGACCTCGACACCTACGCCACCGCACTGCTGGAGGCGGTCGACGCGGTCGCCGAGATCAGCGGCAGCGACCAGGTCGGCACCATGGGACTGTGCGCGGGCGGGCAACTGCTCGCCGCGCTACTGGCTCACCTGGCCGCCCGGGGCGACGACCGGGTCGCCTACTCCTGCTTCGGTGTCAGCCAGCTCGACATGTCGGTGCCCAGTGTCGCCGGGCTGGCGGTCGCCGCGCCGCTGCCGGGCCTGGCCAGGTTCGTGACCAGGGCCACCAAGGTGGTGGACGGCCGCGACATCGCGGGGGCTTTCTCCTGGCTGCGCCCTGGCGAGCTGGTGTGGAACTACTGGGTCAACAACTACCTCATGGGCCAGGACCCGCCCGCGTTCGACATCCTCGCCTGGAACGCCGACACCACCCGCCTGCCCGGGGAGGCGGCGCGGCAGCTGCTGCGCCTCGGCGAGGAGAACCTGCTGGCCGTCCCCGGCGGCATGACCCTGCTGGGCACGTCGGTGGACCTGGCCAAGGTCGCCGTCCCCGCCTACGTCTTCGGGGCGGAGACCGACCACCTGGTGCCCTGGCGTGCCGCGTACCAGACCACCCAACTGCTGGGCGGGGAGGCGACCTTCGTGCTCTCCGGCGGTGGGCACATCCAGCACCTGGTGAACCCGCCCGGGAACCCCAAGTCGCGCTACCGCACCGGTCCCGCCCCGGCAGCCGACGCCGACGCCTGGCTCATGGCGGCCGAGACCCACCAGGGTACCTGGTGGGGCCACTGGGCCCAGTGGGTGCAGGCCCACAGCGGTGCGGCGCGCAAGGCACGAACGAGGCTGGGCAGCCGCAAGCACCAGCCGAGTGACCCCGCTCCCGGCGCTTACGTGAGACAGAAATGATCCCTGGAGGTACCGGCCCGATGCTGCTGGCAGACGGGCCCAGACGGTCCTGGCCGAAGAAGGGCAGGGTCCACAAGGCTTCCTCGCGGCTGGCCCCGCTGCGCTGGTGGCGCCGCCGACGGGGCAGGGCATACCTTGTGGCCATTACGTCACGTACACCGCGGAACCGGCGCGTGGGCGCTGAGGACACCCGGATGGTCACCGTCCGTGGCCGGGAGCTGAAGGTGGCTGTCCGGGCGGGGGACCCGGCGGTGCCCCCGCTGCTGCTGTGCAACGGCGTGGGCGCCAGCCTGGAGCTCCTCCAGCCATTCGTGGATGCACTCGACCCACGGCGTGAGGTCATCCGGTTCGACGTACCGGGCGTCGGCGGGTCACCCGTGCCGTTGGTTCCCTACCACATGACGACGCTCCCGGTGTTGCTCGCGGACCTGCTCGACACCCTTGGGCACGCTCAGGCCGACGTGCTGGGCATCTCCTGGGGCGGTGGCCTCGCACAGCAGTTCGCCTTCTCGCGCGGGGACCGGGTGCGCCGCCTCGTCCTGGTGGCCACCGGCACCGGCTCGGTCATCGTGCCGGGCCGCCCACGGGTGCTGCGGCACATGGTCACGCCACGCCGTCATTTCGACGCCGACTATGCGGCCAGCGTCGCTGGGGAGATCTACGGCGGGAGCATGCGTGCCAACCCGCGGCGAGCCGCCGAACTGCTGCACGCGGCGAGCCGGGGTGGCCCCCGCCGCGGCTACTACTACCAGTTGCTGGCGGGCGCAGGCTGGACCAGCCTGCCGTGGCTCCCACTGCTGCGCCAGCCGACGCTGGTACTGGCCGGCGACGACGACCCGCTGGTCCCGCTCGTCAACGCCCACCTCATGCACCGGCTGATCCGGGGTTCGAAGCTGCACGTCTACCACGGCGGGCACCTCGACCTGATCGCCGACCCCCACCGGCTCGCCCCGGTGGTCGAAAGTTTCCTCGATGAGATGCGCAGGGGAGCCCGATGACGAACGGCGCACTGGGCCAGGCCCTGGGCACGGACTTCTTCTCCGTCCGCGAGCAGTTCACCGATGACCAGTGGTCGGCGTTCATGACCGTACGCAGGTTCGTTGACGAGGAGGTCATCCCCGTTGCCGGCGGCTACTGGGAGCGCGCCGAGATCCCCTGGCCGCTGATCCGCCGCCTGCCCGGCCTCGGCATCGTGGGTGAGGACATCACCGGCTACGGCTGCCCTGGGATGAGCCCGCTGGCCTGTGGGCTGGTCACCATGGAGCTCCACCGCGGGGACGGCAGCCTCGGGGTCACTCTCGGGGTGCACTCGGGCCTGGCGATGCGTGCGATCGCGCTGTGTGGTTCGGACGAGCAGAAGCAGCGGTGGCTGCCCGCCATGGCACGCATGGAGCTGCTCGGCGCGTTCGCGCTCACCGAGCCCGACCACGGCTCCGACTCGGTCGGCCTGGAGACCTCGGCCACTCCCGACGGCGACGGCTGGGTGCTCAACGGCCGCAAGCGCTGGATCGGCCTGGGTACACTCGCGGACCTGGTCGTCGTCTGGGCACGCGACACGGAAACGGGCAAGGTGGGTGGGTTCGTGGTCGAGCGCGGCTCACCCGGCTACCAGGCCGAGCCCATCGCGGGGAAGGCCTCGCTCCGCGCGGTCTGGCAGGCCGACATCGCTCTGGACAATGTCCGGGTGCCCGCCGAGAACCGGCTGCCGGGCGCGCGCAGCTTCGCCGACACGTCGAAAGTGCTGGCCGAGACCCGGAGCACCTGTGCCTGGGCCGCGCTGGGGCACGCCACGTCCGCCTTTGACGCCGCACTGCGCTATGCCACCAGCCGCCGTCAGTTCGGCAAGACGCTGGCGAGCTTCCAGATCATCCAGCAACGGCTGGTGTCCATGCTGGCCGACCTGACCGCCATGCAGCTCTACTGCATGCAGATCGGGCGGCTGGCGGATGCGGGCCGGCTCAGTGCCACCGTCGCCGGACTGGCCAAGATGCACAACACCCGCAAGGCCCGGCTGCTGGTCGCCGACGCCCGGGACATGCTCGGCGGTAACGGCATACTCCTGGACAACCACGTCATCAGGCACATGGCCGACCTGGAGGCTATCCACACCTTCGAGGGCACCGAGACCATGCAGACGCTGATCGTCGGCCGCGACATCACCGGCATCAGCGCGTTCACCTAAGGGTGGACACGCGCTAGGCAGCGCCGAGCGACCGCCGCTGCCTGGCCCGTCCCCGCTCCTGGGCAGATGGAGCGGGGACCGGACCTGTCAGCCACCCGAGTTCGGATGCCCGCATCCCTGCCTGGAAACGGCTCTGTGCTCCCAGTCGTGACATGAGGTCGGACACCACCCGGCCGACCGTGCGCGCGGAGACACCGAGCTTGCGTGCGATCACGTGGTCGGTGTCGCCCTGCGAGAGGAGGCGGAGCAGCGAGGCTTCCTGCGCGGTGAGACCGTCCTGGCCGCGTTGCACCGCTTGGTCGAGTTGCCTGGCACCAGCCCAGAAGTGGTCGAACAGTGTGGCGAACGCCTCGACGACCTGGGGGCTGCGCACCACGGTGATACCGGGTGCGCCGGACGCCGCGACAATGGGCAGTACGGCCACTTCACGGTCGACGACCTCCATCCACAGCGGCAGCAGGGGCATCGTGCGGACCTGCGCGCCGAGCTGCACCGCCCGGCGGGCGCGGGCAACTGCCGCTGGGTCGTTGCGGATGCTCTCGGCGTGGATCGTGCGGACGGTCACGCCACGGGCGAGCGGGAGCTCGCGTAGGAGGTCCCACTGTTCCGTCGGCCCTGCCGCGGGGCCACCTCGGCGCGCCAAGGTGAGCACCTCGGCCCGCGCCGTGCACGAGAGCTGTTCGAGCTCCGTGCGGATCGCGTCCACGCCAAAGACGTCGGCCGCCGAGTGCTCGAGCATCGCCAGGTACACGCGCTCTACGTCCTGGTCGATGTCAAAGACTCCCAGCTGGTCCACTGCTATCAGCTCCCCGAATCTCGCTCCTGAGCACCCCTTGTACGCGAGCGTAGAATGGGCGTCTTGAGAAAGGCTTGTCATCTGCTGACCGGAGATTTCGTAGTCCTGACGTGCGGAGGAGGATCTGACCGGCCTGGTCAGGGCCGCACAGACAAGGCAGGGCTACCTGAGTGGACTACAGGAACGTCATGCCCACTACAGGCCGCCTGGGCAGGGTGGTGCGTGAACACAGGCGCGCGGCTGGGCTGACACAGCAGCAACTGGCCGACCTGGCAGGCCTGTCCGTCGGCACGGTCCGTGACCTCGAGCAGGATCTGACGTCCCGCCCCCGCCCCGGGTCAATGCGGCAGCTGGCCCGTGTGCTCGGCCTGGGTGAGGAGTGGGTCGCGGGCTCCGCCCGGCCGGGTGACGGCCCAGCAGGAGCCGCGCTGCGGTTGCGTGTCCTTGGCCCGCTCGAGGCGTGGCGGGCAGGCTCGGCTATCCCGCTTGGGCCAGCCCGGCAGCGGGCAGTGCTCGGGCTGCTGTGCCTGCAGCAAGGCATGGCACTGCACCGTGACGCCATCATCGACATGCTGTGGGGGAACCGGCCGCCACGAGCGGCGGTCGGCACCGTGCAGAGCTACGTGAGCCGCCTGCGCCACCTGCTGGACCCGGACCGGCCGTCCCGGGCCGACGACGCTTTACTCGGTTCCACCGGGGCCAGCTACTGGCTGCGGGCCGAGAGCGTGCAGCTCGACCTGTCCGAGTTCGAGCGCAGTGCCAGCCTGGCGCACCGGGCGTTCGCCGCAGGCGACCCGGTCGCGGCCTGTGACGGGTTCGCGCGGGCGCTCGGCTTGTGGCGGGGAGACCCGCTCGCCGACCTCGACCTGCTGGCCAGCCACCCGGCTGTGACCAGGCTCGTCCGGCAGCGCAGCACGGCCGTGGAGGAGTACGCGCAGGCGGCTGCCGCAGCCGGCCTGCATGACCAGGTACTCACGGAACTGAGGGCGCTGGCCGCACGTGAGCCATTGAACGAGCGGGTGCACGCGCGGCTCATGGTCGCGCTGGCGAGCGCCGGAGACCAGGCCGCCGCCCTGGGCGTGTACGAAGAACTGCGCCACCGGCTGGACGAGGAACTCGGCGTCCGGCCGGGCCCCGAGGTGGCCGACGCCTACGTCAGGCTGCTGCGTCAGGAGGTCCCCACCCCGGCGGCCCCGCCGCACCCGGCAGTGGCCCTGCCGGTGCCACGCCAGCTGCCCCCTGACACCGGCGGGTTCGCCGGCCGTCAGCAGGAACTCGCGGTGCTGGCGGGCCTCGCGGACCAGGCGGCCAAGGCGGTGGTGGTGTGTGTGGTCGACGGGACCGGTGGCGTCGGCAAGACGGCGCTGGCCGTCCACGCCGCGCACCGGCTCGCCGAGCGCTTCCCCGACGGCCAGCTCTATGTGGACCTGCGCGGGTTCGGGCCGGGCCAGCCAGCCGTGGCACCGGTCGAGGCGCTGCGTGGGTTCTTGCGTGCCCTCGGTGCCTACCCGCCACGAATGCAAGCTGACCTGGACGAGCTCACCGCCATGTACCGGTCTGTGCTGGCCGGCAGGCGCATGCTGGTCCTGCTCGACAACGCCGCCTCAACGGGCCAGGTGCGTCCGCTGCTGCCTGGCTCGCCAGGGTGCCTGGTGCTGGTCACCAGCCGCAGGCGCCTGGCCGGCCTGGCTGCCCGCGAAGGGGCGGTCCGTCTCAGCCTGGGGTCGCTGTCGGCGGCCGAGGCCAGCCTGGTGCTGCGTGCCACGCTGGGGTCGCTGAGGTTCGACGCGGAACCGCAGGCAGCGGGGGAGATCGCCCGCAGTTGCGGGTTCCTGCCCCTGGCCCTGCGGATCGCCGCTGACCACCTGGCCGACAAGCCCGCGCTGCGCCTGGCTGACCTGGCGGGCCAGCTCGTTGCCGAGCAGGACCGGCTTGACCTGCTCACCGTCGACGATGACGAGGACAGCGCGGTGCGGGCGGTGTTCTCCTGGTCCTACCAGGCACTCAGGCCCGATGTGGCGCGGATGTTCCGGCTGCTGAGCCTGCACCCGGGCGCCGAGGTCAGCGTCGAAGCCGCGGCGGCCCTCGCTGCCGCCACCCAGGGCGACGCCGCGCGGCTGGTCAGCGTGCTGGTTGGCATGCACCTGCTGGCACCGGCCGTGCCGGGACGGTACCGGTTCCACGATCTGGTCCGCATCTACGCGGCCGAGTGCGCACGTGCCGACGAGACCGAGCAGGCACGCGCGGCGGCGACCCGGCGGCTCGTCACCTGGTACCTGCACACCGTTGCCGCCGCGGACCGGCTGCTGACGCCAGGGGCCAGGTACATCCCGCTGGCCGAGCCGCCGCCGTACTGCGTGCCGCTGGACTTCGACTCGCACGAGCACGCCGTGCGGTGGTGCGAGGCACAGCAGGCCAGCCTGGTGGCGGCGATCGGGCTGGCGGCCGGGCTCGGCGAGGACGACATGGTGTGGAAACTCCATGTCGTGGCCGGGCGGGTGCTGATGAACCTCAAGCCCGGTGACGCGTGGGTGGCCGACTCAGCCACCGCGCTGGCAGCAGCCCGCCGGGCGGGCGACCGCGATGGCGAGGCCAGGGTCCTTGTCACCATCGGCAGGTTCTATTCCGTCACCGGCCGGCACGAGGAGGCGGTCGAGTGCTCCCAGCAGGCGCTGCGCCTATGGCAGGACCTCGGTGACAAGCACGGCGAATGTGGCGCCCTGCTCGACCTCGGCGCTGACTGCTTCGACTCCGCCCCGGGCAAGCCAGGCAGCCACCAGGAAGCACTCGGCTACTTCCGGCGGGCACGCGACATCGCCCATGAGATCGGCGCCTCCTATGTCGAGGGCGCGGCACTGATCTGCACCGGGCAGATCTATGGGGACATGGGCCGTCACACCGAAGCCCTCGAATGCCACCGGGAGGCACTGGCGGCCTCCCGTGCCCTGGGCCA
>DASYYE010000109.1:0-9321 GCA_035946955.1 Streptosporangiaceae bacterium | reverse complement strand
GACCCGGATCCCGGCGAAGAGGGCGGCTTCCTTGTTGGCACCCATCGCGTAGACCGACCGGCCGAACGGGGTGGCGTGCAGGACCGTGCCGAAGACCACGGCCAGCACGATGAAGACACCCACCGACCAGGGCAGGTCGGTGTGCGGCAGTGCGTTGACACCGGCGTTGGTGTAGGCCGCCGGGAAGTCCGAGACCGTGTGAGCGCCGAGGATGATCAGCGCGACACCACGGTAGAGCGCGAGGGTGCCGATCGTTACCGCCAGCGAGGGCAGCCCGAGGCGGGTCACCAGCATCCCGTTGACCGCGCCCGCCACCGCGCCGAGCAGTGCCACCGCGACCAAGATGGCCGGCATGGGCCAGCCCTTGCTCCACAGGAACCCAAGCGTCGCACTCGACATGCCGAGTGTGGAGGCTACCGAGAGGTCGATCTCACCGCTGACGACGATGAGCGTCACCGGCAATGCCATGATCGCTATCTCGCCGGATGACAGGCCCATATTGAAAAAGTTCGCGCTGGTCAGGAACTGCGTGGAGGTCGCGGAGCCGAGTAGCCCGATGGCGATGACCACGAGCGCGAGCCCGGTCTCCCAGCGCAGTGCCCAACGCGGTCCGCCCGCACTCGCCAGCGCTCTGGCCCGCCTCAGCAGCGCCGCTGGCGACGCTGGCCACCGCGGCGGCTGCTGCTGGGCCGACGTGGGCGGCGGGGCGCCGCGGTCAGGTTCCATGACTGGCCCTCCGCAGTCGCAGCGCGGCCGTGAGCCGCACCGAGATGGCACGGTCCAGCGTGATCGCCAGTAGCAGCAGGAAACCGGCGATGGCCTGGTCCCAGAACGGCGAGATGCCGAGCACGTTCAGCGCCGAGTTGATCGTGTTGAGCAGCAGTGCCCCGACCGCCGCGCCCACTACGCTGCCACTGCCGCCGAATATGGCCACGCCGCCCACCACCACGGCGGCGATGACCTGCAGCTCGTAGCCGGTCCCCGCGGTGGAGTCGATGGTCTGGTACTGGGCCGCCCACAGCACGCCAGCCAGCCCGGCGATCGCCCCACTCACCGTGAACACCGTGAATACCCGCCGGGCCACGGGTATGCCGGCCAGCCTGGCCGCCTCCGGGTTCGAGCCGATCGCGTACAGCTCCCGGCCGGACCGGAACGAGCGCAGGTAGTACGCACCCGCGCCGACCACAGCGGCGATCACGATGGCCAGCCACGGAATGCCGAGTACCGTCTGCTGCGGGATCGAGATGAAGGCGCCAGGCAGCGACCTCGCGACCACCTCGCCGCCCCCGACGATCAGGGTGTCGATCCCGCGGAAGACATACAGCGTGGCGAGCGTGACGACCAGGCTCGGCACCCGCCCGGCAGACACCATCAGGCCGTTGGCGGCCCCGCACGCCAGCCCGATGCCCAGCCCGGTCAGGAACACGACCGGGATCGGCACACCGTGCGCATGCCCGAACAGGCCGGCGGACACGTAGGCCGACAGGCCGAGTACCGAGCCGATGGACAGGTCCACGTTCCTGCTGAGGACCACCATGGTCTCGCCCAGCGCCAGCAGCGCGAAGACTGTCGTGTTGACCAGGAGGAACTGGACGTTCGAGGAGTCCAGGAAGCGTGGCTGGATGCTCGCGGTCACCAGGACAAAGACCGCGAGGACCACGATGATGCCCGATTCCCTGATCCGGAACACCCGCTCGGTCAGGCGGCGTGAGCTGACGTCATCGGCCGTACCGGGCGGCTCCCGCCGGGCAACGGCTGTGCTCACCGGACCTGCGCCGCTCACCGGACCCGCGCCTGCGCCTGGCCGGTCGCCGCCGCCATGATCTTCTCCTCAGATGCGTCCGCGTGGCCGAACTCCGCTGTCAGCCGACCTTCCCGCATGACCAGGATCCGGTCGCCGAGCCGCAGCACCTCGGGCAGCTCGGACGAGACCATCAGGATCGCGACCCCGTCTCGGGCGAGCTGCGCCAGCAGCCGGTGCACCTCTGCCTTGGTGGCGATGTCGATGCCCCGGGTCGGCTCGTCCACGATCAGCAGCGTGGGCCGGCGCCCCAGCCATTTGGCCAGCACCACCTTTTGCTGGTTACCGCCAGACAGTTGGGAGACGGGATCGGTGAGCCGGCGGACTTTGATCCGCAGCCGCAGTGCCCAGTCAGCGGCGAACTCCCGTTCCACGGCTGAGGAGATGACCCCGGCACGGGCCAGCCTGTCCAGCGAGGCCAGCGCCATGTTCTGCTGGACGGACATGTCCATGACCAGGCCCTGCTGGCGGCGGTCCTCGGGCACCAAGCCCACCCCCGCCGCCATAGCGCTGGTCGGTGACGCCTTGCGCAGCGGGCATCCGCGCACGGTCACTGTGCCGGCGTGGTAACGATCGATCCCAAAGACCGCCCGCGCCACTTCGCTGCGGCCGGAGCCGACCAGCCCGGCCAGAGCCACGATCTCGCCTGCCCGGACCCCGAACGTGATGTCGGTGAACACTCCCTCCCTGGTGAGGTGCTCCACCTGCAGCACGCGCTCGCCGGGCTCGGTCCGGGCGGAATCCGGCCGGGCGGCCAACTGCCTCCCCACCATCGCCCGGACCAGGTCGTCCGCGGTGAGGCCCGCGAGTTCCCTGCTCAGCACCTGGCGGCCGTCGCGCATCACGGTGACCCGCTGACAGACCTGGAAGACCTCCTCCAGGCGGTGCGAGACGAACAGCACCGCCGCGCCTGCTGCGCGCAACGTTGCCACTACGTCGAACAGCCGGGCGACCTCCACAGGGGACAGCGCCGCCGTGGGCTCGTCCATCACGATGATCCTGGCGTCCAGCGACAGGGCTTTGGCGATCTCGACGATCTGCTGGTCAGCGATGGACAACCCACGGCAGACCCGCCCGGGGTCCAAGCTCACGCCGAGGCGACGGAAGAGTGCCCTGGTCTGGTCGCGCATCCGCGGGGCGTCGATGCGCCGGCCGCGCCTGCGCGGCTGGCGTCCCATGAAGATGTTCTCCGCGACGCTGAGGTCCGGGAACAGCATCGGCTCCTGGTAGATCACAGCGATCCCGGCACCGACCGCGGCCGCCGGGCTGTGGAGTGCCACCGCGCCGCCACCGATGAAGAGCTGGCCGCTGTCGGGCGCATGCACCCCGGCAAGGATCTTGACCAAGGTGGACTTACCCGCGCCGTTCTCCCCTACCAAGGCGTGTGCCTCGCCGCCGTACAGCGTTACGGACGCGTCTTCGACGGCGTGCACAGAGCCGAACGCCTTGGCGGCATGCTGGAGCGAGAGCAAGGGTGCTACGCCACCCGTTAGGGCGGCGGTCCGCGGTCCGCCGCTGGCGTCGGCAGTGCGCTGTGGACACATCTGGCTTCTTCGGACTCCCAGTATGGAACGTTTCAATATTCATGGCAGTGTCGAGTCCTCCCCTCACGACTGTCAAGAGGACTCGGACTATTTGGCAGAGTCGTTACAGTCTGAGCCCGGCGGGGCGATAGCCGCGGCAGCCAGGCCCCCTCCGCCATCCTCGTGGTCACTGACTCCCCTGAACGAGGCTGGTGCTGGGCGCCGGTGCGCAGATGGGCTGCTGTCGGGCAGCACTATGAGGTAGCGGTGCCCATGACAACGACATCTGTCTCAGCCCAGTTCGAAGACCATTGGCCCAGTAGCACGCCCCCCTGTGGCTCCGGGTTGCCAGCGAGTTCCAGGCTGGACACGATTCGGTACCGGTCACCCCGGTAGATGGAATGGGTGAATTCGACCGTGCGCCCAGCAAGGTCGTCGGTGGTCCTATGGAAGAGCAGCGCAGGTGAGTGCACCGGGACTCCGAGCAGGGCCGCTTCGTCATCGTCGGTCACTGTCGGCTCGATGACCTGGACCGCCCGGCTGACCGACACACCGAACCGTTCGCGGAGCGTGGCGTACAGCGAGGCTCCTTCAAGGTCCTGCGCACAGAGGTCGGGAACGAGAACGCGCGGAAGGTGGATCATCTCAAGACACACCGGCTCTCCGTCGACAAACCGCAGCCGGTGGATGCGCACGACCATGTCGCTGGGCGCGAGGTGCAGCCTGCGGCCGACCCGGGCCCCCGCCGCCCTCACGTCGAAGCTCAGCGTACGGCTCACCCAGTGACCCTTGGCCGACACGACCAGGTGCCGGCCAGAAACACCGAGTTGTGAGAGGTGCTGGTCGATCTTCGCTCGAGCGACGAACACGCCTTTGCCGTGGTGACGGACCAGCGCCCCATCGCGCACCAGTTCGTCGACGACAGCGCGCAAGGTGGGCCGGGATACGCCGAGGCGCTCGCAGAGCTGGCGCTCGGACGGGATGGCAGCACCTGGCGGAGCCTCTTCGATCAGGTCGAGGAGGTGCATCCGGACCCGGAGACGCTTCGACGATGACAGAGAGTAATCATGTCCCGTTTGATGGGTCATTTTGCCCCAAACGTCCTTGATAGGGGTCTGCTGCTGGGCAGCTTACCAGTTATGACCACTGGTAAGATAGTGGTAAGAACAGGCGCGGGGCCATGCGCATGAACCGCAACGCTGTCGTCCTCGCCACGTGCGTCCTGACCGCATCGCTCGGCGTCACCTCCGGCACGGTGGCCGCGAGTGCCCGCGCCGCCCAGGCGACGACCTAGGCAGCCGTCGAGGCCGGCCACCACTAAGGCCCGTGCCACTGCCAGGAACCTGGGGTGGCACGGGAGCCTCCGGCGGCGGCCCCACGAGAGGGCCGCCGCTCAGTGCTGGTTCAGGGGTAGTTGATGGGGCTGCCGAGACCGGTCACGAGGTCGTAGCCCTTGCCGGCGCGGCAGTCGGTGCCGCAGCCACCGTTGCTGCCGCTGGTGATGTCGCGGAGGTTGGTCTTGTAGCCCCCGGAGTAGATGGCCGAGTCGCCCTGCAGGGCGGTCTTGCCCGCCGAGGCGCCCGCGGCGAGGATGCCCGCCCAGTTCGGCGCGCTGACGCTGGTGCCGCCAAGCGTCAGCCAGCCGCCATAGGCGCTGGAGTAGACGGACACGCCGGTCGCCGGGTTGGCGTCGAAGGAGACGTCGGGGATACCCCGCTTGCCGCCGGTCAGCGCGTTGACCGTCGCCGCCCCTGACACCGCTCCGGTGTAGCTGGACTGGTAGCCGGCGATCTTCTCGAAGGTGGAGATGCCGCCACCAGAGCCCGACCACGCGGTCTCGTGGACGGTGCCAGGGCAGGAGGTGCCCCCGCAGCCTTTCAGTGTGGTCCCGCCAACCGCGATCACGTTGGGGGCGGCGGCCGGGTATTCGCTGTAGTGCCCGTAGTCCCCGGACGACCCGGTGTACAGGGTGCCGGGGTGGGTGAACGCGGAGTCATAGGAGGTTTCGCCTGCGTACTGGGGCGTGTCCCAGCTCATGGAGACCTCAGTGGCCTTGAGCGTGGTACCGGCGTAGGTGACCCCCATGAACATGCTGGGGGGGAAGGCGTCCTTGGTCTGGACCAGCACGATCTTCGCGGCCGGGGCTTCCGCGTGGGCCCACTCGATGTCGAGTGACTCCTCTCCGTTCCAGATGCGGTTAGTGCTCGGCGTGCCCTGGGGGTTGTATGCCTTGAAGCACGGCCCGGCCTGGGTCAGCGAGGTGCAGGTGGAGAGCTGCGGGTAGCCGTACTGGGTATTGAACGTGTTGAGGTCGGCGAGCGCGGTCTTGTCGCGGAAGGCATCCACGACCGCGATGACCTGGCCCTTCCCGGCACCCGAGCTGGGCGACATCCCGGACAGGTGGTAGACCTTGGCGATAACGCTCGGGCCCAGCCCGGTGGGCACTGTGCTGGCGAATACCGGTTTGCCGTCGCGCGTGTGGCCGAGGACCTTGATCACCAGCGGCGGTTTCATGGTGATGGCCAGGCCGCCGGCGGGCGCCGCAAACGCGGCACCACTGGCGGCGGCCCCACCCAGGACGGCGAGCGCCGCCCCGGCGGTCACCAGGCCCGCCCGTGTCTTCCAGTCCATACGTATCCCTTTCTCTTCCGTGGCGGCGGCCGATCGCTGCGATCGCACGGGCCCACTGTGACCAGGAACATCCGGTGATTACCGGGTCACAATGCCCATTGATCGGCAGGCGGACGGCGCCGACGGCCCCGGCCCTTTTGTGATCCCCACAATGTGGGTAGTAACGGAAAGACAACATATTATGATTAGCCTGTCATGGGCGTTTGTGCCTTCAGGGGGTCGCCGGCCCTCAGAGCACTGGCAACCTGCGCGGGCTCAGCGCCATAGAGAAGCTTGAACTGTGCCCCTCGCCCGTCACGGTAACTCCTGTCACTGATGACTATGGAAGGGCTCACATTTCCATAACGACAGTCCTATACACCAAAGGGTCACCGCCACTCCCGGCGAAATACACGCGAACCGGCGGGGATCCGTGACCCGACGCCGACATACCCCACTGTCCAGGACGGACCTTGTGGGAACGTGAAACGAACCTTGCGTAGCACCCCCGTCAGATGGACGCTATGGGGTAGTTTCGGCGGAATACGCCTACCGTCGCCGCATGATGTTCTACTAGGGGCGCCAAGTGGAGTTCCGGGTTCTCGGTCCAGTTGAGGTCCGGGCCGCCGGCCGACGGCTCGAGGTCGGGCACGCCAAACAGGCATCCGTACTCGCTGTGCTGCTGCTTGAACCCAACCAGGTGGTGCCGCCGGAACTCCTGATCGACCGCGTGTGGGGCGACGATCCCCCCGGCTCAGTCCGTAATGCCCTCTACGCGTACGTAGCCCGGCTCAAGGCCACCATAGCTGCGGCCGGGGAACCAGAGGTGAAGCTCTCCCGCCGCGCGGGCGGATACGTGCTTGAGGTCAATGAGGAACAAGTGGACCTCTACCGCTTCCGTCGCCGAATGGAAGAGGCTCGCACGTCAGCCGATGACGAGCGGGCAGCAGTGCTGCTGACGCAGGCGCTTGGGCTCTGGCACAGAGTGCCTTTGGCCGGACTGGCCAGCCCTTGGTTCGACGCAATGCGTCAGTCACTTGAGCTGCAACGCATGGCGGCCCAGCTCGCCCTCAACGATGCCATGTTGCGCCAGGGCAAGCACACACTGCTCATCAGCGAACTGGCTGGGCAAGCGACGGACCACCCGGCAAATGAACGGCTGATCGGCCAACTGATGCTCGCCCTGTACCGGTCCGGCCGTCAGGCTGAAGCACTGAGATGGTACGAGCGGACCCGGCACTGGCTGGCCGATGACCTCGGTGCTGACCCTGGGCCGGAATTGCAGGCCCTGCACCAGCGGATGCTGAGGACTGACCCCGCCCTCGCCGGGCCTTGGTCCGCTGGGCGGGATGCCATGCCCGTGCCGCGGGAGTTGCCAGCGGACGTCGCGGCATTCACAGGCCGGACGGCGGAACTCGCTGAACTCGACCGGCTGCTAGCGACCGGGACTGAGCCGGCGGACAGGGGGGTGAGGCGAGTTCCGTCTCCGCTGGTGATATCGACGATCGGAGGGACAGCGGGGGTGGGCAAGACCGCACTGGCGGTCCACTGGGCGCATCGGGTGGCGGACCACTTTCCGGACGGGCAGTTGTATGTCAACCTGCGGGGCTACGATCCCGGCCAGCCCATGACGGCCAGTGACGTGCTAGCTGGGTTCCTGCCCGCGCTGGGCCTGGAAGCACGGGACATCCCGGTGGAGACCGAGCAACGTTCCGCCTGCTACCGGAGCCTGCTGGCAGGGCGCCGGGTGCTGGTGGTCTTGGACAACGCCAGCGACGCGGAGCAGGTGAGGCCACTGCTGCCGGGGACCCCGGCGTGCGCTGTCATCGTCACCAGCCGTGATTCCCTCGCAGGGCTGGTCGCCCGAGACGGCGCCCGGCGCATCGACTTGGACCTACTGCCTCTGCGAGACGCGGTCGAGTTGCTCCGCACGCTGATCGGGGACCGAGTGGATGCCGACGATCCGGCAGCCGCGGCACTGGCCACCCAGTGCGCTCTGCTGCCCCTCGCACTGCGGGTCGTGGCCGAGCTCGCCGCGGCCCGCCCCGCGACTCCGCTGAGTGAGTTGGCCAGCGAACTTGCCGACCACCAGCGGCGACTGGACATGCTCGACGCGGGCGGGGACCTACGTTCCGCTGCGCGGGCCGTGTTCTCCTGGTCCTACCAGCGACTGGGTAACGCCACCGCCCGAGCCTTCCGGCTGCTCGCACTGCACCCAGGCCCCGGCTTCGATGCCTACGCCGTCGCGGCGTTGACCGGAACCACCCTCAGCTCCGCCAACCAGGTGCTGGACACGCTCTCCCGCGCCTACCTGGTCCGGGTCGTCGGCCCTGGCAGGTACGGCATGCATGACCTGCTCCGTGACTACGCGCGCCACCTCACCACCACCCACGACAACGACGTCGAAAGGCAGGACGCCCAAACCCGCCTTTTCGACCACTACCTGCACGCGGCAGCCGCCGCGATGGACACGCTCTTCCCAGCCGAGCGGCACCTCCGCCCCCGCATCCCCGCGAGCGCGAACCCTGTGCCACCGGTCAGTGACCCTGATGCGGCACAGGCCTGGCTCGACGGTGAGTGTGCCAACCTGACCATGATCGCAGCCCATGCCGCTGGCAATGGCTGGCCCAGCCACGCCACCCGGCTGGCTACCACCGTGGGCCGCTACCTCGGCGTCGGCGACCGCTACGCCGAGTTTCTCACGCTCCACGCTTGTGCCCGCCGCGCAGGCCGGCGCTCTGGGGACCGCGGCGCTGAAGGGACAGCACTGATCGGCCTCGGCATCGTGGCCCAGCGGCAGGGCCGCGTCGAGGAGGCGGTTCGCCAGCTCAGACAGGCACGGACGCTGTGCCATGACGCTGGTGACCGGTACGGTGAGTACCGCGCTCTCGGCAACCTCGGCATGGTGACCTTCCACCACGGCGACTACGAGGAATCGGCCGACTACTTCCAGCAGGCCTTGGCGCTGAGCAGAAAGCTCTCCGACAGGGCCGGAGAAAGCAAGGTGCTAGCTCATCTCGGTGACCTGGACCTGCACCAGGGCCGATACGAACAGGCCACCCAGCACCTCCGCCGGTCGCTCTACCTGTCCCGGGAAACTGGTTATCTGCAGGTTGCGCCAATCGCTCTGGCCACCCTTGGTGCGGTCAGCCTTCGCCTGGGCCACAGCAAGCAGGCTACCGGCCACCTTCACCGTGCCCTGGCGCTGACCCGGGAGATAGCTCACGCAGGACCATCCGAATGCGATCCGCTGTGTTACCTCGCGGATGTCGATCTGCGGCAAGGCCGTTATCCGGAGGCTGCCAGTCATCTCCGGAGAGCCCTCGCGATCTGCCTGGAGAGTGGCGACCGAACAAACCAGGCACACTCGCTGGCCATGCTCGGTGC
>DASYYE010000108.1:0-2029 GCA_035946955.1 Streptosporangiaceae bacterium | reverse complement strand
AGCAAAGCCGCCAGCCGCACCAGCGAACGGTAGTGCGTGCTGTACAGGTCGGTCACTGCCCGGTCGGCGTCCCAATCGGCCGGAACCGAGCCTAGGGCGGTATCCGCCACCAGGGTTTCGGTCACGTGAATTGGACGCGCTCGCGCGCCCCCAAGCTCACCCGCTGTCATGTCGGGTCTTGGCGCCGACCGGACGCAAACCAGGCCGTATAGACGATCCCACCACCCCCACACCCACGTCGTCATGCGGCCGCGTCACCGGGGCCACGCACCGGATCATGGGCGGCCCGCAGGTGCCGGGCCGTGCACGCGAGGTGGAGCGCCGAGAGTTCGCAGCACTGCAACCGTATATGTCGACGGCCCGGCCGGCCTAGCACACGTTAAGATCCGGGGCGTGACTGGCTGCCTGTTCTGCTGACCACAGTGCTGACCCCGATAGGGCCGACAAGCTGCCTTGTTCTCCGATCCCGCAGAGGGCGCGCGGCCAGGTCAGACTCGGCAATCGTGGGCGGGCCTGCTGCGCGACTGCGCGCGCCGGGGCGCCCCAGCTCGCAGGCCGCGGGCCTGGCGATGGCGTTCAAGCTCATCGAGTCAGCCCAGGACCACTGGCGCCCGGTCAACGCACCGCACCTGGTCGCCCTGGTCCGCGCCGGAGCGACCTTCATCAACGGCAAACTGGTCGAGCGACCCGGCGAGGAAGCCCAGCCCGCGGCCGCTTAAAAGATCTTGATCCACGGTCTTGACTACTACTCGATTTGGAGGGCCGCATGCAACAGCAGGTCAACTTCGCGTTCTTGCACGGCGGGGGCCAGGGTGGGTGGGTCTGGCAGGACACCATCGAGGCACTGAATCACCAGGCCGGTGTCGCCTTTGCTCGGGCGCTGGCCCTCGACGTCCCCGGCTGCGGGGCGAAGCGCGGTCGACACACCGATGGAATCGGGCTGGCCGACATAGCCAGCGAGCTCATCCATGACCTTGAGGCCGAAGGGATGCGTGACGTCATTCTGGTCGGTCATTCGCAGGCTGGCTGCGTGCTTCCGGCCATGATTGAGAGTCGGCCTGACCTGTTTCGCCGGGTCGTGTACGTCACTTGCTCGATTCCTCTCCCCGGTCAGACGGTAGAGGCGATGATGGGCACCGGCAGGCACGGCACAGACCCCGACCAGGTGGGCTGGCCGGTGGACAGGAAGTCCGCCGGAATCGAGCAGATGTACAGCTCCATGTTCTGCAACGACATGAGCGCCGGGGATGCCGCAGCGTTCCTGGGGAGGCTCGGACAGGACGCATGGCCCGCCCAGTCATATAAGCATGTCGACTGGCACTACACGAATCTCGACGGCGTGCCGGCCACGTACGTCGTGTGCCTGGCGGACGGGATCCTTCCCGTAGCGTGGCAGCAGAAGTTCGCTGAGCGATTCCACGCCAAACGACTGGTCCGGATTGATGCCGGACATCAAGCGATGAACACTCGCCCTCAGGCCTTGGCAGAAATCTTGCGCAATGAGGCTCTGCTCCCGTGACCAGCGGCCACCGCGACCTTCGCCACCGTACGGCACCGGACCAAGGTCACCAACGGCCCCGGCTCGCGGGCCCCAGGCCTGGCACGCCCGCTGGCCCGACGGCAGGCTGTACGTGATCACTGACAACTTGGCCCCGTGCACCGACACCCGCGGGCGCAGGCACGGACCTCCAGCAACGACACTGAACTGGTCTTCCTGCCCTCCTATTCGCCCCCGGCTCAGCGATCCGCAGCCCGGAGCGAATACAAGATCAACGCTGCATGACGAGGCACTAGCAGAAGCGGGACAAGCAAGACCAGCTCAAATCAAAGTGTCCACCCTTTCACAGGAACACCGCTACATTGTGCCGGTGGTCTTCCCGCGAGGTAGGTATGGCCGCTGGCCCTGTGCTCGGCTACGGACGGATGTCGTGACGTCACCGGGGAGGAAACCGGCGGCGGGCACTGGCGCCGGTTTCCGTCGGCTTGTCACCCTAGCGGCCGAGGGGGTTCTTCTGGCCGGCCTGCTGGC
>DASYYE010000107.1:0-2119 GCA_035946955.1 Streptosporangiaceae bacterium | reverse complement strand
GCGGCGGTGATCTCGTCCTGCCTCCCTCGGGTGCGGCGCATCATCGCCTGGGCATCATCGGCCCCCAGACCGGTCAGCTCCGCCCATGCCGTCAGGTTCGCGACGGTCGCTTCCGGGTGGAACTGCACACCCCACGCCCGGCAGCCGAGCCGGAACGCCTGGTGGGGGTAGGCCCTGGTGTGGGCGAGGACCGCTGCCCCGTCCGGCAGCCGGGTGATCACGTCGCAGTGCCAGTGCACGAAGGGGGCCGGACTGGGCAGGCCGGACAGCAGCGGATCGTCGGACACGTCGATCGTTTCCCATACCGGTCCGATGTGGCACCCGTGCGCGCCGGGTTCTACTTGACCGCCGCAGCCCAGCGCGAGGAGCTGGGCGCCCAGGCAGATCCCCAAGGTTGGCGTGCGGGCCTCGGCCGCGCGCCGCAGCAGGCCGCGGGTGGCGGGCAGCCAGGGGGCGCGGTCATCGTCGCGTGCGCCCATCGGCCCGCCGAGCACGATCAGCCCGTCGGCGCCCGTAGCGGCGGGTACCGGACTCCTGGCATGCGGTCGGCAGATCTCCAATACCAGCCCGGCCTCCTGCAGCCAGTCACCGAAATTCCCGATCCCGGCCGCTGGCTCGTTCTCTACTACCAGGATGCGCGGGCTCGCTGAACTCTCGCTCATGATGCCGTCCCCTCCAGGGTGCCTTGTCCGGGTGGCCGGCCAACTCGCGAGCTGGGCGAGCCCGTGGCGACCGGGCGAATGGCTGCCTCGACAGCGGCTAGGCCGGTGGTGTCCACGAACTCCCGTCCAGGCACTTTGCTGGGGACCAACTCGGCCAGCCAGCTGTCATGGGTCGAACTTCACGATCATCGCCTCGCGACCGCATGACTTGACGAAGGTGAGCAGGTCGGCCGGGCGCAGCCCGGTGCTCTCGGTGTTGACCAGGGGATGGACGTTCACCTGGTCGGCCGCGAGGAGCGCGGCATCCACCACGGCCGTCACCAGGCACTCCTGGTCGTGGATGAGCGCGAGGGGAGTCAGTGCCCCTGGCTCGACGCCGAGCACTTCGTGCAGCCGTTCCGCCGGAGCGAGGCCGAGCCGCCCGCTGGCGCCGACCCGCGTGTGCGCGGTCCGGAGATCCAGCACGCGGTCCTCATCGACGGTGAACAGGAACAGCCGGCCCTTCTTGTCTCGCAGGAGCAGGTTCTTGGTGAACGTGCCGGCCATTGCACCGCGGCGTTCCTTGCCCTCGCCCACGGTGCGGTGAGCGGGGTAGGGAGCCGTGTGCGCGGCAATGCCGAGTTCGCTGAGCCGGTGCAGGACGCGCTCCCGTCTTCTGACATCGCTGCCGGACGGTTCCCCGGCTACACGGCCCATCAAAGTTCCCCTCGTGTCGATCAGGACCCCGTCAAGGTCACCAATTCTGCGGCCCGGCGTCCCGGCATCGCTGGCGCTGTCGGGCTTTCTCATCCGCCAGCGCTGGCCGGGTGAGAACATGATCTGCGGCTGGCATGTGAAGGCGCGTGTGACGCGGCACCGATGCGCGGGGTGCCTGACCAGGCGTCTGACGCTCCCGCTGTCCGCTCCGGCCATGGCAGACTGGGCGCAATGGCGCTGGCGATCTATCTTTTGGGCAAGCCCAGGATCGAGCGGGACGGGGTCCGTGTCGGCCCCCCGAAAGGGCGGAAGCCCTGGGCACTGCTGGCGTACCTGCTTAGCTCCGGGGGCGCGGTACCACGGGAACGGCTCGCTGCGCTGCTGTTCTCCGACGCAGACGACCCGCTCGGAACGCTGCGATGGAACCTGGCGGAGCTCCGGCGGCTCCTCGGCGACCCAGACATCCTCCGGGGTGACCCGCTCCAGCTCTCCCTGCCGCCGGGTTCGTTCGTCGACATCCGGGCCCTCGCATCCGGCACCTGGATGGCCGCCTCACAGGTCCCCGGTCTCGGCTGCGACCTACTGGCGGGGATGGACTTCCCCACCTCGGCCGCCTTCGAGGCGTGGCTGCTCAGCGAACGGCGGCACCTCAAAGAGTTGACCCACGCCGCGCTTCGCGAGGCTGTGACGGCGAGCCTGGCGGCGGGCCAGACAAGGATGGCGATCGACCTTGCCGCGCGCCTGGTAGCCCTCGACCCTCT
>DASYYE010000106.1:0-3394 GCA_035946955.1 Streptosporangiaceae bacterium | reverse complement strand
GGGCGGGCACGGCGCCGGCCGCGGCCAGTATCAGGGTAGTGCGGTCTGGGCCGAGGACTAGCCTCGGGCTTTCTTCATTAATCGGCCGACCTTGATCGTTTGCATATAAGAAGTGCCTTTGGCCTGGGAGGATAGGGCTTGTCTAGGGTCCTGTCCGCGCCGAGCCGAAGGCACTTTCCAGGTGAACGATACCGCGCGCCGCCCCAAGATCACTGTGTCCGCTGATGCCCGGGGACTGGTGTGTCAGGCTGGGACGTTACTGCTGGTCGAGGCTTTGCGGGTCACGGGAGGTGACAAACAAGGACGCTGCGGGACAGCGGCAGCTGGCTGATAACCTTCCTGGCCGAAGCCGCCCTTGCGCTGCTTGTCAGCCTGCTCGATGCCGTGTGGCACACGCTGGCCGCGGCCACCAGAGCTGCAGCACGGTGGTGATCATCTTCGTCGGCATCCCCGTGATCGCCATCGCCGCCCACGCCCTGATGGGGCGCCTACCCGCTTCGCAACGGTAGCGTTGTCACGTGGGCCAGGTCATTGCCTCCGTCCGGCCGATTGACTTGCGGTTGCCGTCGCCGCTTGAAGAGCTGCGCGATGACCGGATCACCGGGGCCGGATTGCGCCTGTTCCTCAAGCGCGACGATCTGATCAGTCCAGATATCCCGGGGAACAAGTGGCGCAAACTCAAGTACAATCTTGAAGCCGCGAAGAAGCAGGGTGATCGGGCTCTTCTGACGTTCGGCGGTGCTTATTCCAATCACATCCGCGCAACGGCCGCAGCCGGATACTATTTCGGGTTCGCAACCGTCGGCGTGATTCGCGGGGAGGAGCATCTTCCACTCAATCCGTCGCTGGACTACGCGGTGCGCCACGGCATGCGCCTGGCGTACCTGGACCGGGCGGCATACCGGGAGAAGATGAGCCCGAATGTTATCGCGATGCTTCATCGTCGTTTCGGGGAGTTCTATCTGCTGCCCGAAGGCGGCAGCAACGCCGATGCCCTGCGGGGCTGTGCCGAGATTCCCGGGGAGATCGACCGCCGGTTTGACGTGGCGTGCTGCCCGTGCGGGACGGGCGGCACTCTGGCTGGCCTGGCCCAGGGGCTGGGGCCGGGGCAGCGGGCACTGGGTTTCTCGGTGCTCAAGGGCGCAGAGTTCCTCACCCGCGAGGTGGCCGCCTTGCAGCGCGAGGCGTTCGGCGCAGTACCGGGGAACTGGTCGATCGAGTATGGCTTTCATTTCGGTGGTTTCGCCGGGCGCGGCGCGGCGCTCGGCGAGTTCATCGCCGACTTCGAAGAGCGCCACGCGCTTACGCTGGACTGGGTTTACGTGGCCAAAATGATGTACGGCATCTTTACGCTGGTCCAGCAGGACCGCTTTCCCGCGGGGAGCACGATCGTGGTAGTCATCACAGGCGGAGCCTGAACCCCGTTTGCCGCCGGGAGGGGCATGGCCCATGCCTTGTGGTGGTAGAGCCGCTGCGCGCTCTTGTTGGTAGAGCCTTAGTTGTGCAAGAACCCGCACGGCCCGGTTCTCACGCTCACAGCAGGCCAATGGCGGGCATTCCCCCTGGGCATACGGGCGGGAGACTTCCGCCACGCCTGATCCCGCAGCCAACCCCAGCCTCAGCCGCGCCAGCGGCAGGAAACACTCACCTGTGCTGTAGCCGCGGAGTGCGCCAGAAGCTGCGGGCCCTGCACGCCAACGGACGGGACCGGTCAGAACAGCACGTAGACCTTGCGGATCGTCTCGTGGACCTCCCAGGTGCCCGCCCACCCCCGCGGGAACACCGCAGTGTCACCGGGCCCGAACTCCCGCGGCTCGCCGCCGTCGGGGGTCGACGTCATGCGGCCGGACAGGACGTGCACGAACTCGTTGGTCTCAAGCTTCCAGTAGCACGGGCCCGGCGTGCACTCCCAGACCCCGGCCTCCTGCTCGCCGTCCTGCCACAGGGTGAGGCCGGACGCCCGCATCGGCTCGCCGGTCGCCTCCTCCAGCGGGCCCAGGTCCTCGAGCTCGGCGGTGGCGGCGTCGGCCAGGAACGGTATCTGTGGCACGGTCTCGGTCACGGTCTGCCTGTCCTTTCCATAACGGCCCTGCGGCGGCAGGACGCGTCCCTAACGGCCCGGCGCCGACCGGCAGCCCAGGCCTAGATGGTCAGCTTGCCGGGCGCATGCGGCGCGGTGGTGGGGAACGGCAGCGCGATCGGGTCGGTCGGCAGGCGGCTGTGGCCCTCGTCGTCGAACCGGTCCAGGCCCAGCACGGCCGTGTCCACCACGTCCGAGCTCCCGGTCAGGGCGACGTCGGCGGCGGCCCTGGCCACCGCGGGCCCCCACATCATGCCGGCGCCTCCCGCGCTGGCCACTGTGACCCCGGACAGGATCTCGTCCCCGGCGCGAGCGGGGCCGATGATCGGCAGGTGGTCGGGCGTGTAGTCGATGGTGGCGGCCCAGACCCGGCGCAGGCCGAGCCCGCGGGTGACCGGGACCAGCTGACCCAGGCGCTCCCGCATCAGGGCCAGGTAGTGCTCGTCCACGCAGGCGGCCGGG
The DNA here is from genome assembly GCA_035946955.1 of Streptosporangiaceae bacterium. GTDB lineage: Bacteria > Actinomycetota > Actinomycetes > Streptosporangiales > Streptosporangiaceae > DASYYE01. The sequence continues at coordinate 852 of DASYYE010000106.1, read as the reverse complement.
CCGGGGCGCTCGTCCGGGTTACTCATGCCGAACAGCAGGCCCTTCTCCTCGGGACGCCAGTACAGCCCGGCGGACAGGTCGAAGACCATCGGCAGCCGAGACGGGTCAAGGTCCGGGTGCGGCTCGGTGACCGCCACCTGGTGCCGCACCCCGCCGGCCGGAACCCTGATCCCGGCCAGGCCGCCGACCTCGGCCAGCTCGGGGCCGCCGGTGAGGACCACGAGCGGGCTGGAGATCCGGCCCTGGCTCGTCTCCACGCCGGCGACCTGTTCCCCGACCCTCACCAGCCCGGCGAACGCGGTGTGCTCGCGGACCTCGACGCCGCTGACCGCGAGCGCCAGGGCGTAGGCGGTGACGTTGCGCGGCGGGGTGAGGTAGCCGTCCTCGGCGCAGTACGTGCCGCCGCGGGTGAGCCCGGGCGCCAGGGTGGGGTTGAGGCGGTCAAGCTCGTCGGGCTCCAGCCAGCGGACCGCGAGGCCAAGCCCGTTCTGCATGGCCATCCGCGCCCGGGCCGCGTCCACGTCGGCGGACGTGAAGCACGGCAGCACGTAGCCCTGCGGGGCGAACCCCGAGTCGATCCCGAGCTTCTCGTGCTGGCTAAGGTAGAAGCGGCGAGACCACTCGCCGAGCTGCACGGCCCAGGTGGTGCCGCCCTGGGTGCGGACGATCCCCGCGGCGCGGCTGCTGGCGCCCTGGCCGAGCGTCCGCTTCTCCAGCAGGACCACCCGGTCCAGGCCGGCCTGGCGCAGGAAATAGGCGCACCAGGCGCCAATGGTCCCGCCGCCGACCACGACGGCGTCCGCGGTGGTGTGGGGCATTGGCACGTGGTCGATGCTGGCATAGACTGAACGT
>DASYYE010000105.1:0-6767 GCA_035946955.1 Streptosporangiaceae bacterium | reverse complement strand
CGTCTCTGACGGACATGCTGGACGCTCGCGCCGAGGTCATCCCACTGCCCCCGCCGCTGCGCCTGCGGGCTGTGCTCCAGGACCTGGCGGGCCAGGGAGTAGGCCGCCTGATGGCCGAGGGGGGGGCACGGCTGGGCACGCGACTGCTCGCTGAGGGCCTGGTGGACGAGCTCCACCTGGCGGTCGCGCCCTTCTTCGTGGGGGAGGAGGCGGCCCCGAGGTTCGCGGGCCCCGCCCACTACCCCCATGGCCCGGCGCGGCCGATGGTCCTGGCGGGAGTGCGGGAGCTCGACGGCGTGGTGGTGCTGAGGTACCTCCTGGGTGATGGGGCTGGTGAGGTGGCCAGGGCGGAGGGGTAGGAGGGTCCATATGACCGAGCCATCCACGCCAGTGAGTGAGACGCCGTGCCGTGCCGGGCCGGGCCGGGCCGGGGAGCCGCCGCTGGGCTGCGAGCCGGGGGACGGGCCCCAGGCCACCGTGGCCGACCGCCGTTGGCTCGAGCAGGCAGTGGCACTGTCGTGGCGGTGCCCGCCGTCGAAGAGCGCATTCGCGGTCGGGGCGGTACTGGTGTCGCGGGAGGGTGAGGTGCTGGCCACCGGCTACTCCCGTGAGTGGGGGCTGCTGTTCCACGCCGAAGAGGTGGCCCTGGCCAAGCTGGAGCAGTCCGACCCGCGGCTGCTGTCCGCCACCCTCTACAGCTCGCTGGAGCCCTGCCGCCGCCGCCTGTCGCGGCCACGGCCGTGCGCCGAGTTGGTGATAGAGGCGAGCGTGCGCCGGGTGGTGGTCGCCTGGCTGGAGCCGCCACTGTTCACCGAGGGCGGGGGTGCCCAGGCGCTGCGCGACGCCGGGATCACCGTCGTGGCCGTCCCCGAACTCGCCGACGCCGCCCGCCAAGCCAACGCCCTCGTCCTCTCGCAGTAAGCACGCGTCACCGGCACCCGGTAAGCCCTGTGCCCACGCTTCGCTGGCTGGCCCGCTGCGGGATACTCGGGGAGTTGGGTTCGCTTTCGACGGGATGGTGGGTGGCACATGGGTTCGGGTGGCCTGGTTGACCTGCGGTCTGACACCGTGACCCGGCCGTCGGAGGCCATGCGGCGGGCCATGGCAACCGCGGAGGTCGGTGACGACTGGTTCGGTGACGACCCGACGGTCAACCGCCTGCAGGACCAGGTGGCCGAGCTGACGGGCCGTGAGGCCGCGCTCTACCTGCCCACAGGCACGCTGTGCAACCAGATAGCCATGCACGTGTTCGCCGGGTCTGGCCACCGGGTCGTGTGCGAGGAGACCGCCCATGTGGCAGGCATGGAGCTGGCGTCCTCGGCTGTCCTGTCGGGCGTCACCTTCCACCGCCTGCGGGGGCCCTCCCGCGGCCTGCTGACCGCCGGGCAGGTGGCCGCCGCCCTGGCGCCCGACCCTTACGACGTCATCGCCACCGACCTGGTGACGATCGAGAACACCCACCAGGTCGGTGGGGGAGCGGTCATGCCGGTCGCGGACGTGGCGGCCATCAGCCGCGTCTGCGCTGACCACGGGGTTCCGCTGTACCTCGACGGCGCACGCATCTTCAATGCCTGCGCGGTCACCGGCGCCAGCGTCGCGCAGTACGCGGAACACGTGAGCGCGCTGATGTTCTGCCTGTCCAAGGGGCTCGGTGCGCCGATCGGGTCGGTGCTCGCGGGGGACAGGGAGTTCGTGCGCGAGTCCCGGCGGCTCAAGATCTTGTTCGGCGCTGCGTGGCGCCAGGCGGGGATCATGGCCGCGGCCGGGCTGGTGGCCCTGGCCGAGGGGCCCGGGCGGCTCAAGGAGGACCACGTGAACGCCAGGCGGCTGGCGGAGGGTGTAGCGGAGGTCCTCCCCACCGCCGTGGACCCCGGTGCCGTCGAGACCAACATCGTCTTCGTGGATGTCGCTGGCACGGGCCACTCGGAGCAGGAGTGGTCGGCTGAGCTGGCTCAGGAGGGCCTGCTCGTCACGGTGGTGGGCGGCCGGGTGAGGATGCTCACCCACGTCGACGCCGGCCCTGCCGAGGTCGAGGTGGCGCTGGGTGCGTGGCGCCGGGCCGCGGCGAGGCTCCTGCCCGAGACGTGACACAATGACGACGGAGGGTGAGGATCTGTGCCGCGGTGCCACCGCCGATGGCTGCCACCAAGGCCACTCAGCAGACGCGGCCAGCGTCTCCCAGCACTGGAAGGCTGCCTGTGGAGAGCAACCCAGTTCGGTGGGTAGAGGGCGCCGCGGTGGTCACGCTCCCGGAAGAGGTGGACGTGGCGACCGCCGGTGACATCCGCCACCAGCTCCTATCCGTGATCAATCAGGGCCCGTCGACCCTGGTCGTCGACATGACGGCGACCACGTTCTGCGACTCGTCCTGTGTGAACGCGGTGGTGCGCGCCTACCACCGGGCCGTCGCCGCTGGCACGCCCATGCGGCTCGCGACGGCCTCCACCGGGGTCCGGCGGGTCTTCGAGATCACCGAGATCGACCGTTTGATCCCGGTCTACGGCAGCGTTGACGAAGCACTGGACTCGGGGCACACCCCGGACACGGTGTAGGGGCGTCTTTGCCTGCAGGGTCTTGCCAGCAGGGTCTTGGGTGGAGTCTTACCGGCGGGTCGGCAGGCCGCTGCGGGTCGTACCGCCAGGAGGCTGCTGGTTTGGCAGGCCTCGGCCGTCACCGTCGCGTGCCTGACCGGGTGTTTCCCGCTGCCCGGCCGTGTGGCGCGCCTCGGGCGGCAGGCCGCGGGTGCCTGTGCCGCTGCCGCTGGGGCCGGCTGAGTTGTCCGCCAGCTTGGCGAGCTGCGGGTCCACCAGCGCGCCGCCGTACCTGATCGCGACGAGTTGCCCGATGGCATGGTGGCCGCCCATCGGCGCGGCGCTCGGCAGGCCGGTCTGGGCCACCACGGCCTCCAGAGTGCCTGGCCCGAGCTCCGGGCCGATGGCACAGGGCGCGAGCGCGACGCTGGCCACGCCTGCGGCCAGCATTTCCTGGGCTGATTCTTTGATGCGGGCGGGCTCGGACAGCGGGGCACAGGCCACCGGCAGCGTCAGCCTGGAGGCGAGCAGCACGGCCACGACTCCGGCACCCTGCACCGCCTCAGGCCCGCCCTCGGCACAGACGATCACCCCTTCTGCGCCGGTGACGATGTTGACCCGTCCGACCCTGGTGGCCCGGGACAGCCCGGCCTCGGCCAGCCGCACATGCAGGGCCTCGGCCAGCAGCGGGTGCGGGCCCAGCGGGGCGGCTTTGAGGGATACGGTCCCGCTGGCGGCGATGGCCGCGTTGACCACCGCGTCCACCCCTGGGTGGCTGAGCCCGATCAGCGGCACCACGACTGTGGGGTGCATCGGGCCACGCCGGCCGAGTTCGACCAGCACATCGGTGAGGGGGTCTACGTCGCCGCGCAGGTAGCCGATGTAGACCTCCGCGCCCTGGCAGGAGGCACCCGCGACGGCTGCTACGAGTTCCGCAGTCTCCTGGTTCTCAGGGGTCGCCGCGCCCGGCACAGCTATCACCAACGCAGGTGCGTCGGAGGGCAGAGAGAGCTGGTGTGGACTCGAGTGACGCCCTGATCTCCGGTAGCGGTTGGTTCGCACCGGCAACGGGGTCATGGCCTCAGGTTCAGCGCCCATCAGCGCATCGTAACCAGGTGTGGCGCCATACTGGGGACATTCCTGGTAGACCGACTAATTAGGTTACTAACGCTATCAGGTGTCACAGGTAGGGGCGATCAGAACAGGCGGTCGGATGGGTCGTCCATGCCGCGCATCGCGTCGTAGTCGAGGGTGACGCACCGGATGCCCCGGTCCTCAGCGAGCACCCTGGCCTGCGGTTTGATCTCCTGGGCCGCGAACACGCCGTGCACCGGCGCGAGCAGCGGGTCGCGGTTCAGCAGTGCCAGGTAGCGGGTGAGCTGCTCCACCCCGTCGATCTCACCACGCCGCTTGATCTCCACGGCCACCGCGACGGAGTCCCCGTCGCGGCACATGAGGTCCACCGGCCCGATCGCGGTCGGGTACTCCCGGCGCATCAGCCGCCAGCCTTCGCCGAGGATGTGGACCTGCGCTGCGAGCAGTTCCTGCAGGTGCGCCTCGACTCCGTCCTTGACCAGGCCCGGGTCGATTCCTAGTTCGTGGCTGGAGTCGTGGAACACTTCCTCGATCGTGACCCGCAACTCCTCGCCGCCCTTGCTGGTCACCCGCCAGGCACCCGGCGACTCCGACAGCTTGCACGGCGGCGACATCCAGTTCAGGGGCTTGTAGCTGCCGCCGTCGGAGTGGACCAGCACCGAGCCGTCGGCCTTGACGATGAGCAGCCGGACAGCGGAGGGCAGGTGCGCGGTCAGCCGCCCCGCGTAGTCCACCGTGCACCGGGCGATAACGAGCCGCACGAGACCCAACTCTAGTGGTGTCAGCCGTTGCGGGAGGTGTCGTAGGCGGCGATGACACGCTTTGGTGCCCGGCGGCGCCAGGAATCCTCCAGGAGTTCCCGCACGCGTGCGGGTGAGGCGTGGGCGAGCACGACGCGCACGCCGCTGAGTTTCTTGCCCCACCACAAGAGCTCGAACGCGGCCGGGTCTTCGGCCGCGCACGCCTGTGCCTCCGCCTCGTCAACGAACACGTGGAGGTGGGCATCGTCCGGCGGCGCGGTGGCGAAGATCTTGCCGCGGACCCGGAACGACGTCATGTCGAAGTGCGGCTCCTCGGTGGCTTCCGGCAGCGACAGCGCAAAGCGCCGGGCGTCATCCAGGCTCATCACTCTCCCACCCTAGGCCGACCCGCTAACTCTCATGAGGAGGTGGTCGGCGGCCCGGGTGTGGCATGGGTGTTCGTGGCCTCGGCACCGGCCGCGCGTGCCCGCGTCGCGGTCAGTTCCTGCTCGCGGGCGTTGTGGGTGAGCGCGCTGGCCCGCTCGAACTCGGCTCTGGCCTCCACCGGCCGCCCCAGCTTCATGAGCAGGTCACCGCGGACGCTCGGCAGCAGGTGGTAGTCGCGCAGGGTTGGCTCGGCAGCGAGCTGGTCCACCAGGTCCAGGCCGGCCTGCGGGCCGTAGGCCATGGACACCGCGACCGCCCGGTTCAGCTCAACCACCGGCGAGGGCATCACCTCAGCGAGCAGGGAGTACAGCGCCGTGATGTGCGCCCAGTCGGTGTCTTGCGCGTGCACCGCCCGGGCGTGGCAGGCGGCGATGGCGGCTTGCAGGACATAGGGCCCGCGCGAGCCGCCGAGTTCCTCCGCCCGCGCCAGCGCCGCGAGGCCACGGTGGATCAGCAACCGGTCCCAGCGGGTCCGGTCCTGGTCGAGCAGGAGGATCGGCTCACCAGACGGCCCGGTGCGGGCACGGATCCGCGACGCCTGGATCTCCATCAGCGCCAGCAGCCCCTGGACCTCTGGCTCCGCCGGGGTGAGCTGGGCCAGGAGCCGGCCCAGCCGCAGCGCTTCGGCGCACAGCGACGGGCGCATCCAGTCGTCACCCGCAGTGGCCGAGTAGCCCTCGTTGAAGATGAGGTAGACGACCTCACAGACCGAGGCGAGCCTGGCTGGACGCTGCTGGCTGTCCGGCGTCTCGAACGGCACCTTCTTCGCCGCCAGTGTCTTTTTGGCGCGGACGATGCGCTGGGCGATCGTCGGTTCCGGCACCAGGTAGGCACGTGCGATCTCGGCCGTGGTCAGGCCACCGAGCAGCCGCAGCGTCAGCGCTGCCCTGGCCGGCATGGCCAGCACCGGATGACACGCGGTGAAGATCAGCCGCAGCATGTTGTCGTCGATGTCGTCGATGTCGTCGGCAGTGACGCGGTCGAGTTCGCCGGCCATGCTGTCCCCGGCGGCCTCGAGGGCGCGCCCGATCTGGTCGTACTTGTGCTCGAGTTCGCGGTTGCGCCGGAACAGGTCGATGGCCCGCCGCTTGGCCACGGTCATCAGCCAGGCGCCTGGGTTGCGGGGCACACCACTGGCTGGCCACTGCTCCAGCGCCGCGACCACGGCGTCCTGGGCGAGTTCTTCGGCCAGCCCGACGTCGTTGCAGTACCGGGCGAGCCCTGCGATGAGCCGCGCCCATTCCATCCGGACGACGGCCTCGACCGCACGGTGTGTGTCCGATCCCGTCACGCAGACGATCACACCACCGACTCGCCTGCCCGGGCATGGCGCCCCTCGACCACCCCAGCCCGCCGCATCGCCTGTGGACACTCATCAGCCGTTCAGTTTTTCGCCCCTGCAGGGGAGAAAAACTGAACGGCTGATCGACGCTAGGGGCGTTTGGTGACTGAGCCTGGGGGTGGGATGGTGCCGGGGCCGGTGGTGTTGCAGGCGAGGCAGCTGGGGTCGCTGACGACCAGTGGGGGTGCGAGGGGGGGTGGGGTGAGGAAGGTGGGGTGGGTCAGGTCGAGCATGTCGAGCATGTTGCTGGCGTTGGCGTCGCGGTAGGTCATGGCCGGAAGGTTCCATTTGGCCTGCACCAGGGCGCAGATGCTGGTGTGGTCGAAGACCTGGTGTGAGACGTAGCTGGGGCGGGCCCAGGGGGAGACCACGGCGCAGGGTACGCGGAAGCCGTACTGGTGGAAGCCGTCGTAGGGGGAGACGCCGGCGGGGACGTTGGGCGGGGTGTTGTCGGGGGCCAGAGCGCGGGGTGGGGGCACGTGGTCGTAGTAGCCGCCGTGTTCGTCGTAGGTCCAGATCAGCAGCGTCGAGGGCCAGTTCGGGCTGGTGATCACCGCGTTGACGACCTGGGAGACGAACTGCTCACCCATGGCGATGTTCTGGGGGCTCTCC
>DASYYE010000104.1:0-15159 GCA_035946955.1 Streptosporangiaceae bacterium | reverse complement strand
GGCCCACGTCGTTCGCGAGCATCCTCGCCTTCACCGAGCACAACTTCGGGCTCGCCCCGCTGAGCGCCATCGACTCGACGGCGTACCCGTTCACCAATGCCTTCAACTACAGCCAGGCCCCGCTGAAGCCGGTCCGCATGGTGCGGCGCCCGCTGCCACCTTCTGCCCGGCACATCCACGTGACCAAGAGCATGCTGGACGACCCAACGTGAGTGCCGCCGTGATCCCTGTACTCACGAGTAATGCAACCGCCATGTACATGCCAGGCGCGGGTCACGTATCTGAACAGTGATCCTCAAAGATTCTGAACAGTTCAAAGCTCGTCGCTCTCAGCACATCCTGTCCCCCTACGATGCGGGGGACGATTCGGACATATACCGATAGGAACCCACTGTGAAGGCGTGGTTTCGGGTAGTTCTTGTTGTAGCCGTGCTGATCGCTATCCCGACGGCGGCCCTGGCCGTCCCCAGGGCGCACCGAGTGGCAACACCCATCCAGCACGTCGTGGTCCTGTACATGGAGAACCACAGCTTCGACAACGTGCTCGGGTACTGGTGCGACCAGCTGGCACAGAACCCCGGTCAGCGCCTGGACGGCTGCGTCGGCATGCCCACCAGCGTGACCCTGTCCAACGGCGCCACCGTCACGCCCAGCGTTGCCCCGGACACCGTGCCGAACGAGGACCACAACATAGCCTCACAGCTCGCCGCCATCGACAACGGCAAGATGGACGGCTGGGAGAACATCGTGGGGTGTGCCGCCCCGGGCTACAGCTGTGTCTCCGGGTACGAGCCCAGCCAGATACCCAACATCACCTCCCTTGCGCAGAAGTTCGCCGTCAGCGACCACACGTTCTCGATGGCGGACTCGCCCTCCTGGGGCGGCCACCTGTACGCGGCCATGGCCTCACTCGACGGGTTCACCGGCGACCTCCCCGCAGCCGCCCCCGGCGTCCACCACGGCTGGGGCTGCGACTCCGGACTGGTCGCACCCTGGATAAACCCCACCACCCACCAGGTCCAGCAGGTTCCGAGCTGCGTTCCCGACCCCTCGCTCGGGCGGCCGAACGGCGGCGCCTTCGAGCCCACCCCCGCCTCCTACGCGCCGACCATCATGGACCGGCTCCAGTCAGCCGGGCTGACCTGGAAGATCTACGGCGCCGCAAAGCCAATAAACGGGGGACGCGTCTGGGCGATCTGCCCGAGCTTCGCGGAGTGCCTCTACACCAGCCAGGACCACAACCTGGTCGATGGCGGTCAGTTCGCCCACGACGCCGCCACTGGCCTGTCCAACTTCTCCATCGTGACCCCCGGCGGCACCGAGAACGAGGTCTTCAGTTCCTGCCACAACCTCTGGAGCATGACCGACTGTGACAACTGGATCGGCCAGCTCGTCAGGGAGATCGAGCACGGCCCGGACTGGAACTCGACCGCGGTGTTCATCACCTTCGACGATATGGGCGGCTTCTACGACCAGGTGCCGCCGCCGTCCAACCAGATGGGCACACAAGAAGGCCCCCGAGTCCCGATGATCATCGTCTCCCCCTATGCGAAGGCGGGGTACACCGACTCCACGCCCACCTCGTTCGCGGGGATCCTCGCCTTCACCGAGCACAACTTCGGCCTCGCCCCACTGAGCCCCATCGACGCCGCGGCATACCCGTTCACCAATGCCTTCAACTACAGCCAGGCCCCGCTGAAGCCGGTCCACATGGTGCACCGCCCGCTGCCGCCCTCCGCCCGGCACATCCACGTGACCAGGACCATGCTGGACGACCCAACGTGAGCGCCCGTCCCTGGCGCTTCAGTCGACGGGCTTGAGGTAGAGCCCCCGCTTGGTGATGTACTGGACGATCCCGTCTGGGACCAGGTACCAGATCGGCTCACCCGCGGCCACGCGCTGGCGGCACTCCGTTGAGGAGATCGCCAGCGCGGGCACCTCCACCAGGCTCACACCGTCACGGGGCAGGCCCTTCGTAGTCAGCCCATGCCCCGGCCGGGTGCAGCCCACGAAGTGCGCGAGCGAGAACAGTTCACCAGCGTCCTGCCAGGACATCATCCGCGACAGCGCGTCCGCGCCGGTGATGAAGAAGAACTCAGGGCCCTCGCCCCACTCGGCCCGCAGGTCACGCAGGGTATCGACGGTGTAGGTGGGGCCGGGCCGGTCGATGTCGATCCGGCTGACGGTGAACGCCGGATTGGACGCTGTCGCGATCACCGTCATCAGGTAACGGTCTTCGGCCGGTGACACCTGCCGCCCGTCCTTCTGCCACGGTTCGCCGGTCGGGACGAACACCACCTCGTCCAGCGAGAACTTGTGCGCGACCTCACTGGCGGCGACCAGGTGCCCGTGGTGGATGGGGTCGAATGTGCCGCCCATGACGCCAACCCTGTCCGCACGCCCCCGTTCTCCCATTCCTCGACTCTAACTTTTTCCTTCTAAACCCTCACGCGTGCCCTGCCGAAGCGCCAAACCCACGCAATCGCTCTGGACACGCTCCCTTGAGTACCGCGTACTATCGCGAGTATGACCACGCCGGATCGCGCCCGGGTACGCCTGCCCGGTATCTCCTCCCGCGCCTACGAACACCCCGCCGACCGCTCTGCGCTGGTCGCGATGCGCAAGCTCACCGGTTTCGACGTCCTGCTCAAGCGCCTCGCCGGGCTCTTCAGCGACCGGAGCCTCCGTCTGCTGTTCCTGGCCAGCTCGGTCCGGGCGTCCCAGGACCAGTTCCCCGAGCTGTACACCCTGTTGCTCGACGGCTCGTCCATCCTTGACCTGCCGACGGTCCCTGAACTCTTCATCTCACAGAACCCGGTGCCCAATGCCATGGCGCTGGGTGCCGACAAGCCGTTCATCGTGATCACCACGGGCATGGTGGACCTGTGCGACCACGAGGAACTCCGGTTCGTGATCGGCCATGAACTGGGCCACGTCCTGTCGGGCCACTCGGTGTACCGGACCATGCTCTACCACCTCACCATGCTCGCCACCCGGCTCGCCTGGTTCGCAGTGGGCTACATCGGGCTGCGGGTGATCATCGCTGGCCTGGAAGAGTGGTACCGGAAGTCGGAGCTGTCCTGTGACCGCGCTGGTGTGCTGGCGGGCCAGGATCCGGCAGCCGCACGCCGTGCCCTGATGAAGATCGCTGGCGGCCCACGCCTGTCCGAGCTCAGCCACGACGCCTTCCACCAGCAGGCACGCGAGTACGACGCAGTCCCCGACGTGCGGGAGGGCCTGCTGAAGCTGCTCCAACTGCAGGGCAACACACACCCGTTCGCAGTGGTGCGCTTCGCCGAGCTCGACCGGTGGGTGTCCGAGGGCGAGTACGAGACCATCCTGGGCGGCGAATACCCACGCCGCGAGGACGACCCCCAGGTCTCGGTGACCGAAGAGGTCAAGGCCGCGGCCAAGTCCTACCAAGACTCCTGGAACCGGACCGCCGACCCGTTCGTCGGCCTGGTGAAGGGGTTTGCGGAGACCGCGACCGACGCAGGCGAACGCCTGTTCAGCGGCATCTTCGGCCGCCGCGGCGGCGACGGCGGCAGCAGCGACAGCGAAGACTCCTGACCAAGCTGGCCGACCAATCCCGGCCAGCCCGGCCAGCCCAGCCCAACGAGCCCAGCCCAGCCCAACGAGCCCAGCCCAGCCCAACGAGCCCAGCCCAACGAGCCCAGCCCAGCACTCATGGATGTACCGCCGCGGAGAATCTTTTGTCCGCGGCGGTACTTCGATCATGACCGCAATGACCATCGAGGGCTTGGCGTCCGCTGTTTCTTGCTGTTATCAGCGCGGTGGGCCCAGCGACCGCCAGCGCAGTGGGCCAGCGACCGCCAGCGTGGTGGGTGGCGGCTATCAGCCAGGCGGGGCGGGTGCTACTGGCGGAGGACTGCTAGGTCGTCGCGGTGGACGACCTCGCGTTCGTAGCCGGGGCCGCGTTTGGCTGCGAGCCAGCGGGTGGAGCGGCCCATGAGCGAGGGGATCTCGGCCGCGTCGTAGTTCACTAGGCCGCGTGCGACCACACGGCCGTCGGCGTCGCACAGGTCCACCGGGTCGCCCGCCTCGAATGTGCCCTCGACGCCGGTGATGCCAGCGGGCAGCAGGGACGCGCGGCGGTCGAGCACCGCCTGCACCGCCCCGGCGTCCAGTACCAGCCGGCCCCGCGCGGACGCTGCGTGGGCCAGCCAGAGCTGGCGGGCTCCCAGCCGCCGTGCGTGGGGCGCGAAGTACGTGCCCACCTGCTCGCCCGCGAGTGCCGCCGCGGCGCGGTCAGCCCTGGTTACGACCGTAGGGATACCGGCCTCGGTCGCGATCAGGGCAGCGTCCACTTTGGTGGCCATGCCCCCGGTGCCCACGCGCCGTGCGTGGGGGGCAGCCTCACCGGGCGGCCCGAGCCTGACCTGGTCGAGTTCTGCCCTGTCCGCCACCTGGCTGATCAACCGCGCGCCCGGCTCACGCGGGTCTTTGTCGTAGAGCCCCTCCACATCGGAGAGCAGGACCAGTGCTCCGGCTCTCGTGACGTGGGCGACGAGCGCGGCTAGGCGGTCGTTGTCACCAAAGCGGATCTCGTGGGTGGCCACGGTGTCGTTCTCGTTCACGACCGGCAGGACGCCGAGTTCGAGGAGGCGGGTGAGGGTGCGCTGGGCATTGCGGTAGTGGGCGCGCCGCATCAGGTCGTCGGCGGTGAGCAGGATCTGCCCGGTACGGATGCCGTGGCGGGCGAAGGCGGCCGTGTAGGTGGCGACCAGCAGGCCCTGCCCTACGCTGGCGGCCGCCTGCTGGGTGGCCAGGTCGGTTGGCCGGCGAGCCAGGCCCAGCGGGGTGAGCCCGGCGGCGATCGCTCCCGAGGACACCAGCACGACCTGTGCACCGGCCTGCACCCGCGCGGCCAGCACCTCCGTGAGCGCCATCACACGCTCGTCGTCAATGCCCCCGCTTGGCGTTGTCAGCGAGGATGAGCCGATCTTGACCACGACTCGCCGCGCTCCCACAACGTCTGACCGGGAGGTGGGGGGTGTGGGAGCCGCTGGTGTCTGCGGTGCGTGCCCGGAGGTGCGGGTGGGAGCCGCTGGCGTTTGAGGTGCGAGCCTGGAGGTGGGGGGTGTGGGGGTCGCTGGTCCCTGCTGCGCTGGCTGCGGCGTGGTCACGAGGGAAGCCGCTGGTCGGTGCCGCGTGGGCCGAAACTGTGCGCTGAGCCGCCAGCGGGCACGTCTGGATCCCAGTCGAACACGACCTCGTCGCCAACGTCGCCGATCATGACCTCGGCACCGACCGCCGCACCCGCGGCTGTGAGCGCCTCCTCCACGCCGAGCCGGGCAAGCCGGTCCGCCAGGTAGCCGACGGCTTCGGAGTTGGTGAAGTCGGTCTGGCGGACCCAGCGGCGCGGCTTGTCCCCCCGTATCCAGAACCTGTTCTCACCCGCGGGGACGACCTCGAACTCTGGGCCGCCCACGGCGCGTGGCCGGATCACCTGCCGGGTTGGCTCGGGCGGCGGGGCCGCGGCGCGCGCAGCGGCCACTACCCGGCCCAGGGCATAGGTCAGCTCCCGCACGCCCTCGTGGGTGGCCGCCGATACCGCGCAGACTTCCAGCCCACGGGCGGCGATCTGGGGGGCGACGCGGTCAGCCACCTCACGGGCGGCTGGCACGTCGACCTTGTTCAGTACGACCACCCTGGGCCGGTCAGCCAGGTCGGTGCCGGTGGCCGCGCCGTAGGCGGTCAGCTCAGCCTCGATCACGTCCAGGTCGGTGAGTGGGTCACGGCCGTCCTCACCCGCGAGGCCGGCGGCGCAGTCGAGCACGTGGACCAGCACGGCGCAGCGTTCGACATGGCGCAGGAAGCCCAGGCCCAGGCCCTTACCCTGACTGGCCCCGGGGATCAGCCCTGGGACGTCGGCCGCGACGAACTGGGTCTGGCCCGCCTCCACCACGCCAAGGTGCGGGGTGAGCGTGGTGAAGGGGTAGTTCGCGACCTTCGGGCGGGCCGCTGACATGGCGGAGATCAGTGATGACTTGCCGGCATTGGGGAAGCCGACCAGGCCCACGTCGGCCACGGTCTTCAGCTCCACCAGCAGCGTGTGTTCCTCGCCGGCCTCGCCCCGCAGGGCGAATCCGGGGGCCTTGCGCCGCGGTGAGGCCAGCGCAGCGTTGCCAAGCCCGCCGTGGCCGCCCTGGGCTGCGACGAAACGGGTGCCCGCGCCCACCAGGTCGGCGACCACCTCGCCGTCGAGGGTCTTCACGGCCGTGCCGTCCGGGACGGCGACGACCAGGTCGGCTCCGTCGGCTCCGTTGCGGTGCGAGCCAGCGCCCTGCTTGCCGTTGCCTGCCCGGCGCACCGGGCGGCGCTGCAGGTCAAGCAGTGTCGCCATGCTGGGATTGACCTCGAGGATGACGTCCCCGCCACGGCCGCCGTTGCCCCCGTCGGGGCCTCCCAGTGGCTTGAACTTCTCACGGTGGACCGAGGCACAGCCGTGTCCGCCGTTGCCTGCCTTCACACGCAGGACCACTTCGTCGGCGAATTCAGCCACGGTCTTCCTCTCCCCACACTCCCCGGCCACACAAGCACCAGGGGCGAATCGGCTCGCGATCCGCCCCTGGACACTTCATATGACGAAGTCCTACGCGGTGTCCCCGGCAGGCTCGGCAGCCGGAGTGCGGCGGGAACTCGCGGTGCGCTTGGCCGCTGTAGCAGGGGCCTTCTCAGCCTTTGCCGTGCTGGCCGTCTTAGAGTCGCTGGCCGGGCGGCCGCCGCCGGGAACCCCGTCGGCGAACACGCTGACGGCACGACGGCGCCGGACGGTGCCGAACGTGACCACGCCGCCGACGAGCGCGAACAAGGTGTCGTCCTTGCCGCGGCCCACGCCATAGCCAGGGTGGAAGTGGGTGCCGCGCTGGCGCACGATGATCTCGCCCGCGTTCACCTGCTGACCGCCGAACCGCTTGACCCCAAGCCGCTGGGCTGCGGAGTCACGGCCGTTGCGGCTGGACGAAGCACCTTTCTTGTGTGCCATCTCCTCAGCCCTTCTTGGCCGCGGCGGGCTTCCGGGCGGTCCCGACCGAGGTGATCTTCACCTGGGTGTACCGCTGCCGGTGCCCGAGGCGCCGCCGGTAGCCGGTCTTGTTCCGGTAGTGGATCATGTTGATCTTGGGGCCTACGACCGTTCCCATGATCTCGGCAGTGACCTGGAAGCGGCTCAGCTCAGCGGGGTCGCTGATGACCTTGTCTCCGTCGACGACGAGCAGGGCGGGCAGCGTCACGCTGGACCCGATCTCACCGGCGAGCGTGTCGACTGTCAGGACGTCGTCGACTCCCGCCTTCTCCTGCCTGCCACCGCAGCGCACGATCGCGTACACAGAAGGCTCTCTCTTTCGCGCGTGCGGGCCACCCTGTCATCGCAGACTTGGTGCGTGAGGGAGGCCACGCGAGTCTTGGCACACGGCCGTCCTGGGAATGGATCCCGGACCCATCCTGTGCGCTGGCTCCCCAGGCTATCAGACCCCAGCAGCAGCTGACGTCGGTGCTCCTGGCTCGGCCACGTTGACTATGCCAGTTGTGCTGTCCGGGTTGTCCGGGGGGCCTGGCTCCCTCGTGGCGGACCGGCGCCGTCGCCGCCCGCCCGAGGCGGGGGCAGCGTCCTCGTCGCTGGGCTGGTCATGGAAGCCGCTGTTATCCAGTCCACTGGCTGTGGCGCGGGTGTCGGCCCGGTCCAGCGTGATGGCGCTCTCTTCCGCCCCGGCATCTGCGGCTCTCACCTCGGCGACGGCCGTCTCAGCGTCAACTGCCTCGCCGGCCCCAGCCTGGTCAGTCATTCCCGCCTCAGCGGCGAGTGGCTCCTCCGTGGCGAGTGGCTGTTCGGGCTGGTCCTGCCCTGCCGCCTGGCCCCGTCCGGACCGGCGGCTCCTGCTGCGCGAACTGGACTGCGCGGGTGAACTGCTGCCGTTGCCGCCGTTCTGGGGGGCGTCCTGCGGGTGTGACCCATTGGCCCGGGCCGGACGGCCGCCTGCCCTGGACCGCTCACCGGTCGCGGCGTAGGGACCATCCAGCGAGACGATCAGGCCACGCCCATTGCAGCATTCACACGGCTGGGAGAACGCCTCCAGCAGCCCGGAACCCACCCGCTTGCGGGTCATCTGGACCAGGCCGAGCGAGGTGACCTCGGCCACCTGGTGCTTGGTCCGGTCGCGGGCGAGGCATTCGAGCAGCCGCCGCAGCACCAGCTCACGGTTGCTCTCCAGGACCATGTCGATGAAGTCGATCACGATGATGCCACCGACGTCACGCAGCCGCAGTTGCCGGACGATCTCCTCGGCAGCTTCCAGGTTGTTGCGGGTGACCGTCTCCTCGAGGTTGCCACCCTGACCGGTGAACTTCCCCGTGTTGACGTCGATGACCGTCATGGCCTCGGTCGTGTCGATCACCAGCGAGCCGCCGCTGGGCAGCCACACCTTGCGTTCCAGGGCCTTGGCCAGTTGCTCGTCGATGCGGTAACGGGCGAATGCGTCCTCGTCCTCGTCGAAGCGCTCGAGCCGCTCCACCAGGTGCGGGGCCACGTAGCGGACATACTCGTCCACCAGGTCCCAGCCCTGCTCACCGGAGATGACGAGCCTGGAAAAGTCTTCGTTGAATATGTCCCTGACCACCCGGATGGTGAGGTCGGGCTCGCTGTAGAGGAGTTCGGGCGGGCTCGCTGACCTCGCCTTGGCCTCGATGGCCTCCCACTGGGCGGCCAGCCGGGCCACGTCGTGGGCGAGTTCCTCCTCGGACGCCCCTTCCGCGGCCGTACGGACGATGACCCCGGCCTCCTCGGGCATCACCTGCTTGAGGATCTGCTTGAGCCGGGTCCGCTCGGTATCGGCCAGCTTGCGGCTGATCCCCATCATGGAGCCGCCCGGCACGTAGACCAGGTAACGCCCGGGCAGGCTCACCTGAGAGGTGAGCCGGGCGCCCTTGTGCCCGACCGGATCCTTGGTGACCTGCACGAGGACGGACTGGCCGGACTTGAGCGCGGACTCGATGCGCTTGGACTCCCCCTCCAGGCCGCTGGCGTCGAAGTTCACCTCACCGGCGTAGAGCACGGCATTGCGGCCCTTGCCGATGTCTACGAACGCCGCCTCCATGGAGGGCAGGACGTTCTGCACCTTGCCGAGGTAGACGTTGCCGACCAGGGACTTGTGCGTGGCCCTGTCGACGTAGTGCTCGACGAGGACGCCGTCCTCCAGCACGCCGATCTGGGTCCGCTCCCCCGACTGGCGCACGACCATGACCCGCTCGACAGCCTCGCGGCGGGCGAGGAACTCGGACTCGGTGATGATCGGCGGGCGTCTGCGCCCGGTGTCGCGGCCTTCGCGGCGACGCTGGCGTTTGGCTTCGAGGCGGGTGGAACCCCGCACGGACTGGACCTCTCCGGAGGGGTCGTCCGACCCCGACCGTACGGCCCTAACGTGCACCACGGTGTCCGGCGGGTCATCGGGAGAGCGCTGGTCCGTGTCGGCCGCGGCACCACGGCGCCGCTTGCGGCGGCGGCGACGGCTGCCCGCGGTGCCGGTCTCGCCGTCATCATCGGCATCGTCGTCGGCGGACTCGGCCTGTTCGCTGGGCTCGGCGCCCGCGGCCCGGACAGGGCCGTTTGCGTGGGCCTCGGCACCGGATTCCGCACTGTCGGCCTCGGCTGCGCCTTCTCCGTCAGCCCGTCCCCGGGAGCGTGACCCCCGGCGGCGGCGGCGCCGGCCAGCCCCCTCGCCTTCGCTCTCCTCGTGCTCAGCCTCGGTGCCGCCGTTGGCCGGGCCAGCACTAGCAGTGCCGCCACTGACCGTTGCGCCACTGCTGGCCGTGCCACGGCTGGCCGTACTGCTGCTGGCCGTGCCGCGGCTGGCCGTGCCGCTGGTCGTGCTGTTACTGACTGTGCCGCTGGTGGCCGCGGCGCGCGAGGTCTCCGCCGGTGGCTGGAAGATCACCTGGGGGGGCTGGAAGGTCGCGGCCGGAACGGCGCTGGGCGCCGCCGGGGACTGCGGTGCGGCCTGGCTGGCCGCGTCAGCGGCTGGGGCAGCAGCGGAGTCGCGGGACATGAAGCGTACCACGGGCGGCCCAGCGTCCACGGCCTGCGCCGCAGGCGACTGGGCCCCGGTGGCGTCCTGGCTGTCCCGGCGGCGGTCGCTGGCGGAGTCCTCCGTGGCGGGCGGGGCCTCAGGGCCACCGTCCACGGCCGCGGACGTGCTGGTGGCGCGGGTGGTACGCCGACGTGTGGTGGTCCGCCGCTGACGTGGTCCCTGCCCGCCCTCCCCGCCTGCCTGCGCGCCGTCACCGTCCGGGCGGCCGCCTGCGGACATGACTGGCGTCCCGCCCGCATCACCTGGCGGTGCGCCGACGTCGCTGGCCGATGCCTCGGCTATACCTGAGGAGCTAGTTGCTCCGGTCCCATCACCCTCGGACTCTTTGTTGTGCAGCTCGCTTTCGAGCATCCGGGCTATCTCCCGTCAAGTTCCCGGGAACTCGGCCGCTCGGAGCAGGCCGTGTTCCGCGCAGGAACTGGTCGCACGCGCCACCCTGGCGGGCCGCCGCTCTCGCGGTGGTGCTTCCACCGGTGCGCGTTGTATCCACTGTGTCGGCTGCCGCGCCCCACCCAGGCGCCTGCGGCACGCTTTGGTGCCCGGGGAGCCATGTCCCCAGGCCAGCACCGTGAGCCCCAGCACGAGTGGCGCTACGCCAGCCAGCCGTCCGGGTCACCCCATGGGGGAGTCCAGGGAGCACGCTCCCTGGACCGGTGTCGCGTGCCCCGGCCCAGCTGGCCCATGGCCAGCAGGCACCTTGGCGGTGCGCGGCAACAACATGGTTTGGCCGTTCGGCAAGTCTGACCTGCCGAACAACCATTCGAAGCTTGGTATTCCCGGGCCCACTGTGACATCTGGGCTGCTGCCCAGCTAGCGCTGCGTTGCCTTCAGTCACACCGGTCACGTCGATCCCGTCTGGCGAGCTACGTCCTGCCGCCAGGCGCTCCGGGCGGCAGCGAACGGGACACAACCCACCTGTCCCGGTCTCGCCTGCCATCCCCGTCCTGGCCACACCGGTCCGCAGGTTTCCGCGGCCCGGTCGTGGCCGACACGCCATGCGCTGGGTAGCCCTGCCCTACGAGGCCCCCGCCCTAGAGCACGAACGGCGTGGCGGTGGCTGGCGAAACGCAGCCTCTTATAGCCAGAGTACCGGACGTCCAGCCGGGTCATGCCCGGCGCCCTGCCGCGCCCCTGGTTCGGGGCGGCGACAGTAGACATGTGATCAAGCTTACCGACACTGCCCTCAACTACACGGACGCCGCGCTGGGCACCCAAATCAGCCGAACATGCGGTGGCGGCGGTGGACGGACTGCAGCACGCCGATGGCCATCATGTCCGCGAACATGGCCGACCCGCCGTAGGACAGGAATGGCAGGGGGATGCCGGTGACCGGCGCGATCCCGATCGTCATGCCGATGTTCACGAAGGTCTGGACACCGAACCACAGCGCGATGCCTGATGCCACGAGCAGCCCGAACATGTCGTCTGCGCGGGCCGCGATGCGCAGCGCACGGACCAGGACGACCCCCAGGACCGCGATGATCGCGACGGCTCCGACGAAACCGAGTTCCTCACCGGCCACGGTGAAGATGAAGTCGGTCTGCTGGTTGGGCACGAAGTTCCCGGCCACGAGCTGGCCGTGGAAAAGACCCTGGCCGAACATGCCGCCGGAACCGATCATGATCTTGGCCTGGTTCGCGCTGTAGCCGGCGCCGAGCGTGTTCGCGTTGGGGTTGAGGAACGAGGTCAGCCGCTGTGTCTGGTACGACTGGAGCAGGTGCATCTTGAAGACCGCGCCGACGCCCAGCGCTGCGGCAGTCGTGAGCACGACGATCCAGCCCAGCCGCAGGCCAGACAGCACGATCATGCCAGCCAGCACGGCCACGAGCACGATGGCCACGCCAAGGGCCGGCTCGGCCTCGACCAGGGCGATGGCGGGGACGGCAACAAACACGGCGAGTCCGAGCTGACGCAGTTTGGGGGGTTCAGGTCTGCCACGGACCTGCGCGAGGATCACCGCGAGCACCAGGACCAGCCCGAGCTTGACGAACTCAGAGGGCTCGACCTGGAACCCACCGGGCAGCGAGATCCACGCGTGCGCACCGTTGATCGTGGAACCGAGCGGGCTGAGCACCGCGAGCAGGCCGAGGCACGACACGGCGTACGCGTACGGCGCGATGACCTTCAGCATGCGGTAGTCGGCCAGGCTCACGGCCACCAGCAGCAGCAGGCCGATGGCCACGTTGAGGAGTTGCTTCTCCAGGTAGGAGTTGGGGTTGAGGCCCGCCTGGGCGAGCCCTGGCCTGGTGGCCGACCAGACCAGCAGTGTGCCCATGAGGGACAGGGCGAGCACCGCGAGGACGAGCACCCAGTCGGTGTGGCGCAGCTGCGAGTCCTCGGCGAACAGCCGCCGGGGCAGGCTGCGGGTTCGCAACGCAGCCGTGCGGCCGCCGTAGCTGCCGGGCAGCACTGGGCCGAGTGCCCGCAGCGCAGGTGAGCGACCCGTCGCCAGGCCGCCGCCCACGTCCCTGCCCCGCCCGAACACGCTCACTACGGTGCCCCCTTGTATGAGGTGGGGGGCAGGACCTGGCCGTTAGCGGAGAAGCGCGGCAGGCCGCGCGGGGACTCCCCGGCGGGGAAGATCGCGTGGTTACCCCGTTTGTCCTGCTGGCCAGGCCCACCCAGCAGGCCATACAGGTCCTCATAGATCTGGCGGGCGCATGGCCCCGACACGTCCGCGCCTTCACCCGACTTGGGGACCATGACGACGACCACATACTTGGGGTCGTTTGCCGGTGCGAACGAGGCGAACACCGAGGTCGCCTGACCACCGAAGATCTCGGCGGTCCCGGTCTTGGCCGCGATCGGGATCTTGGCGAGCGGGAATCCGGCGAACGTGCCAGTGGCAGTGCCCTGTAGTGGCACGTCGATCAGCGCGTTCTTGATATAGGTGAGGATGGACCTCGCCACGTGCACACGGCCATCGACAGGTGGGGTGATCCGCTGGACCACCTTGCCGGTCGGGGACACGAGCGCCTCGCCGATGCGCGGGCTGTAGAGAGTGCCGCCGTTGGCGATGGCCGCGTAGGCACGCGCGAGCTGCAGCGGCGTCACGGTGACATAGCCTTGGCCGATCGCGGCGATCGCCGCCTGACCGGGCGTCCACTGGTACCCGGTCCGGCAGTCGTCGTAGGCGATCTGCTCCACGTAGCTGCCATTGGCCTTGCCAGTCCTGCACCAGTAGTGCCGGTACTGCTCCCAGTAGTTGTACAGCCACAGCCGCGTCGGGACCGAGCCCGGTGACTCTTCAGGGACGTCGATGCCGGTGTACTGGCCAAACCCGAAGTCCACTTCGGTCTTCTGCATCTTCTGGATCGGCGCGTGGGGGTTCACGGTGAAGTTCGCGCCGTACCGGTCGTGCAGGTACATCTGGTAGGCGACCTGGTAGAACACGGTGTCGCAGGACATCACCAGGGCTTCGTGGAACGACATCAGGCCCATGTCGGCGCTGGTCCAGTTGTTGAAGGCGTGCCCGCCGATGCTCACTGCCCCTGGACAGCCGATGGTGCTGGCCTCGGAGTACCCCCCGGTTGAGAGCGCGGCAGCGGTAGAGGTGACCTTCCAGGTGGAGCCCGGGCCGTACTCGCCCTGGGTGGCCCGGTTGAGGATCGGCTCGCCGTGGGCGGTCCCGAACAGGTTGCGAAAACCGCGGTTGGTGATCCCGCCGTTCCAGAGGCTCGGGTTGTAGGTCGGGTAGCTCGCCATCGCCAGGATCCGGCCACGCGGTGTCATCACGACCGCGGCCCCGGAGGTGGCGCCGGTGTTGCCGAAAGACTGCGCCTTCTTGATCGACTGTTCCAGCGCCTGATAGGTGTCCGCCTGGAGCTGAGCGTTGATGCTGGTGACCAGCGTGTCACCAGCGGTCGCCGGAGTCGTGTGGTTGACCCCCAGCACCTCGCCCGCCGCGTTCACCGACAGGACCTGGGTGCCCGGGGTGCCACGCAACTGCGGGTCGTAGTGCTCTTCCAGGCCGGCCTGGCCCACCAGGTCCACACCGGAGAACCCGGTGACGGGCAGGTGGCGCTGTGCCACCTCCTGGGAAGTGATGGGCTGCAGGTAGCCGAGCATCTGGGCGGCGTCGGTGGCGTAGGGCTGCACGTAGTTGGTCACCGGCTGCGGCGTCGCGGTGACCCCTGGGTAGGACGCCTGGCTCTCCATGATCTGCAGGGCGACGCGGTCGGGCACCTGCTGTTCCACGGGGATGGGCTGGTACGGGGAGCCCTGCCAGCAGGGCTGGGACACCCCCTTCGTGCACAGCCGGAGTTTCTCCTGCAGCACCTGGTAGCTCATGCCGAGCAGCGTGGCCAGCCGGTGGAGTTCACTGATCCCACCGTCGGCCTGCTGCTGGAGCAGCGCCCGGTTCACCGAGACCACGAGGGAGGTCTGGTTGTCCACCAGGGGGCGCCCGGTGTCGTCCACGATCTCCCCGCGGACGGGGGGCACGATGACGGTCTGCGTCTGGTCCTGCGCGGCCGCGGCGGCGTAGGAAACACCCGTCATCACCTGCAGGTACCACAGGCGCCCACCCAGCGTGGTCAGCAGCAGGAAGAACACCGCAGAGAGCGCCACGAGGCGCCGCCGCGCCGACGGGATCATGTCAGCCCTCCTGTCCGGCCCCCACTAGGCCGCCACGACGTCCGCCGCCGGCCTAGCCGGGCCCGCCAGCCGCGCCGCTGTGCCCACGGACTCGACGAGCGGAAGCGCGGCCCACGGCTGGTGCCCATGGCCAGCCGTGTGCCACCGGACTTCCGGCGGGTGAGGAACCTGACCGCGCTGCCCACCGGGTACTTGCTGCGGCGCGGCACACGGAACGTCTTGCCCGGGGCCAGCCCGCTCTGCCGTCGGTGTGCCCGGCTGGCAGTGCCGCCGCTGAGCACCCCGCCGCCGACCAGGCCGTCACCGCGGTGACGGCTGGTGAGGCTGTGACGGGTGCCGAGCCGCAACCGCGTCGGCTGCGGCCGGCGCGCGGTACTGGCCGCAGCCCGCGGCGCCCCGCGTGAGAACGTCTTGCCCGGCAGCCGCTTGGCCGCGCCAGGCTTTGGCCCGGTACTCA
>DASYYE010000103.1:0-17973 GCA_035946955.1 Streptosporangiaceae bacterium | reverse complement strand
GTCAGCCCGCTACCCTTGCCCACACGTCCTCCTGCTCGCCGATTGGGACACCAAGCCCGCACTATCGCAGCAGGAGGACGCCAGCCTCACAGATCATCCCGGCAGAACCACGCGCCTCCCGCGCCGGGTCTATTACTACGGAACAGAGGCGGAACAGCAGTCCGGTTCGGTGGTGCGGATTGTGCCCCGGGTGGCGGGATCACCTCCTTGACGTTCATGGCATGTGGGAGTTTGCGCTGTTCAGGGCTACCGTACGTCGAGGCCGGTGACGGCCCTTCCGATGATCATGCGCTGGATCTCGCTCGTGCCCTCGAAGATAGTGAAGATCTTGGCGTCGCGGTGCCAGCGCTCCACCGGGTAGTCCCGGGTGTAGCCGTTGCCGCCGAGGATCTGGATCGCCTTCTCCGTGACCCGCACCGCGGTCTCCCCCGCCACCAGCTTGCACACCGAGCCCTCGGCCTGGTCCAGCGGCAGGCCCTGCCGCGCCATCCACGCCGCGCGCCACACCAGCAGCCTGGCCGCGTCCACGGAAGCGCCCATATCGGCGAGCATGAACGCGACTGCCTGGTTCTGGCCGATGGCCCGGCCGAACTGCACCCGCTCACGTGAGTAGTCTCGCGCGTACTCATACGCCGCACGGGCCACGCCGACCGCCATCGACCCAACGCTGGGACGCGAGGCCTCGAACGTCTTCATGGCCGCCTGCTCGCCACCCCGCTTGCCCTCACGGACGCGGGCGAGCCGGGAGTCCAGCCGTTCCTTGCCACCCACCAGGCACCGGCCAGGCACCCGCACGTTGTCCAGCACCACTTCCGCGGTGTGCGACGCACGGATCCCATGCTTGGAGAACTTCTGCCCCTGGCTCAGGCCGGGGGTGCCGGGCGGGACGATGAAACTCGCCTGGCCACGGCTTCCCAGCGAGGGGTCGACCGAGGCGACCACCACGTGCACATCGGCGATGCCGCCGTTGGTGGCCCAGGTCTTGGTGCCGTTGAGCACCCACTCGTCGCTGGCCTCGCTGTACACGGCACGGGTCCGGATGGCGCCCACGTCGCTGCCAGCGTCGGGCTCTGAGGAGCAGAACGCGGCGAGCTTGACGTCACCGGGCTCCCCGAACATCTGCGGCAGCCACTCACCAACCTGCTCGGGTGTGCCGTTGCTGGCCACGGCCACGGCCGCCAGCGTGCTGCCGACCAGCGACAAAGCGATGCCCGCGTCCCCCCAGAACATCTCCTCGAACGCGATCGGGATGCCCAGGCCGCTGGGCTCCAGCCACTGCTGGCCGAAGAAGTCCAGTGAGTACAGCCCCACCTTGGCGGCCTCTTCGATGATGGGCCAGGGGGTCTCTTCGCGCTCGTCCCACTCGTGCCCGGCGGGCCGGATCACATTGGCCGCGAACCCGTGCACCCAGTCCCGCATCTCGCGCAGGTCGGGGCCGGGATCGAGGCTGAACGCGGTGGTGGGGGTTGCGGGGTCGCTCATGCCGCTCCTCGGGTCACCCCTTATGTTACCGAAGAGTAGAACTGTCGGGTAGGCGGCACACCCGGCGGTCAGGCCGCCGCTGCGCTAGCGATGTAAAGCCTTCGCGTGCCGGTCGAGGAACTCATACACATCGGTGTCGTCCACCCCCGGGAAGCTGCCGGTCGGCAGGGCGGACAGGATGTGGGCGTGGGCCCGCGCCGACGGCCAGGCCATGCCGTCCCAGCGTGTCGACAGCGCCGACGGCGGTCGCTGGCAGCAGTCACCGTCCGGGCAGCCCGAGGTCCGCCGCAGCGTCGTGTCCCGTCCGCGGAACCAGCGCGAGTGCTCATACGGGGTGCCGAGCGTGATGGCGAACCCCGGCTCGTGACCGGAGTCGACGTGGGCCATGCACCAGTAGGTGCCGGACGGCGTGTCGCTGTACTGGTAGTAGGGCGAGTAGCGGTCGGCGGACTGGAACACCTGCCGGCCGGACCACTGGCGGCACATGCGCTGGCCCTCGATCGCCCCCGAGGGGTCGGCGGGCAGCACCAGGCCGTCGTTCTCGTAGGCCTTGTAGATGACCCCGGCCTCGTCGTTCTTGGTGAAGTGGCAGGGCAGTCCGAGGTGGTGGGTGACGAGGTTGGTGAACCGGTGGGCAGCCATCTCGTAGGACACCGAGAACACGTCGCGCAGGTCCTCGACCGACAGTTCCCGCGACTTCTTGGCGTCGATGAGGAACTGGGCGGCCCAGCGCTCGGGCAGCAGCACCGCGCCAGCGAAATAGTTTGCCTCCACCCGCTGGCGGAGGAAGTCGGCGAAGTCACGCGGGATGTCGTGGTCCAGGATGAAGTGCCCCAGGGTCTGCAGGATGATCGTGCGGGGTGAGTGGGTGCCCACCGGCTCCTGCTTGAGGTAGATCCGCCGGTGGCGCAGGTCCGTGACCGAGCGCACCGACCTCGGCAGGTCCTCGGCGTAAGAGACGGCAAACCCATGGTGGGCGACGACGGCCATCAGCATGCCCTGGGACAGTGCCCCTCCCGAGTAGCCCACCGCACCCAGCGCCTGGGCGGCCAGCCCTTCGATCTCGGCGAAGTAGTTGTCCTGCTCGCGCATGGCCTGGCGCAGTTCGGCATTGGCGATGCGCGCCTCCTCGGGCGTGGCGGTCGGCCGGGTCCGCTGGCGCCGCAGTTCCCCGTAGAGGGCGATGACGTGCTCGAGCACGTCGGTCGGCACCCGCGCGCCGGCTTTGAGGTAGGGCAGGCCGAGGTCACGGTAGGCGGGATCGCGCTGTGCCTCCTCCAGCATGATCTCGAGCTGGGCCCGGCGGCTGGGCGGCTGCGGGCGCAGCAGCTCATCCGTGGGCACGGACAATGCTCTGGCCAGGGCCTCGATCAGCGACAGTTTGGGCTCACGCCTGCCGTTCTCCAGCAGTGACAGGACCGAGGGAGCACGCCCGACCCGCGTGCCGAGGTCGGCCAGCGTGAGCCCGCGTGTCCGCCGCAGGTGCCGCAGGCGCTGCCCGAAGGTGGCAAGGTCTAGACCACCAGGCGGAAATGTTCCGAATTCTTCTTCGACCAAATCCTCCATATGTTGAGCGTACACGAATATCTTCAAAACTTTCGCCCCGGATTCCTGGCATCTCACCACACTCGGCCTCGAAGCTGGCTGTATCACCCGGGGACGGCACACTGGAGGGCACGTGAACGAGCTCCGCCTCGAGGGCATGACGGAAGGCACTCAAACCAACGGCCTGGCGCGCAACGGTCACGTGACCAGCGGACTCGCCGCCCAGGCCGAGCTGCTCGCACGCGACTGGGCGACGAACGCGCGCTGGGACTCGGTCCAGCGCACGTACACCGCCACTGACGTGGTGAGCCTGCGCGGGTCGGTGCAGGAGGAGCACACCCTGGCCCGCCGGGGCGCCGAGCGGCTGTGGCGCCTGCTCCACGAGCGGGACTACGTGGCCGCACTGGGCGCGCTCACCGGCAACCAGGCGGTTCAGCAGGTCAAGGCGGGCCTTTCCGCCATCTACCTCTCCGGCTGGCAGGTCGCCGCGGACGCCAACCTGGCCGGGCAGACCTACCCGGACCAGAGCCTCTACCCGGCCAACTCGGTCCCGCAGGTCGTCCGCCGCATCAACAACGCGCTGCTGCGCGCCGACCAGATCAGCTGGTCGGAGTCGGATGGCGTGCCAGGGCTCGCGCCGGACTGGCTGGCCCCGATCGTGGCCGACGCCGAGGCCGGGTTCGGTGGCGTACTCAACGCCTACGAGCTGATGAAGGGCATGATCGCGGCAGGCGCCGCGGGGGTGCACTGGGAGGACCAGCTCGCGTCGGAGAAGAAGTGCGGCCACCTCGGCGGGAAGGTGCTCATCCCGACCGGCCAGCACATCAAGACGCTGAACGCCGCCCGGCTCGCAGCCGACGTGTGCGGGGTGCCGACCATCGTCGTGGCCAGGACGGACGCGCATGCCGCCACGCTGATCACCAGCGACGTGGACGAGCGCGACCAGCCGTTCGTGACCGGCGAGCGCACGGCCGAGGGCTTCTTCCGGGTGCGCAACGGCATGGCCGCCTGCATCGCCCGTGGCCTGGCCTACTCCCCCTACAGCGACCTGCTCTGGATGGAGACATCCACGCCCGACCTGGCGGAGGCCGCTGAGTTCGCCGAGGCCATCAAGGCCGTGTACCCGGACATGATGCTCGCCTACAACTGCTCGCCGTCGTTCAACTGGCGCAAGCACCTGGACGAGTCCACGATCGCGAAGTTCCAGAAGGAGCTCGGCGCGATGGGGTACAAGTTCCAGTTCATCACGCTGGCGGGCTTCCACGCGCTCAACTACTCCATGTTCGAGCTCGCGCGTGGGTACTCGGCCGAAGGGATGCCGGCCTACGTCCGCCTGCAGGACGCGGAGTTCGGCGCCGAGTCCCAGGGGTACACCGCCACCCGCCACCAGCGCGAAGTCGGCACCGGGTACTTCGACCTGGTCACCTCGGCCATCAACCCGGACTCCGCCACCGTGGCGCTGGCCGGGTCCACCGAAGCCGAGCAGTTCAGCGGCGTCCACTGAGGTGAGGTTCTTCCGGTCGGCACCGCGGGACGCGCCCCCGTCTTACGGTGCCGACCGGCCAGGCAGGTGGCCAGCCGGGAGACCGGCTGGCCACTGCGCTTGCACCTGGTGGCCGCGTCAGCGCAGCAACGAGGTTTCGGCGTAGTCGGCGTCCTCACCATCGTCCGCACCGCGCAGACTGCGCCAGCGGTTGGGGACGAACAGCGGGACCACCATCGCTGCACCCAGCAGCCCGAGCAGACCATCGGCCAGCACCATCTTGAAGCCCGCTCCGATGGAGTGGGACTGCAAGGGGACCAGGGTGACCGCACGGTGGTAGCTGACGGCCAGCAGGGCCGTCCAGGCCAGTAGTGCCAGGCCCGGCAAGCCGGTAGCCAGCGGTGACACGGCCCGGACCGCGAGCAGGATGCCTATTAGCACCCCGGTCACGAGCAGTGCCGCCAGCCCTTCCAGGCCGGCCTGGCTCAGCCGGCCGCCAGCCACAGCCGGGTGCGCGACAGCGGCCGACACGTGCGCCACGCCATAGCCGCCAGCTGCGAAAAGGGCGGCCGCCAAGACCACCGCCAAGACGAGCCCGATCAGATGTCGCATATCCCTGTAGAGCCTCCCTCCCCCCGTCCATACCGGTTGGTATTTGACTCTAGTTTTCCCCCCTTTGACCTGGCGGCACAATGTAGTCACTTAACCCGGCGCAGGCCCTCCCTTAGCACCGCGGCGCCGCGCAGCGCCGGCGGCTGGTTCGCCCTCGGCTGACAGCGCCCCCCGCACAGCCAGCTCACAGCTTCGCCAACGTAAACTTCCCGAGTGCTAGTTGACGCGATTTTCAAGACCATCGGGGCGCTGGCGGTGCGGTTCCGCTGGCTGGTCGCCATCGCCTGGATCGTGGGCACCCTGGCAGCCGTGAACCTGCTCCCCTCACTGTCGAGCGTGACCCAGAGCAACAACACCAAGTTCCTCCCCTCCAGCGCGCCGAGTGAACGCGCCGCTCAGCTCGCGGCCGCGTTCGGCACGTCGAACGAGGAGGGCGAGCCGGTCGTCATTGCGCGGTCCGGTGCACCGCTGACCCCCACAGACCTGGCAGCCATCACGACGCTGCAGCACAAGTTCACCCAGGTCGCCACCGTGAAGAAGGTCGTAGACCTCGGGCGCTCCCGCGACGGCCAGGCCGAGCAGCTCCTCGTGCTCGTCCCGGTGGGTGGTGGCAACCAGAACGCGGTCGTCACCCTGGTCGACAATCTGCGGGCGGCCATCCACCAAACCACGCTGCCACCGGGGCTGCAGGCGCACCTGGCCGGCCCGCTGGCTGTCGCCGTGGACCAGCAGAACGCGTCGGGCAACACCGGTAACAAGGTGCAGAACTACTCCTCGCTGTTCATCATCGTGCTGCTGGTGCTGATCTTCCGGTCGCTGACACTGGCGGTGACCACGCTGATACCGGCCATCGCCTCGGTGCTCATCTCGGGACCACTGGTCGCCGAAGCGGCACACCACGGACTGCAGGTCTCCCCGCTCGCGCAGTACCTGATGATCGTGCTGGTCCTCGGTGCGGGCACCGACTATGGGCTCTTCCTCGTCTTCCGGGTCAGAGAGGAACTCCGCAACGCCAGCCACGGCGAGGAGTCCTACAACCCGGCCGACCACGGCGGCCTGCTGCGCAGCGTCGCCCGCGACCTGTTCCGTTCCCGTGCCCCGGCCAAAGAGGCGATCGTCACCTCAGTGACCAGGGTGGGCGAGTCCATCACGTTCTCCGGGGCCACGGTGATCGCGGCCGTGCTGACACTGCTGCTGGCCAGCTTCCCGTTCTACTCCGACCTCGGCATACCGTTCGCGATCGCGATCGGCGTCGTGCTGCTGGCCGCGCTGACCCTGCTCCCGGCCCTGCTGTCGATCCGCCTGTCACTGCTCGCGGTGAAGCGCACGGTGTTCACGGCCGTGTTCAAGACCCCGAAGCTGATCCCCTTGTCCATCCAGCCCACCAAGGACGCGGGCTTCTGGGGCACGGTCGCGGGCCGTATCGTCCGGCGTCCCGTGCCGGTGCTGCTCGCGGGCATCATCGTGTTCGGCGGCCTCGCGTTCGCGGTGCTTGGCTACCAGGGGTCCGGGTTCGGCGGGAACGCCACCCCGCCAGCGGGCAGCGACTCCGCGGCCGGGACCGCGCTGCTGGCCCGCCACTTCCCGCAGTCCTCCGCCAACCCGACCACGCTGATCTTCCGGTTCGGCACCCCGGTGTGGGAACACCCCGGCACGCTCAACGCGGTCAGCGCGAAACTGGTGGCCAGCGGGGAGTTCACGGGCGTGACCGGCCCGCTCAACCCGGGGGGCATACCTATGCCCCCTGCCACCTACTCGGCCCTGCACACCAAACTGGGGCCAGCCAGCGCGCTGCCGCCCATGCCACCGCCCGGCAGCGGTGTGCCTCCCCTGCTCTATGAGGCCTACCGCGCGACCAGCAACAGCGTGAGCCCGGACGGCCGCACCGTGCTGTTCGAAGCTGGGCTGCAGGCAGGTGACCCCGGGTCGACCCCGGCCTTGAACGCGGTGCCCAGGCTGCGCTCCGTCGCCACATCGGTGGCGCACGCCGTGGGGGCCACCGACTCGGGAGTGGGTGGCGAGGCACCCGCTCTGGCCGACATCAACAGCATCTCCAACAGCGACCTGGTGCACATCATCCCGGTCGCGATCGTGGCTATCGGCATCCTGCTCGCGCTGGTGCTCCGGAGCCTGGTCGCGCCGCTCTACCTGATCGCGTCGGTGGGGATCTCCTACCTGGCGGCGCTGGGCCTGTCGGTCCTGGTGTTCACCAAGGCAGGGCTCGGCACCGGCGCGGGCCTGGTGTTCTTCCTGCCGTTCCTGATGTTCATCTTCCTGCTCGCACTGGGTGAGGACTACAACATCCTGGTCATGACCCGCATCAGGGAAGAGGCGCATAAGCGGCCACTGCGGGAGGCGGTGTCAACGGCACTCGGCGTGACCGGCACCACCGTGACCTCGGCCGGGCTCGTGCTGGCAGGGACGTTCGTGGTGTTCGGCATCGTCGCTGGCGGTGGCTCCGGCGGCAGCCAGTTCCGTCACATCGCGTTCGGCCTCGCGTTCGGGATCCTGATGGACACCTTCCTGGTGCGGACCCTGCTCGTGCCCTCCACTGTCGTCCTGCTCGGCCGCTGGAACTGGTGGCCGTCCAGGCTGCAGGGCCCAGCGGACAACGGCAAGCCGTCACCACCTCCGGTGCCCGGGGAGGAGACTCCTCGCAGCGTTCCCGCCACCGGGTGAGCCCGTCCCGGGAATCCCTGTGGCTATATACGGGACATGCCGGGGACGGTGCTGGCCACAAGGCAACTGAAGCGTCAGACTCGGCTGTGGGGAAGGCCCGAGCTACGCCCCGCGCGGCGGTCAAGTGTGTCGGCATTGCCCGGCGGCGCAGAAGGGACGCCGATGCAGGAACTGCGCCTCGTCGCGGTCAGCGAGGATGGCACCTACGCCGTCCTCACAGCGCCGGGCACCGGCGGGCGTTTTTCGCTACGGATCGATGACCGGCTCCGGATCGTGGCCCGTGGGCAGTTCTCGCGGCTCGCCCAGTACGAGATCGAAGTGGAGAGTCCCTTGCGACCCAAGGAGATCCAGGACCGGATCCGCGCCGGAGAGACAGCGGAGGAGATCGCCGAGGTAGCGGGAATCCCGATCGAGCGGGTCCGGCGCTTCGAAGGGCCCGTGCTGGCGGAACGCGCCTACCGCGCCCAGGAAGCACAGAGTGCGGCGCTGCGCCAGGCAGGTGACTCCGGTCCCGGGCGCCGCCTGGGGGACGTGGTCAATGAACGCCTGCGGCGATGGGGCGTTGACCCGGAAGAGGCGGAGTGGGACTCCCGCAAGCACCCCGAGGGCACCTGGCAGGTCCAGCTCACCTTCAACTCCGGCGACCGCCCCTACCTCGCGGAATGGGTGTTCGACCCGCGCCGCAAGCATGTCGCGCCACTGGACGACACTGCCGCCCGGCTGTGCCTGCCTCCGGACGCCGTGGCCGACGCCGGCCCGCCCGAGCACCTGACCCCGAGTGCAACGGTGACCCCCAGCGCCACGGTGACACCCATCGGGAGCCGCCTCAGCCCAGCCCCCAGCGCCGACCACGACACCCGCCGCCAGCCCGCCGCCGAACGCACCCTCCAGCCTGCTGAACGGACTCTCCAGCCCGCTGAGCGCACCCTGACGACCGCCGCCCCACGCCCGCTCCCCCACCCGCAGCCCGCGCCGGAGACACGGCAGCCCGCGCCCGACCGGCTGCCGCCCACCGGGACCCAGCAGGCGGCAGCCCGCGAACGCCCGGCGAGGAAGGCGGCTGGGGGCAGGTCGCGGCGGTCCTCAGTCCCCTCCTGGGACGAGATCATGCTTGGCACAACCCGGAACCAGGACTAGCGAGGTACCGGCGGACAGTGGGCCGGTGGCCGGTTCCCTGTGTGCGATGCACTCCGCCGGGCGGCATACGATCCATGTCGATGCATAGTCCAGGCATGGGACATAGGTGAAAGGTGCGTCGGCTGACAGGACAGCCAGGCCAGTTGCGCTGGGGCGTACTGGGTGCGGCAGCCGCCACCGTCCTGAGCGGGTGCGGTCTCATCGGCGGGCCGAGTACCGTCCAGCTGGATGTGCCGAACATCATCACGGTCACCAGCCCGGACGTGAACAACGGTGTGATGAGCGCCATGTACACCTGCCGCGGCCGGTCGGAGCACCCCGGACTCCACTGGTCAGGTGTCCCGCAGGGGACCAAGTCGATCGCGGTCGTCATGGACGACTCGGCCGCGCCGATCAGCCCCTACATCTACTGGATTGTTTTTGACATTGGACCGCAAACAACCGACATCCAGCCCGGAACACTCCCGGTGGGTGCCCGTGAGGCGGTCAACAGCAATGACAAAGAGGGATACGCCGCCCCATGCCCGCGAAATGAGACACACAGTTACCGATTTACTGTCTACGCGCTAGGAAAAATGCTCAGCCCACACGTCGGTACAGGCCTGAAATCAGCCTGGTGGGCGATAGCACAGAACGCGATCGCCCGTGGCAGACTCCCGGTTAATGTCGATCCGTAACCGAAGGGTTACGGATCGTAAAGGTTGAGTGTAAAACTTCGCTAAACGCATGACACGGACCATACGGGTCCGCGACAATCACAGGTCAAGAGCTCTGCCTTGGACTGGTCCAGGGTGCTAGCCAAACGGGGGAAGGCCCGCGCTGTGGCCCACGTGCGCCTAGCTAGCACCACCCAGGTGGCCATGCCTTGTTTTGGATGGTGTGATGGTCCTGCTGGTGGTCGGCCTTGTCGCCGTTATCGTGGTGATCCTCACTGCCGCCTTCCTGAGCATGCGCCTGGGCAAAGACGCAGACGACGAGGAGCCCAGCGAGGCAGCGGCTGAGCGCGACTGGCGCGGCGATGGCGACCGCCGGTACGAGGAGCCCAAGCCGGCCCGGCGTGCCGTACCGGCGCGGGCCGAAGGCGACCGCGAGCGTGGCCGTGAACTCGTCGCCGCACAGACCGCCCGTCGCCCCTCCCGGCAGGCCCCCAAGCAGCTCACTGCCGGTACGCAACGGCCAGCTGACCCGTACGACGCAACCGGTGGCCGCGGCGTGGCGGCAGCCCAGCGGGACACCATGGCGCTGCCACGCGGCGGCGAAGCGCGGCGGGGACCGCAGCGGGCCGCAGCCGGTGACGAATTCCCATCAGGGGAAATGCCAGCCGCCGACCACCCGTCCATGGAGTTTCCGCCCATGGACTTCGAAGCCGGCGATTACCCGGATGGAAACACCGGATCACGTCGCAAGCAAGATCGTGCCACACCTCAAGAATCAACCAAGGGACGGTCAAAGGTGGCCCGCGGTAAACGCAGCGATGATGACGACTGGCCGAGTACGGAATGGGACCACCTCTCAGACGAGGACTACTGGGCGGAACTGTCCGCGGACAAGCCACTCGCCACCACGGGACGGCCCGCCCGCCCGGCCAAGCGCCCAGCCAGCCAGCCAAGCCCGTCGCCAGCCGCCAGGACGGCACGCCCGCCAGCGGCGGTCCCCGGTGCTGACGACCTGGCACGGCGCACGGCCCGCCCGCTGCCCGGCCGGGGCGCTGGCCCACAGACCGGCCCTTCTGAAACCAGGACTCCGGGTGGCTACCAGACGCAGCCCCCCGCTGCCCGGCGGGACCGTGACGCTGGCGGCCGGGATGGCCGTGAGGTAGGCGGCCGTCCGGTGCCCCAGCGCGAACCTGTCACCGAGCGTTTCACCGCAGCCGGGCGCGCCTCCGCCGCGGACCGCCTGTCAGCCGAGCGCCCGCCCGTCACGGAACGCCCCGCAGCCGCAGGCCGCTCCTCGGACACCGCACGGCTCCCACTCCCCACCCGGTCACGGCAGCAGCCCCGCGAGTCCGTGCGCGAGGAGCCGCCAGCCGCGGCGGCCGCCGCTCGGGCCGCCCGCCCCAGCAACCACTCCGGGCCTATCGGCAACCACTCCGGGCCTATCGGCAGGCTGGATGATGACCCGCTCACCGACCCGTCGTTCAGCTGGAACGCCGCGTCCGTGACCGACAGCCGCTCCTACAGCAATGCGCGCAGCAGGCCTTCGCGCCCAGCCCCGGCAGCCCCGTCGGCTACACCAGCCCAGGGCAGCACCCGCGGGCGCGAGCAGGACTCCGCCGCCTACCGCAACGAGGCGCCGTATGGCGGCAGTGGCACGACTCACTACAGCGGCCCGCTCCCCGCACCGACAGCAGCGCCACTCCCGGCGCCGCCGGCAGCACCAGCACCGGCAGCACCCCGGCGTGGCAGGCACGCAGGCCCCAGCAACCCCACGCCCGCCCCGGGCGACCCTTACGGGAGCGCACCGGGCCCCAGCTACGGGAGTGCACCGGCCCCAAGCCGCACCAACGCATACCCGGCCGGCGAGGTCACCTCGCTGTATGGGACTCCGTCCATGCCCACGCAGGGCCGCGCACCCGCCAGCCATGCCGCACCGGCTGGCCGCGCCAACGGTGTCCCGGACACCACGTCATCCCACTACTACGGGCAGGGTCAGGCCTATTCCGACCCGCTGCCCGCGCCACTGCCTGCCCCGCCACCGGCGGCGCAGAACTATGGGCACTACTCCCCGCAGCCCTATCCGGAGCCCCCGGTCCCTGCAGCCCCGGCCTACCCGGACCCGCTGGCACAGTCCGCGTACACGCCGGGCTACCCGGGGCAGGACCCGTATGGGAACGGCCAGGGCAGCGAGCCTTATACGCAGAACTACCAGGGGTACGAAAACCAAGCCCCCGCCGCCGGCTACGACAACCGCGGCCTGCCAGGCGAGTCCTACGGCGATAACGGATACAACGGATACTCCGCCTACGGTTGACAGGTGGGTGGGGTGCGCGGCGACAATATCCCGACTGCCCCCACACGCATGCATTCGAGAGGAGACGGTGGACCGCGCACGGGATCACGCCCGCACATACCATTTGCAGCGCTTGGCAACAGCCCTCGACAGGCAGGGCCTCCACGCCACAGTGAATACCAGTTACCCCG
This sequence comes from Streptosporangiaceae bacterium, assembly GCA_035946955.1. Taxonomy (GTDB): domain Bacteria; phylum Actinomycetota; class Actinomycetes; order Streptosporangiales; family Streptosporangiaceae; genus DASYYE01. Next base: position 5,895 of record DASYYE010000103.1, on the reverse strand, counting down.
CCGCTCTGCACATATTCGCCCCTGGCGCGACCATGTTGGCCGAGAGTATCCGCTGCACCCCGGGCACTGATGACCTCGGGCGGCTGCGCTGGTTCTACCGCTGGTCATGGGGTGAGGTTCTGCACGACACCGAAGACCCCAAAGCAGCCGCAGCCAAGATCGCACTGGTCCTGGCAGCTCGCTGATCAGGGAGTCGGGGTGGCTGTCGCCCCGGTGTTACCTGTGGTTCCCGTCGTTCCCGTTGTCCCTGTCGACCCGCTGGTGCCGGTGCTGCTCGGCGTCGGACTGGGGGTCGTTGGCGATGGCGTCGGTGACGGGGTGGGCGAGGAACTCTGGGTCGGGCTGGACGAATGCGTAGGCGGCGGGGTGCTGCCAGTGCCTGTCGTGCCGGTGCCCATCAGGTTCGGCGGTATCAGGTGGTGTGAGGGCGCGAGCATCAGCGCGACCACTCCAGCCGCCACCGCGAGCACACTGATGAGTCCACCTGCTGCCACTCCCCGGCCGAACGACCGGCGGTCCCGCTGGCTCTCTGTGCGCCGCCGCTCACGCAGCCACGCGGGCAGCGCGCCACGCTGGGCAGCCCAGCTGTTGAACGGCGCCGCCGCCATGCCCAGGGTGGGAAAGGCGAGCAAGCCAGCCAGCAGCGGCGCACTGGGCTCAGTGACCCGGTAGAGAGCACCTGCGATCCCCGCGAAGCCAAGGGCCGCCAGCAGCGACTCCGCCCAGTTCGCACGCAGGGCCTCCCACCACTTCGCTTGCTCACTGACCTTGGGTGTGCGCAGGAAGGCGGCCTTGCGCGCGAACAGGCCCAGCACCGACGCGCGTGCCACCACCAGCGACGTGGACTGCCAGATGAAGAAGGCGCCGATCGCGTCCCGCCACTTCGCGCCCGTCCCGCGCCGGACCACCGCCACGGAACGCACGAAGCCGAGCACGAGCAGGAGCGGGACCGTCGCCAGGATGAACGGTGTCAGCTTGAGGAACAGCGCGCCTCCCCCGATGGCGAGGTTCCACGCCCCGGCCAGCATGAAGATCATGAAGATCAGGCCGAGCAGGTCGCCGTACCACTGGATAGCGCCCGACAGGTAACCCCACCGCTGCGCGAGCGTGAGGTGGTTGCGTGACGTCGTGCGGCCCGGGACCAGCGACCGCCAGTGCATCCGCATGATCTGGATGCCGCCAAAGCACCAGCGGTAGCGCTGGCCCTTGAGCGCCTCGAACGTCAGGGGCATGATGCCACGCCCCCACGTGTGGTCGATGGATTGCCCTGACCACCCAGCCCGCAGTACGCGCAGCGATAGTTCGGCGTCTTCGGTGATGCACCACTCGTCCCAGCCACCAAGCTCATCCAGGGCGACGCGGCGGATCAGGCCACAGGTGCCCGCGAAGATGGCGGCGTCGCGCTCGTTGCGCGAGGGCTGGGAGACCGAGAAGAAGTACTTGTAGGAGTAGTAGAGACGCCGGTAGTACCGGTTGTGCTGCCAGTCCCGGTAGTCCTGTGGTGCCTGCACGAAGCCGACCCACGGGTCGGCGAACAGCGGCGCGAGCCGGCGCAGGAAACCGGGCTGGAGCTGGTAGTCGGAGTCGACGACGCCGATCAGCTCGGCATTGGGGTCGGTCATCTCGCGCAGCGCGTAGTTCAGGGCACCTGACTTGTAGCCGGGCCAGTCCTGCAGGTGCACGAACTTGACACCCCGTCGCTCACACCACTGCTGGACCGGCCGCCAGAGCGACTCGTCGTCGGTGTTGTCGTCGATCAGGATGATCTCATAGTTCGGGTAGTCCAGTTCCTTCAACGACCGCAGGGTGCTGATCACCATGTCCGGCGGTTCGTTGTGGGCCGGGACATGCAGGCTGACCATGGGGAACTTGGTGACCTCCGAGCGGCCCGGCGCCGCCGGCAGCCTCCTGCGCCACTGCTCGGTGCCCAGCGCCTCGCAGACCTCCCACAGGTAGGCGCAGGAGAGCAGGGCGGCGAAGACCTGGAACACCCACAGCAGCAGTCCCCCGACCGTGCTGACCGGCCCGAGGTGACCGGCGAGGGTCCACTCGAGCGCGAAGGTCAGGTAGACCACGAACAGGAACACGCTGGTGGCCCAGCACAGGTACGCACGGGCACGCCACCGCCGGGTCGCGGGCAGCCACACGAGGCTCGCGACGACCAGGCCCGCGGTGGCGGCGATCAGGTTGTGCCGGGAGACTCCCAGCCCTATCAGGCATGCCGCCACTGCTGCGGCCAGCACCGCGGTGGCGATGACAGCCAGTACGAAGCGGCGGATCGTCGGCCATGTGCCGGAGACGCGGGAACGTCGTCTCGCAGGCGCCAGCAACGCCAGCGACCCCAGGGGTGCGGCCACGATCCCAGCCAGCAGCAAGGCCCCGAGCATCTGTGCCTACCCTCCCGGAGAGCCGCCCGCAGGCCTTCCCCGGCCTTCATGTCGACACACTCGGCACCCCTGCACCACTGGCTGGGGTGCCGATCTACCTGTGTGTCACTGGTTGAGACTTTCTCACGATATGCGGCGCAAAGGCATAACTTCGTGCAACCAGTGACCCAGGTTTCTGGGTTGTTGCGGCGGCCCGGGGGTGACGGCGAACAAAACGATCCTGCCGGTCCCGGGGCCTGCTGCGTACCGCAGGGCCCGGGACCGGCAGGATCGCTACGCCTAGTCGCCTCCGGGTGGACTGCCCGGGGAGCCGCCTGTGCCTGCGCCTGCAGTCTCGGCGATCGGCTGGGCGATCGGCTGGGCGATCGGCTGGGCGATCGGGTGGCGGCCGTTGCGCCAGGGCTGGGCACGCACGAGCCAGTACGCACCAGCGGCCAGCAGCACGGCGCACAGGATCCAGCCGAGGTTGGTGGTGCTGACCCCGACGTACTTGAGGCCGGACGCGAAGATCACGAAGGCGATGATCGGACGGATGTAACGGTCAGGCGCCCGCGACGACAGGAACGACCCGACCACCACGGCTGGGACGCTGCCGGCCACGATCGAGGCGGTCACGCCGAATTCGACGTGGGTGAAGAACAGGGCGCCAAGCGCGGCCGCCGCCGTGAGCGGGACCGCCTGGGACAGGTCCGTTCCCACCAGTTGGCTGGCCCCGAGCATCGGGTACAGGAAGAGCAGCAACACGATCATGAGTGAGCCGGACCCTACCGAGGTCATTCCGACGATGAGGCCGCCGACCATGCCGATCAGGACCGTCGGGATCGGCTTGACCTTGACGTCAGTGACCGTGCCCACCCGCGGGGTGCTGGACCGCCGGTCCAGGACGTAGCGGATCACCATGGCGGCCGCTCCGACCAGCAGGGCCGCCCCCAAGAGCATCTCGACGTTCTTCTGTGCTGCCGAGGTGGTGCCGAACTGTCCGAGCAGGAACGCACCGAGGAACGCCATCGGCACCGAGCCGATGACCATCCACCCGACCAGTCGCAGGTTCACGGTGCGCTTGCCCAGGTGCACGAGGGCCCCGACCGGCCGCATGAGCACGGCCGCAACGAGGTCGCTCGAGATCGCCGACGACGGCTTCACTCCGAACAAGAAGATCAGCATGGGGGTCATCAAAGCCCCCCCGCCAGCGCCGGTGAGCCCCACAAGGAGCCCCACCACGGCGCTGCCCAAGACGATGTAGGGGTCCAGATGCATTCGTGACTCTTCTCTGCCGTAGGTGGCTGGTGTTACGGCCTTAGGGGCCAGTATTCCCTAGTTTCCCTATTATCTCTAGTCCCCTAATCCAAATATAGGGAATGCCACAAGCAGCCATTCCTTCTATTCCTATATTCATAGTATCTCTATTTATATAGAATAGAACTAGTGTTCAGAGTTGACCCGTTACCGTGACGAGGACGTTGCCCGCCTTGTGTCCCGCGTCCACTCGCCGGTGCGCATCGGCGATCTGCTCCAGCGGGTAGCAGGCTTCGATGACCGGAAGGAGCCGGGATTCCTCCGCGAGTTCCTTGATAAGGGCGAGGTCTTTGCGCTTCTCGCCCGCGGGACGCAGGCCGGTGAACGCGACTACGGCCCTCCTGGCACCAAACCGCGCGGTCCACGGCATCTGCACCAGCACAGCCAGGGAAGGCGCGGTCGTCAGGTAGCAGCCCGGGCGGTTGAGCACGGCGCGGCACCGGGCGAACGAGCTCGTGCCCGCCACGTCGAACACGACGTCGTAGGTCTGCCCGGCCGTTGCGAAGTCGGCCGCAGTGTAGTCGAGCACGCGCTGCGCACCCAGCTTGGCCGCCAACTCAGCGTGGGCCCCGCTGCACACCGCGGTCACAGTGGCACCGAAATGCCTGGCGAGCTGGACGGCGGCGGCCCCGACCGCACCGGATGCCCCGTTGACCAGGACACTCTGCCCGCGCTGGAGCCTGGCCTTGTCGCGCAGGAAGCACAGTGCCGTGGCGTCCACGAGAGCGGCCGCCTCTGCGTAGGTCAGGTTGGCCGGCTTGGGGGCGATCGCCGCGTGCGCGGGCAGGCAGACGTACTCCGCGTGCGCACCGAAACGCGGCGCGATAGTGCCGAAGACATCCTGGCCCGCGGCGAACTCGGTGACCGCAGGCCCGGCGGCCTCGACCTGCCCGGCGAAGTCACAGCCCAGGACCGGGAGCCTCGGCCGCCGCAGGCCGAAGTGGGACCGCGCGTAGAAGGGGGCTCCCCGGCGTGCCAGGCCGTCCACGACGCCGAGAACGGCGGCGTGGACCCGCACCAGCACCTCGTCGTCACGCGGCACTGGCTTGGGCATGTCCTGGATGGTCACCGCGTCGGGCGGGCCGTATCTGTGCTGGACGGCGGCCTTCATTGTGGCTGCCCCTCTCCGGCGGGGTGCTGGAACACGTCGTCGAGTGGTACGCCGAACACCCGGGCGATCTGGAAGGCCATTTCCAGTGACGGCGAGTACCGGCCCTGCTCGATGGCGATCACGGTCTGGCGGGTCACGCCGATACGCTGCGCGAGTTGCGCCTGGGTCATCTCCCCGTGGGTGAACCTCAGCGCGCGTATCGAGTTGGTGATCCTGGTCGGCTTGCCCATGGCCGCGGCCTACAGCCCGCGCCGGTAGACGAGGATCCTCAGCACCGACCCGGCGACCGCCCACAGGACGAACCCGAGGTAGATGACGTTGGCGATCCAGAAGTAGTCCAGCCTCGCCATGGCCATCACCAACCCGGCGGCCGCACCGCCGATGACGAACCACCGGCTGGCGTGCTCACCAAACCGGGCGATCTCCCTGTCCCGCACGTCCCCCCGGCGGCTATCGCTCGGCCGCGCCGTCTCGACCAGGGTGCGGCCCACCATTGACGCGATAATCGAGGCGACACAGGTCCACAGCAGCACCGGCACGTAGGACACGTGAGCGATCGGCGTGTGCGACGCCAGGCTGAGGACGACCGCGACATAGGCCACATACCCCCCAGCACTGGTCACCAGGTAGACCCGGGTCCCCTTCTCCTCGTACGACACCGGCCCCTCCGCTTATGTTAAGAATCTTTGACACCGCCAATGTAAAATATCCTAGACATTATGTCAAAAATTATTAACCCGCGACCGCCACCGTACCCCGTGTCCCAGCCCGACCCCCGTGTCCCAGCCCGACCCCCGTGCTCCAGCCCTGCCCCCGTGCCCCGGCCTGACACCCCACCCCGGCCTGACACCCGTGCCGCCCGACTGACACCCCCGCGCCAAACATGATCATTTCGACATGTCACGGATTTTGGCTTCGCAGACGACCACAAACTACGCATAACCACAACCAAACCCGTGATAAGGAGCCGCAGATTATTAACGCGCTGGTTTGGCTTTGGGTGTGAGGTCGATCCCGTGTGCTGAGGCGTAGGCGGTCAGGCCGTGCAGGGTCTTGATCGGCGTGCTGGCTGGCTCGATGTGGTGGCCGGCCAGGCTGAGC
>DASYYE010000102.1:0-3033 GCA_035946955.1 Streptosporangiaceae bacterium | reverse complement strand
GCGTCGCCACGCACACTGACACCGCGCCGGCCACGGCCAGCAGGGCCTGCGCCTGCAGCCGCTGGACCATCGGGCCGCCGAAGTCCACGAGCAGCAGCATCGCGAACGACCCGAACGCCGCGAACGTCGCCACATCGGGGTTCCCGATGACCTTGTCCGCGATGGCGAACATCGTGGGCCCGACGATCGCCGTCCGCCCGGCCCGCCGCAGCGCAGCCAGGTTGGCGTCACGCTGGGCGAGCCACTGCAGGAGCCGCATGAGGCGCATATTCCCCAGGCCCGGCCAACCACGTCTAGTGACCGAGTGGTTTTTACATCACCCAGACGCGGGGCCGGGCCCGGAAGCCGGCCACACTGCCGGCTTCCGGGCCTCACCCACCGCCGCTAGCTGCTGACCGTGATCGTGGCCAGGTCGGGCGCCCAGGCCGTGTTGTTGAAGAACTTGATGGTGTTCTCGCCCGCGTTCAGCGTCACGGGAATGCTGTCGTTCGCGGGGGTCTCCCACGACGTCCCGCTCACCGTCGCCGCGGTAGCCGTGCCGCCGTTGACCGAGATGTCGAACGTGCGGGTGCCGTCCACGCAATAGGCGAACGTCAGGGTGTAGTTGCCAGCGGCCGCCTCGTCGTTGTTGTTGATCACGATGTAGTTGCTGGCGGTGTTGCCGATGAACCGGACCTTCTGCCCGTTGGAACACCCGGAGCACGCGGCCACCACGGCCGCCCCGGACAGCGTGTTGCCCGGTGCCGAGGCCTGGATCGTGATGCTGCCACCGCTGGCTGGCACGGCCTTGGTCAACCGCACGGCGCCTGGGCCGAGGTTGACGCTGTAGGTGCCGCTGATGGTGCCGAGCGACGCACCGGTCCACAGGTCGGTCGCGGACGCCGAGCCGCTGATACCGGCGCTGGCCAGGTTCACCGTGTCGGTCGTGCTGGATGTGCCCGAATAGTTGAACAGGCCGATGATGACGTCGCCGTTGCTCTCGGTCTTGGCGTAGACCATGTCGTTGCCGCTGTCCACGACCCGTTTGGCGTCTATCGCATCCTGGTCCACGGCGATGACAGCGGTGTTCTTCAGGTAGCCGAGGTCGGTCGAGTCGAGGTGGGTGAGGTCGGTGCCGAGGATGAGCGGCGAGGCGGCCATGGCCCACAGGCTGAGCTGTGACTGCCGTTCGGGCGCGGTCAGGCCGTCGTTGGACCCGTTGCCGACCTCGGTGGAGTCATAGTCGTTGAAGGCACCTGGCCCACCATAGGGCTGCCAGGACGCCACCTGGCTGAACCGGCTCTGCACACTGGCCCAGCTGGTCAGCGGGTAGCTGCTGCCCCCGGTCTCGCAGCTGTAGCACTCGATGTCACCGCCGGTGCGCCAGCCATTGGAGTACTTGGCCCAGGTGGCCGCGTCAGCGATGGCGAGGCTGTTGGACAGCTCAAGGTGGATCGGCCGCCCGGTCTGCACCAGCGCGGCCGACCACGCCTGGAGGTCGGGGATGTCGCTGGCGCCTACGCCGTCGAGCTTGACGTAGTCCACGCCCCAGGAGGCGAACTCATCCGCCCAGGAGTTGATGAAGGCCTGTGCCCCGGGCTTGGAGTAGTCGATTCCCTGCATCCCGTGGCAGTTGTAGTTGTGCTCGCTCACCCCGTTGGCGATCTGCGCGGCCGTGTCGTTGGTGCCGAGGATCGGGGTGTTCTGGGCCACCGCCTGGTCGGAGATGCCGGGGGTGACGTACAGGCCGAACTTCAGGCCCAGTGAGTGCACATAGCTGGCGACCACAGCGATGCCGTTGGTGGAGCCGGAGTTCGGGAACTTGCTGGTGTCGGTGACCCAGCGGCCGTTGGCGTCGACCGACGGGCCCTGGCTGCCAGGGCACACGTACCAGAAGTCGTCCAGGTTGACATAGTCATAGCCAAGCGCGGCCAGGCCGCTGTTCTTCAGCGCCAGCGCCTGGGCCTCGACCTTGGCGGCTGTCGGGCTCCGGCGGATGAAGCTCCACGTGCTCCACCCCATCGCGGGTGTCAGGCCAACGCCATTGCTCTCGGCCCTTGCCGGTGCGGCACCTCCGGGGCTGACCGCGAGAAACGCCGCAGCCGCTGCTGCCGCGCAGGCCACCGCCAAGACCCGTCGCCCCGTCCTGACCCCGTACGTCGTGTGACCCATGACCTCTCCTAGCGGTGACGGGCCCGTGCGGGCGGCCATGCATGGGTCACCTGTCGCACACGTCAGCCCATCCAGATGGTGGACCTTGTGTGGTTTGTTGTCAATGGCCCAACAGACTCACACACATACACACGAAAGACCGCCGGGCAGAAGGTCTTGTTTGGGCCTGACCAACAGAATTGAACACCAGCCCTCCAGGTTGGTTACGTGCTGGGCACTGGCGGCGTGGCCGTGGGCGGCGTGGCCGTGGGCGGCGTGGACGCGGGCGGCGTGGACGCGGCGTTCCTGGCCGTGGACGGTCTGGCCGCGGCGTTCCCGGCCGGTGGACGCGGCGGGCAAGCCCCTGGCGGGCGCCACCAAGCACCTGCCAATGGTCGCCCAGCCAGCAGATCCAGCCCCATAATGCCTGTAAATAGGCAGCCCGAATTACTATGTTTATTAGCAGTAAAACGAGCCCGTGTCGGCCTGAGGAAACTTCAGGGCAATCCCTGCCAAACGGCTCTATTCATATTGATCATTACCTCTGACCAGGCCATGTCGTGTGCCGATTCTTTCCCAAGCGACTCGAATAGGGGATATCCTAAAAGGCGTCATTAGCAGCCCGCGCGCATATGGTTTTGCCGCGACTGTCTCGGTTTGCCTGTGTCAAGGGAGGCATGATGAGGGTGAATGTGCCCCGTCAGCGGCCTGGCGACTTCGATGTGAGCAATGACCTCGTGCCGCCCACCACACCACCCTGCGCCGGGACCAGCACCCCGCCAGCCGAACCCGGTGGGCTGCCATGCGCGCCCACCGGGTTCGGGCCGGCAGGCGCGCCGGGGGCAGGACCAGTCCCGCTGCCATGCGCCTGGCACGAGGAGACCGGCGGGCACGGACGCCAGA
>DASYYE010000101.1:0-12170 GCA_035946955.1 Streptosporangiaceae bacterium | reverse complement strand
GCGCTGGCGCTGGATCCGTAGATGAATTGTCAGCGACCATGAACAAGCGTCCGAGAGCAAGTCCGGCAGCACGCCATTTTGTGCAAGGCACCCGCAGCCCTGCAAACAAAGTCCCCGATTACTTGTACGCATATAAGCTCTGGCCTGCCTATCCGGATGACCTGAGCTGACGGATAGCGAATCCGCTGAACATCGGATTTGACAAATATTCGGGCGTTGGAGCGCGCCGAGGATGACGCGGGTGCAATGGGATCAAGACAGCGTCGACCGCGACGCTGTACAAGTGAATGCGCATAGGAGCATGGTCATCCAGCAGAGGTAAACACTACTTTTCAGCATGTGCGAGCGTGTCTCGGACACCCGCCCGCATTGGCCTGCCGGGCCGTCAGGTGCCAGCGGCCGACCGACCCTGTCGCGCTGGTCAACTGGAATGAGCGGAGGTAACGAGTGGAAGGGTTGGTTGATGGTCAGCGGCGGTCCGACGCCCGACCTCCGCGGGGAATTTCATGATCGTCAACCCCGCAAGGCCGCCGGGCAGGGTATCCGTCTGGGGGCGGTTGGGCGCTTGTATCGGATGCGCCACGGCCGGAACTCAGCATCGGCAGCACGGATAGCGGTGGAGAATAGCCGGAGAAGTTTGAGGGCAATACGCATAAGCCCAGGTCACAGCACATCTTGGAGCGGTCTGTAAAGTCGCTCCCATCGGCTGACCCCGGAGAGTGGTTTGGACGGTCTGACCTGGCTCCACCCGGACGGCTTGAAGCGGCCCCACCGTGATCAACAGGATTCGGATGTCGGTCAGATTCGGCCCCACATCTGAGCAGGCCCTTCTCATCGCTGCTTGTTTGAAGCGGGACCACATCGGACCGTCACGATGTCGCCGGGTGGAGCCACAGGAAGCCGTCATGGTGGGTCCGAATGAAGCCGCCCTAGCCACGGAGAGTGCGGTAGCGCTCAATAGCGAATAATCTGTGCCCACCCTGCAGCCCGAGCCGCACTCCCATTCACAGCGCATAGTCGGCAGGGAGGGGCGGTCGCTGGTCTGCGACGCGCCTTGAGTCGTCACTCTCGGTGATAGACGCTGTGTGTCGGGTTGCGGCTGCCCGTTGGTCAGGCCTGGCAGCCGTAACGCTCACGAAAGTTGTCGCCACCGCCATGGAGCTTTCGGTCCCAGCCGTGCTCATCGCGAGTGACGCCACCACGTGCTTATGGCGAGAGACGGGTGACACTCAGACTGCGCGCGGGATCCCGGCACGGGGTCAGACGGGTAGCAGGCAGGTCGCGGGCGATGGTTTCGCGGCTGACTCTTCGATTTGCTCAACTTTCATCGCCGGTAGTATTTTCGCCTAGCTCTAAAGTGATACGGTCAGCGGCTGACGTGATGTCCGTTACCTCACAGATTTTCTCGGCCCACGGCCAGGTGAACCACCAGCCATCTCCAAGTGGTATCGCGACAACACTGTTCTCAAAATCCGAGACCGCTGGGCAGTCCTCATAGTCACCATGAACCCTGAGCCGCGGCCACACTGACCGTGTGTCGAGATCGCTTCGCATACCTCGCTTGGCCAGTGCGGACTGCAAGTCACTCAGGCGGGCCGTGCTCAGCTCGAGGCCCTCTTTCCACCCGGTCGCGTACGCGACCCGCCCATCCTGTTTCATCGGTAATCACGTCACTTCCTTTCTGACTGCTCATGCGCTGACATATTCCGTAGACCGCAATGGATCGGTGTCCGGGATCTTCGTCGCAGGGTCACTGGAGCCGCCCGACGCCGCCGAGTCCCCAGACTTCCCCTGCCGCTTCGGGCTTGTGTGCGGGGCGCCATCTGTTGAGGGGGACGAGGCCGGGCTCGAGGAGGTCGAATCCTGTGAAGTAGGCCAGGATCTGCTGGTGTGTGCGGGCTAGCAGGGGCACGTTGGCTTTCTGGTAAATGGCGATGACGTGCCGTAGGGGTTCGCCGCCGTCGGGATGGTGTAGGTGTGAGATGACGATGTGGCTGCCCGGTGCCATGACGGTGCGGAACTGGGTGATGATGTCGGCTGGGTTGACCTCGTCGGTGAGGAAGTGCAGGACCGCTACGAGGAGGAGGGCGACGGGTTTGCCCCAGTCGATCAGGCTGTTGAGTGCGGGGTTGCTTATGACGGTTGCGGGCCGGCGGAGGTCGGCGCGTACGGTGGTGGCGTTTGGCTGGCTGGCGAGCAGTGCCCGGTTGTGCCCGAGAACGACCGGGTCGTTGTCCACGTAGACGACCCGTGTATCTGGTGCGACCCGGTGAGCGACCTCATGGACGTTTCCCCTGGTCGGCAGCCCGGTGCCGACGTCGACGAACTGCCGGATTCCCGCCTCTGCTGTGAGGGATTCGACTGCGCGGCCGAGGAACGCCCGGTTCTCCAGCGCGGTGGCGCGTATCCAGGGTGCTGCCCGGAGGACTTTCTCCGCCGCCTCGCGGTCGGCAGGGAAATTGTTGTTACCGCCCAGGTAATAGTCGTACATACGGGCCGCGTTAGGCACAGACACGTCGATTCCCAGCGGCACCACTTGGTCAGCCACAAATGACCCTACGCTTTCTCTCAGACACTGGCTTCGCTCAAGCCCGCTTTACCTGCACGCTTGCCACCCCCTTCGGCGCAGCCCGTGGGCTGGTCCGCCGCCATAGTCGTGGTTCGGGGACCGTGTGCCGCCGCCCCGGACCGCCATTCCGCAAGCCCTTGGCTTCCAACTCTTGCCGTAAAGTGGCCACTGAGCCAGGCGTTGACCATGTAAGGGCAACAGGGCAACACGATGAGCCAACACGCGACGTCGGCGTTCGGCGAAGAGCTGCGGCGGCTGATGGCCGGACGCGGGGTCTCCTTGCGCCAGCTGGCGAAGACGGCCCACTACGACGCCGGATACCTGTCCAAGGTGATCAATGGGCACAAGCCCCCGTCACTGGAGGTCGCGGCGGCAGTTGACCGGGCCCTGAGGGCTGGTGGTGCGCTGGAGACACTTGTGTTGCAGTCCCGGCCAACGACCACGCTGCCGCCTGGCCGCTCGCCGCTGAGCTTGCCCTCCGGCGGTCAGCCGGGCCTGGAGGTGGCTTCGCCGGTGCCGCAGGGCGCTGTGAGAGTGACTGCGGACGATGTCGTGGCGATGCGCGGGATGCTCGCTGCGGTCACCTTGTCAGAGCGGCAACTCGGCGGGCCGCGCGTGCGAGCGCAGGCAACCGGTTACTTGCGGACTGTGGTGGAGCCCTGCCTGCGTGGGGCTGCGGCGGATGGAGTCTTCCGCGACCTGTGTGCGCTCGCGGTGGAGTTCAGCCTGCGGGTGGCGTCAATGCAGCTAGACGTCGGCGATGCCGCCGCCTCACGGGCAGCCCTGCGGGCCGCGTTGCCGCTGGCGCACGAGACCGGCAGTCCGGTCGTGGTTGCCTGGGTACTGTCCCGTTTCGGTGAACAGGACATGCACGACGGGGACATCGAGCGGGCACTCGCCTATACCGGCGGTGCAGCAGCGATGGCCCGGAGTTCACCACCCTGCGCCCGGTCGTTCATCCTGGCCAAGCATGCCCTCGCGCTGTCCATGACTGGCGACTGCCCCCAGACCCTGCGTGTCCTCGCCCAGGCCCATGACAGCTACGAAAGGGCCGGCAGCGCTGGGGAACCGGAGTGGATGGCCTCCTACGGCATCGAACACCTTCAGCATGACGAGAGCCGCTGCCTCAACCACCTCGGAATGGGTGACCGTGCGGTGCGGGCAGCCGAGGAGTCGATGCGGGCGCGACGGCACCGCCGCCCCCGGGCGTTCTCGCTCGCGGTCCAGGCGATCGGCCACGTCCACGGCAAGGCGAAAGACGTGGACAGGGCGTGCCAGCTCGGCCACGAACTGGCCGCTATCACCAGCCAGCTGGCATCTGAACGCCTCAAGGCGCAGCTGGCGAACCTGCTGGACACACTGCGGCCCTACCACCAGGTGCCCGCAGTGCAGGATCTGGCAGAGGCCGCGCGGGCGGCCCTGGCCAGCCCACAATGACCAGCCGCAATGCCCGCCGGGTGACTCACGATGACCTCTACAGCGAGGTCCGCGCCATCTTGGCCGCAGTCGGGGAGCGCCTGGGGGTGCCGGTGCATGACGCGGAACTCCTTCGCCTGCACAGCAATGCGAGCTTCGCGCTGCCGTCAGCGGGCCTGGTCGTCCGGATCGCCACCAACCCAGACGCACTGCCCCATGTAAGGGCGTCCCTCGCCATCACACGATGGCTTGCCAGGCGCGGCTTCCCCTGCGTGGTCCCCGCCGACGTCGACGGCCAGCCGCTGGTTGAGGGCGGCCGGGTTGTGTCGGTGTGGCGTTACACGCCCACGGCGACGGGGCCCCGGGCGAGCGGCGCAGAACTCGGAGGACTCCTGCGTGACCTGCACACCCAACCCGAACCCCCACACCAGCTAGGCCGCTTCAGTAACCCGTTCGCCAGCGTCGCCAAGGCCTTGGAAGAAGCGCCGGGGGCAACGCCAGACGCCGACCGGTCCTGGCTTAGCGACCGGATCACGGCACTGCGCGGCCAGTGGTCGGCTATGAACTTCCCCCGCCCACCTGGGCTGATCCACGGGGACGCCCATGTCGGCAACGTCATGCGCACCACCTCAGACAAGGTGGTCCTAGGGGACTGGGACCACGTGGCAACAGGGCCACGTGAATGGGATCTCGTGCAGATCCACTTCATGCGCCGCCGGTTCGGCCGGGCCACCGCCGAGGACATCGAGGCCTTCGCCGCCTCCTACGGGTGGGACGCCCGTGCCTGGCCGGGGCTTGACGTCCTGATCGCCATCCGGGAGATCACCGGGCTGAGCCCTTACATCCGCACGGCACCGGCCAAGCCGTTCTCCCGCCACCAGCTCGCCTACCGCCTGGACACGCTCAGGCACAACGACACCGCCGCACGCTGGCAGTCCCCACCTGCGGAGTAACGCCCAGCTCCAGCGACATTGACTGCGGCACGTGGCACGCCCGCCACACCCAGGGCACGTTGCCAGGGTCATCTCAACGGGTGTGGTCAAACTTCGGCGGCCTTGATCGCGGTGATAAACGCATCCCAAGTACGGCGGCTGAGGATGTGGGTGCCTGCGTCGCGGTTCTTGGAGTCGCGGATGGCGACGTCGCCGCCTGGCAAGGGTGCCACCTCCACGCACTGGTTGCCGCTGGTGCTGTAGGAGGACGTGCGCCACGCGGCATCACGAAGCCGTTCGTCGTGAGTCATTTACTGGTCTCCTCAGGCTTGCGGTCCGCGAGCTGGCGAATCGCGGTGAGGGAGTCCGCAGGCGTGAGGGCGGCGTCGGCGGCGGCATGGTCGAACGCCAGCCGGTAGCGTGCGATCTCCTCGGGGGTCTCAATGTAGATGTCCCCGAACAAGCCCTCCTCATACACGAACGGGTCGTCGTCAGCGTCAGGGAAGTCGATGATGACGAACTCACCGTCCATGCCAGGGTGCGTCCCCGCGCTGAACGGCAGCACCTGGATGGTCACGTTCGGCCACTCAGCGATCTCAGCCAGCCTGGCAAGCTGCTCCCCCATCGCCTGCGGGCCGCCCACCTGCCGACGCACCACTGACTCATCCAGCAGCACATGGACCGTGGGCGGCTCGTCACGGTCCTCGAAGAGCGCCTTCTGCCGTGCCAGCCGGGCTTGCATCCGCCGCTCGACCTCGGCCAAGTGCAAGCCGGGCGCCGTACCAGCGATGGCCGCCCGACCGTAGCCCGGTGTTTGGAAGAAACCCGGCACCATGAACGCGTTGACCCGGATCTGCGCGGCGTCGGACTCCAAGGCGACATAGGAGCCGGAGAAGACGTCCTTGTACGGTGCCCACCATCCGCGCCTCAGGGTGTCGAGCGCCAGCCGTTCCAGCGCCTCGCGCTGGGGGGAGCGGACGCTGTAGAGGTCCAGCATGGCGACGAGCACTTCGGTGCTGATCCGGGTCTTGCCGTTTTCCATGCGCCACAGCGTGGCCTCGCCGATCTCGAGCTGTTTCGCCGCCCGGGCCACCGTAAGGCTCGTCGCTGTGCGCAGCCGCCGGATCTCTTTCATCAGCCGCCGCGCGCGGACAGTCAAGATCAGGTCATCCATGTGCGTGCCCCTGCCCCCGGCCGGGGAGCCCGTGGGCGGCTCCAGACGCACAAGTGTACCTGCGTGCTAACCAATCTTCTGTGATGACTTGCATTGGTGAAAGTAATCACACATGATGGTCCTTCATAGATATGTGCCCAGGTGCGTATGGGACGGCAGCCACATGCCGACTGCCGCCCTCCGGTTGGCCCGCCAACACATCAGCGCTGATGGAGGACACAATGCCTGAGCCTGGCGTCCCCCCCGCCCAGGGCGCGAACAAACCCGGGGCGCCTGCGCCGTTAGTGCCTGAGTTGCGGTGGCGGCGGGTGTTCCCTGGTGAGGAACGCCAGCTTGGGCTGCTGCGGCGATGGCTGGCCTCGCTGCTGCCTGACTGCCCCGAGCGCGCGGACGTTCTCAGCGTGGCGACCGAGTTGGGCAGCAACGCGGTCCAGCACACCCT
Organism: Streptosporangiaceae bacterium; assembly: GCA_035946955.1. Classification (GTDB taxonomy): domain Bacteria; phylum Actinomycetota; class Actinomycetes; order Streptosporangiales; family Streptosporangiaceae; genus DASYYE01. The sequence continues at coordinate 5,637 of DASYYE010000101.1, read as the reverse complement.
GAGCGGACGCGGCGCGTGGTTCGCCGTCGAGGTCACCTTGCACCAAGGTGTCGTGCGGGTCGCGGTTGCTGACTGCGGAGGCCCGGCCGAGCCGCAGGTGGTCAATGACCCCCGTGCTGAGCGTGGCCGTGGCCTGCTGCTGGTGCATGGGCTGTCGGTGCGCATGGGGACCGTGGGGGACCACCGGGGCCGCCTGGTATGGGCGGACGTCACCTGGCCCGGGCAGGACCATCGGCCGACGGAACCCGACCCTTACCAGACGGCAGTCCGCGACGCTGAGGCAGCGCTGGCGCGCCGTTTCGCTGGAGTGCCAGCCTGGTTCGGGCGCTCCACATTGGCGTGGTGGGCTGTCGCGGGCCCGGAGGGACTGGTTTCCGCGCCGACGGCGCAGGAACTCGCGGGACTATTGCAGCGTCTCCTTGGCGCTGCTGACACGGCCCAGTCTTCCGTCTGCGGGCAAGTCCACCACCGCGGTGCCGGTGACCGGGCTGCCCCGGCTCCCCGCAGGTGGCCTGGTGGCGGGCAGGTGGCTGCCCACTGGATGCGCCCAGGAGCCGCGAGCGCCAGTCGGGGGCGCGGGCTCCCCGTGTCTGTCAGGCGCCGCGTGATGGTGGCGTGACTGGCTTGGTGTGTGTACTGCAGGCGGAAACCGTGGCCATCCGGTCACAGGCGCTACACGTTCGTCGGCCAAACGGCTCGATGTCTCCTGGGGTGAGGCGGCTCGCCAGGCCACGCCTCACCCCAGGTCAGCCACCGGACAATGACCCCTTGCCCGGCAGGGTGGCGGGTGCTGCGGTGAGCCGCCTGCGGTGCCCTGCTGCACGCGCCGGTCACCATAGTCCGCCGTAGTAGCGGCCCGGATGATGATGGACCGTCAAGAGAAGGCGGGCACCAGCCCCATGACTGACCACCAGCCGGGGCCGGGGGGTCCGGCGCCCGCGCGTCGTGATCCTGGCCAAAGTGGGCACCGGCCCGCACGCATCTTTAGCTGGTGCCGTGACCCCGCAGTGCTGGCCGTGGTGCTTGCTGGACTGCACCGTCTCCCCGACACTCCACCGCCTGATGCGGTCGTCACTCCGTGGGACGGTTTGCCTTGATCCAGGCACGGATCTGGCTCTCATCCCACAGTCGCACGCGCGCGTGGCGGACCTTTGGTTCGGGGAAGTTGGGCCGCCGGGATAGCTGGTCGGCGCGCGTGCGTGAGACGCCGAGCATCTCGGCGACTTCCTTGATCCCAACCAGCGCCATAGCCCAGCACCTTAAGGCTAGCTCTAAAGACACTTTCTCTGGAGACAGGCCCCTTGTCAGCCCGTGCTGGAGGCAGCCAGATCGCCTTGGCGGATGGGCGCGAGTGCTCTGCGCGAAACGCGTATTGCCTCGCGGCTCCTGGCGGCTATTCAGCAAGTGTTTGAGATGTGCGGTTGGGTGCCCAGTCCCGGATCAGGGTGAGGATGTCTTTGTCGTTGAGCCGGGTGCGTGCGGCCCAGGTGCCGCCGGTGGCCTGGGCCGCGGCGAGCTTGGCGGCGAGTTTGCGGGCGAGTGTTGCCTCGCGTTCAGCGCCGGGTGGGGTGGTGGAGATGATTTTGGTGTACCGGACGGTGTCGACGATTGCTGACTTCACCCGTTCGTGGGCGAGGTAGGTGCCGAGGTCGGTTTTCCAGCCTTCTGATGCCGCGCTGGGTACCGAATCGAGCCAGGCGTTTTGCATGGCCTGCTCTTCTTCTGGCGTGTAGTCCATCTTGTGGAGGTGGACGGCAAGGTCGTAAACCGGGTCGCCCCACAGGGCGAGTTCCCAGTCGAGGAAGTAGGTGCGCCCACTGGCGGTGATCATGTTCTTGCGGTGGACGTCAGTGTGGAGGAGGTGAAACGGCCGGGAACTCAGCCCACTCCAGCGCGCGAGGATTCCTGCGAGCGGGCCGGCTGGGATCCCCAGCCTGGTGAACAGCTCACCAAACTCTGGCTGGAAGCGTGCATAGACGCCCTCGGTGACAGCGGAGAGCCGGTGAGCGAAGGCTACGGTGTCCCCATCGTCTGGCCAGTTGGCGGGCAGTGGTGGGACGGCTTGTTCGGGGACCGCAGCGAGCTGGCCGAACAGCTCTGCGACGTCCCTGACCACGTGCGCCGGGATGGGGGTGCCCCTGGGGGCCGAGGTGTCCAGGAGTGTGCCATCGATGAATTCGTGCACCTGGTAGGTGGGCATTTCGTTGGCGTACAGCAGGCGGGGCGCGTGACGGACCCTGCCACGGATGGCCCTCAGCACGCTGGGCTCTGACCATATCGCCAAGTCCATCGTGTCAGACCCGGGAATGGGCATGCGGACAACAACCAGCCCGGTGGGGGCGGGCAGGGTGACGTTGTAGTTGTAATAGCCCACCGCGGAGTCGGTCCGGGCGGATGCTTCCCGGTAGAGATCCACGGGCCTGCTGATGCCGGGGTCGAGCAGCCCAGCTACAAACTCGGCTATCCGGGTGTGGAGTTCCTCATGGCTGCCGAGGGGCTGGATGTCGGTTTCTGCCTGGCGTGCCGCGGAGCTTATCTCGGTGTCGGTCACTCCGATCACCTGGAGTACCTGGGCGGCGCACAAGATCAGGGTGGGGTAGACGTCAGCGGCTTGCAGCCCTGCCACAGCCTCGTGGAGGGAGGTGATGGCCTCATCGATCTGCCCGCGTCGGACTTGGACAATGGCGAGGTAGAAATGGGCGCGTGCCTGCCCGGACCGGTATCCCGCCTGATCGAGTGCTGAGAAGGCTGATTGCAGGGCGGCGTCGGCTTGGTCGAGTTCACCGCGCTTGGTGTGCGCGATGGCCAGCGCGGTGTATGCCTTCCCGAGTTCGTGGTAGGCGCCGATCTCTTGCTGCACTTCGATTGCGCGTGCGGCTTCGCTGAGCCCGGTGTTGGGCGTGGTGATGGCAAGCAGTTCGGCGCGGTTGGTCTGGGCGTTGGCCAGTCCCAGGACGCTGCGGGCCCGGCGGTAGCAGGTTTCAGCGGTGTCGAGATGGTGCTGAGCGGAGCCGAAGTCCAAGGCGAAGCGGGCCGTGAGGTGGCGAAGCCGGGCGATGTCGCCCCGGAACTCGGTCTCACCGGCTGGTGTGAGGGCTTCCAGTTCGGCGGCGAGTTCCTCGGAGTCGCGGAAACGGCCTTGGCACATGTGCAGGTCTGATGCCCACAGCCCGGCGGACAGCTTTGGCGGGCCGTCGCCTTGCTCCCACACATGCCTGTAGATGCTCAGTGCCGCCCGGGTCTGTCCTGCAATGCGCTGTCCGTGGGCGGCGGCCATGGCGATCCGGGCCGCGACGATGGTGTCGGTCGGCAGGGTGGCTGGGGACAGGCTGCCGGTGATGTCTGCGACCGAGGCAGCGTCACCGAGTCGCACCGCGCCTTCGGCGCGCAGGCACTGCAGCACCAGGGCAGCGTCGCCGGTGCCGGTAGTGGACTGGCTGGCCAGCCATTCGTCGAGGTCGTCGGCAATGCCGTCGGCGGCACTCTGCCCTCCCCACCGGACCGCTTGGTCGGCGTACCCGAGCAGTTCAGCCGCAGTTGTCTGCCCGGCGCGCAACCCGTGGTAGGCCGCCTCGCGGCAGGCGCGTGCGGCGGCGGTGCCCGTGCTGTGCCGGGCCCGCTCAGCCCACAGTTCGGTGAGCAGGGTGTGGATCTGTGCTGCGGCCGGGCCGGGTAGGCGTTGCTGGACTGCGGTGCGTATGAGCTGGTGCAACCGCAGCGCGTCACCGGCTGGGTAGATGAAGGAGTAGGCGGTCAGTGAGTCCCAGGCGAGGCGGTGGCTTAGGAGCTGAAACGCGGCGGCTAGGCGGCTGAAGATCTCGTAGTCGAACATGCGTGCCGGGCTGAGTATCTCCAGGGAGCGGATCTCCTCGGGAGCCACATGCTGGAGGAATCGGGCGAGGATTTCGTCCTGGGAGACCAGGACGCCCTCGGTGCCCCGGCCAGCCCGCTGGTGGGTGTCGACGGCCAGGTGGAGGTAAAAGGGGAGGCCAGCGCTGGCGGTGGCGATGTGCTCCCGTTCGCTGGGCTCGGTGATCCCGCCCGCCTCGAGGAGTTCCAGCCGTGCGGGCATAGGCAGGCCGTCCATGGGGGCTGTCGTGATGGCGCTGGCCCAGTCCGGGTCATAGACCTCCCAGTGCAGCGGTTCCCGGCTGGCGATGACGGTCAGGGCCTGGTCGAGCTGGCCCACCAGGTCGCGCAGCCACGTGTCGGCAAGCTGCACACGGCCGCTGTATTGCGGTGCCGGGACCAGGGCTTCGTAACTGTCAACGATGATGACGGTCTTCTTATCGCCGCTCGCGGCCCGGAGGTCTTCAGCGAACAGGTATGTGACCGCGTCGGCGAGTTCTGCATTGGGCAGGCCGTCCAGTGCTTGCAGCGTGGCGTCGTGCCGTATTCGGTAGCGGCGCCGTATGTCGGTGGTGCTGCGTTCGAGCAGTTTGAAAAGCCCCACAGCGGTCCCAAAGACTGGCACGCCGGAAACACCATCGAGGATGTCTTTCAGGATGCTGCTGTACTCGAGGAAGGAGATCTGGGCTTCGCTGATTTGAAGGTGCGGGTGCATCCGTTGCCACAGCACAGCAAAGGCTATGTCGAAGCGGTCAAAACTCGCCCCCTGTGCCCCGAGTTGCCCCCGCAGCACCGCCAGCGCGTCATCCTGCCGGCGCACCGCGGGTACCTGGAGGTCGATGGTAGCGGTCCGGAACTGCGGAGATGCGCGGTGTTGCAGCTCACGCAGCAGCCTGGACTTCCCAATCCCGCCCACACCAGTGACGTTGAAAACGCGGGGGCCACTCCCGATTCGCGCGAGTTCAGCCTCGAAATCCGCGAGGATCTGTTCCCGGTCCACAAACGGCCGCTGTAATGCGGCGACCCGGTGGAACCTCGGCGCAATTGCCATCCCGCCTCCCGGCGCGAAGCCTACCACCCGAGGCAGTACAGTTCTGGCCGCGAGATGGTCGCGGCGCCTGCAAGGGACGCTATGTCTTTAGAGACACTGTCTTTAAAGACATGCCCTTTCGCTCTTCGGGAAACCGCAAGGCGGTCGGCCCCCTTACCTGCCAGCTGAAGGGAGCCCTAATCCAGGTTGCCCGGGCGTTGGTCATCATCAGCCCGGCTGGCGTAGCTGTAGTCGTGGCTCATGCGGACGGCTTCGGCGGGCCAGGCGAACCGTGAGTGCTCGATGGGGTGGTTCGCCTCGTCGTAGGTGGTGAGGTGGCTCACGAACACGGTCGTGGCGTCGGGGATGCCGAACGTGCTGGCTTCGAACGGGTTGGCGCCACGTGCCCGGGTGTTCTGCAGGACGGACGTGATAGCGCGGCCCGTGACCTGCTGCACCGCCTCCGGCCACGGCAGGGCCGGGTCCAGGCCGCGGATCGTTTCCTCGGCCTTTTCCCCGAGGCCGGGGAGCCAGCTCACGTGGATCTGGATCGGCTGGCGGTCAGCGGCAGCGACGTAGACGCCACGGCGGACCCAGACCGGTTCGTCACCAGACTCCAGTGGCAGGGCGATGTTGTCGGGTGCGATCTCCTGGTACACATCGAGCTTGCGCAGTTCCACCATTGCTGGGTCCAGCATCGTGCCGTCCACGGAGTCCGCGGCGTAGAGCCGGCCCGGCACTGTGAGCCGGGGCCGTTT
>DASYYE010000100.1:0-3076 GCA_035946955.1 Streptosporangiaceae bacterium | reverse complement strand
GTCAGCCCGCTACCCTTGCCCACACGTCCTCCTGCTCGCCGATTGGGACACCAAGCCCGCACTATCGCAGCAGGAGGACGCCAGCCTCACAGATCATCCCGGCAGAACCACGCGCCTCCCGCGCCGGGTCTATTACTACGGCACGGTTGCCTTGGGCGGCCCGGCCAGGGGGTGCCGGGTGCGGCACCGGCCTACTCCAGAGGGGACGGCCGAAACCTTCGGAGCCGTTTCATGATCGTGTCGACTTCTCAGTCACTATGACTGAGAAGTCGACACGATCACGCGAAGGTGGCCTGATGGGTTCACGTGTGCTGGTGCTGTGGGATGTGGACTACACCTTGATGCAGTCCGGGCCGATCGGGTTTGAGCTCTACGGCGATGCCTTCACCCGGGTCACTGGGCAGCCGCTGAGTCATACTGCGCAGATGGCGGGGCGGACGGAACTGGCGATCTTCCGTGACAGCGCCGCGCTGCACGGCATCCCGTACAGCCGGGCGCTATTCGACCGCTTCGCCGACGCCCTCGCCCTGGTGCACCAGGAACGTGCCGCTGAACTGGCCGCGCACGGACGGGCCTTGCCCGGGGCCGCCAGGGCCATCGCGACGCTGGCCGCAACCGGCCAGGTGATCCAGTCTGTGCTGACCGGCAACGTCCGGCCCGTTGCCGAAGCCAAGCTGGCCGCGTTCGGGCTCGCCGACAGCCTGGACATGGAGGTCGGGGCCTACGGGACCGACGATGAGGACCGGGCCGCGCTGGTGCCACTGGCGCGAGACCGTGCCGCTGCGAAGTACCAGGTCACCATTCCCGCGACCGCTACGGTCCTCATTGGTGACACACCCAACGACGTGCGGGCGGCACACGCCAATGGCGTGCGTGTGATTGCCGTTGCGTCTGGTCATGCCAGCGCCGATGACCTGCGGCGCTGTGGTGCGACTGCGGTCATGGACAGCCTCGAGGACACCGCCGCCGTGACCGGGGCAGTGCTCAACCACGCCACGGCGCACGGCCCGTGCCCAGGGTGAGCTGGGCGCGGGCCCGCCGCGGCACCTACGCGCGACTCCTAGCTGTATGAGTGCTCGTCGCCGGGGAACTGGCCGGCTATGACCTCACTGGCGAAGGAGTGGGCTGCGTCGGTGAGCACCTGGGCTACGTTCGCGTACTTCTTGACGAACTTGGCGGTGCGGGGCGTGAGGCCGGCCATGTCCTGCCATACCAGCACCTGCGCGTCGCAGGCGGGGCCAGCGCCAATCCCGATGGTGGGGATCGAGACGGCCTGGGTGACCTGGGCGGCCAGCGCCGCCGGGACACATTCGAGCACGAGCGAGAAGGCGCCCGCGGCTTCGAGCACCTTGGCGTCGTGCAGGATCCGGTCGCCGTCCTCACCGCGGCCCTGCACGCGGTAGCCGCCGAACGCGTTGACGGACTGCGGGGTGAGCCCGAGGTGGGCCATGACAGGGATGCCCGCTGCCACGAGTTCCTCCACCTGGTGGACCACCCGCTGGCCGCCCTCGAGCTTGACGGCGTGGGCGCCCGCCTCCTTCAGGAACCTGGCCGCGCTGGTCAGCGCCGCACCGGGTGAGGCCTGGTAGGAGCCGAACGGCATGTCCGCCACGACCATCGCGCGGCTGGTGCTGCGGACCACGGCGGCGGTCAGCGGGATGAGTTCGTCCACGGTGACCGGGATCGTGCTGTCGTGGCCGAACACCACCATGGCGGCTGAGTCGCCGACCAGCAGCACCGGGATACCGGCGTCGTCGAAGACCCGCGCCGTGAGCGCGTCATAGGAGGTCAGCATCGGCCATTTCTCACCGCGCGCCTTGGCGGCCGCGAGGTCACGGACGGTGATGCGCCGCCCGCTGGTGCCGCCGTACAGGGGTTCTGGTGCGCGCGCCGCAGCCGGCGCCGGGGTGCTGGCGGGCTGGGGGGTGGTGTGGGATGTGGTCCGCGCCTGGGTGTCGGCCACGTCTGCGCGCGTTCGTTGCACAGTCATCTGGTCCTCCACGTCTCGTGGCGCCACAGTGGCGTCCCCGGACGACTCGATGATGACATGCCAGCGGGCCTACCGGTACCCCCTGCGGCATGGCGGGAATGATTTACGATACGGATCGGTTCCGTATCGATGGCTTCTCTCCCATGGGGCACTCCGACCGAAGGGCACCACGCACGTGAGCAGCGTTTCCGCTACCTCCGCCCCCGTCCAGAGTCAGTACGACCGGCGCCGGTGGGTCATTCTCGGCGTCCTTATTACGAGCCTGATGGCGATCGTGCTCGACAACACCGTGCTGAACGTCGCGCTCAAGACCATCGCCTCGCCCAGCGCTGGCCTCGGCGCCAGCCAGAGCCAGCTCGAGTGGGGGATCAACTCCTACACACTCGTGTTCGCTGGGCTGCTCTTCACCTTCGGTGTCATCGGGGACCGGGTCGGCCGGAAGCGGATGCTGATGGCAGGCCTGGCTGCGTTCGGCCTGTTCTCGCTGGTCACCGCCTATGCGCAGTCCCCAGACCAGCTCGTGTGGGCGCGCGCCGCCATGGGGCTCGGGGCCGCTGCCGTGATGCCCCAGACCTTGTCGATCATCACGAATGTGTTCGACCCACGCGAGCGGCCGCGAGCCATCGGGATCTGGGCCATGGCCGTTGGCTTCGGGGTCGCCATCGGCCCCATCGTCGGCGGGCTGCTCCTCGCCCACTTCTGGTGGGGCTCGGTGTTCCTGGTCAATGTGCCGTTCACCGCTGCCAGTGTGGCTGCGATCGGCCTGCTCGTGCCCGAGTCGAAGAACCCGAACCCCGGAAAGATCGACTTCGTTGGCGTGCTGGCCTCGATCGCGGGCCTGGTGCTGCTCGTGGACGGCATCATCCAGGGCGGTGACAAGGGCTCCTGGGTGCACCTTGAGGTCCTCGGCCCGATCGTTGCCGGCCTGGCCATCCTGGCGTTCTTCGCCTGGTATGAGACGCGGCTGAGCCACCCGTCACTGGATGTCCGGCTCTTCCGCGACCCGCGCCTGTCCTCGGCCATCGGTGCGCTGGCACTGGTCTTCTTCGGCATGATGGGCGCGCTCTTCTTCCTGAGCTTCTACCT
>DASYYE010000099.1:0-1530 GCA_035946955.1 Streptosporangiaceae bacterium | reverse complement strand
AAGCGCCCCGCAGGCGAGCGAGGACCAGCAGCGAGCGGGGCCACTACGTTGCCCGCGGGGCTCACGGTGCTGGCGAGCGCGGAGTGGCCCGCTGACGAGAGCGATGCCCTCACGCCACTGCCCGGGTTCGTGGTCTCTTCTTTCAGCCCGCTCGTGGCCGAGGTCGCCCAGCAATGCCTGCGCCGCTACTTCGGCAGCAGGCCGGTCGAGGCGGCCCGGGGTGAGCGGACAGCCGTGCTCCTGGCCAGCAGGACCGGAGACATCGCCACTTCCGCCGCAGTCGCCGAGGCGGTCGACTCGGGACGCCGCGTCCCGCCGATGCTGTTCTTCCAGTCCAACCCCAACGCTGTGGTGGGCTACATCACCGCACGCTGGGGGCTCACCGGACCGGTGGTGTGCACGAGTCCAGCCAGTGACGTGCTGGCTCGTGCGTTGCAGGGCGCTGCCCTGTTGATCGAGGACGGAGATGCCGACGCCGCGCTCGTCATCGTCGCCGAGCAAGAACGACCCGGCACACAAAATGATCATGGTGTCGCGATGCTGGTCGGACCAGCATCATGGCCGCCGGCCGCAGCGCCGGGCGACGCTGGGGACCACCCGCAGGAGGGTGACGATGAAGACCTACGGGATCGACCATGTTGAGTTCTACGTCGGTGACCTGCAGCTCTGGGCCGATCACCTGTGCGGTGCATACGCATTCGAGGTCTGCGGCCACGGCGGGCCGCAGACCGGCCTGACCGGGCAGCGGTCGCTGCTGCTGCGCCACGGCCGCGCACAGGTTCTGCTGACCACCGCACAGGCACCGGACCACCCGGCCGCCCGCTACGTCCGTGACCACGGGGACGGCGTCGCCGTGGTCGCCCTGCGCACCGACAACGTCCGCGCCGCGTTCACCGAAGCCGTCGCGGGCGGGGCACACCCCCTCGCTGGACCGGAGTTCGCCGGGAGCGACAGCTCGCGGGTGGGGGTCGCGTACGTATCGGGCTTTGGCGACGTCACACACAAGCTGGTGGAACGCAGCGGCCCGGCCGATGAGTTCGCCCCCGGGACCATCGAGATGACCACGCCGGAGCCGGGAGCGGCAGGCGGCCTCTTCGAGGCCATCGACCACCTCGCCGTCTGCCTGCCCACGGGCCAGCTGGCTGCCATCGCACGGCTCTACCACGAGGCATTCGGCCTGAGCGAGACCTTCGACGAGCGCATCGAGGTAGGCGGCCAGGCGATGCTGTCCAAGGTGGTGCAAGACCCCACCCGGGAGGTCACCTTCACCCTGATCGAGCCCGACGTCAGCCGCGAGCCCGGTCAGATCGACGAGTTCCTCGCCGCCCACGGCGGTGCCGGGGTGCAGCATGTCGCGCTGCGGACCACCGACATCGTGTCCGCGGTGGCCACCACTGCTTCCCGCGGCGTGGAGTTCCTGACCACGCCCCCTGGCTACTACGACCTGCTGCAAGGCCGCTTGGGCCGGCTGGCGGTCCCTGTGACGCAACTGAAGGAACTGAACATCCTGGCCGACCGGGACCGCTGGGG
>DASYYE010000098.1:0-4909 GCA_035946955.1 Streptosporangiaceae bacterium | reverse complement strand
CGCCCCGGTAGTGGGCTCCGCTCCACCTCCCCCGGCGGGAGGGTCGCGTGTGTGGAATTGGCCACGCCATTAGCTGGTTCGGCGGCCACACGCTGGTACTCGGCGATCATGGACCCGGTGTAGAGGGGCGCACTGTTGTGGTGTGAGCCCACGGGCAGTGCGGGCTGATGGCCCAGGGCCGCTATGGACCCATTGCCGTTTCCAGACACCCGCCCGCCAGCATAGGCCGCGATTGCCGGGCGCTCCGGGTCACGGGAGGGCTCGGCGCCCATCACGAGTTCCACGTAGGGGCGCAGGTGGGCCTCACCGATCTCGACGATGTCGTCGCACTCCTGGCGCAGGGCCCGGGAAATGGTCCAGTCACCGTCGCTGGCGATATGGACCAGGGTGACGCGCAGGCCGAGTTCCTGCACATCGCAGATCACCTGCGTGAGGTCCTCGTCCGCGCTGACCACCAGTGCCGAGCTGATCGCCCGGTGCTGCGCAAGGGTGGTGAGGTCGCGGTGGATCCCGCTCTCCACACCTTCGCGGTGGCCCGGCCTCATGCGGCCCAGGCGCAGCTTCACCCCGGGCAGGTCGGCCAGTGTCTCGTGCTCCGACGTCCGGCGTCCTTCGACGGTCGCCTCGTACCAGTAGCAGCGCAACAGGGGAAGGCCGGTCCGGTCTCTGGCCACGTTGCCGAGGAACTGCAGCAATCCGGCATAATCCCACGATACGGACGTACGGTTCGGTGTCCCGTGGGCGGCCATCGCGCCGTCAGCCAGCACGTAGCCTGCGTCCACGAAGAGCGCGCAGCGGTCCACGGACACCGTCCTTCCGTCAACGTGAGACGCTACCAGCGCACAGCCGCGCCCGTGATGGATCAGGCACAGATCGCGGTGGGGCCGACACGACCGCGGCACCACATCACCGCACACCTGGCGGTCCGCCAGGAGCACCTTGGGCGGTTCGCGTGATCAGGCGGACAGCGGCAAGATATCCAATCATGCGACTTCTTGTACTCGGGGGAACCCGCTTCCTCGGGCGCGCGATCGTAGACGAGGCACTCGGCCGTGGCCACGACGTGACGACGTTCACACGCGGACGCAGCGGCCACGCGCGCCCTGGTGTGCAGGCTCTGCATGGAGACCGCACCGTCCCGGCTGAGCTGTGGCCGCTCTCGCAGCAGGAGTGGGACGCCGTCATCGACACCTCGGTGCTCGCGCCGTCGCATGTGGCGGCCGGTCTCCGAGCCTTGCAGGGCCGGGTAGGCCACTACACCTACGTCTCCACCCTCAGCGTGTACGAGGACCTCGGGCGAGAACCCGTCAACGAGGACTCCACCGTGCTGGCGTGCCCGTCTGATGCCACCGGGACCATGGAAACCCTGGGTTATGGAGAACTCAAGGCCGGCTCCGAACGCGCCGTGATGGCGGCGATGCCTGGCCACAGCCTGATCGTGCGGCCAGGAGTGATCGTGGGCCCGCACGAGAACATAGGGCGGCTGCCCTGGTGGCTTTGCCGGCTTGCGCAAGGGGGCGAGGTGGTGGCGCCCGGGGCGCCGGAGCGGCCGGCACCGGTGACTGACGCACGCGACCTCGCGGTCTGGCTGGTCGACAACACCCGCCGCGGCATCCCGGGGGCCGTCAATGTGCCCGGCCCGCAGACCGCGACGATGGGCGGGTTGCTGGCGGCCTGCGCGGAGGCGACCAGCGCGGACCGGGCCACCGGCCTCGAGCTGCACTGGGTCTCAGACGCCGACCTGGAAGCAGCGGGGGTCGAGCCCTGGACGGAACTGCCCTTGTGGATCCCAGACAACCTGGAGTGGGCCGGGCTGTGGCAGGTGTCGGGTGACCGTGCCTTGCGGACCGGCCTGCACTACCGGCCTATCACTGACACGGCACATGACACGTGGCAATGGCTCAAGCAGGAAGCAAGCGCTACGGGCAGGCCGGTCACCGAGTTCCAGCGAATGCCCGGCCTCGGCCTGGACCCCGGCCGCGAACGGAATGTGCTGGAACGCGTCACCTCGTAACCCAAGCACCCGCTCTGTCCCACCCCCGTGACCAGGCATGGTCGCCGATTGCTCTAGGCTCCCTGGTCGTGAACGAGCGAGACGACCTCCTGGCCATGATCCGGGAGAAGGGGGTCGTACACGGCGACTACGTGCTGTCCTCGGGCCAGCGCGCGACCTACTACGTGGACCTCCGCCGTGTGCTGCTGTCGGGGCGGGGCGCCTGGCTGGCTGGGCGGGTCATGCTGGCCACCACCGCCGACCTGCGTTACGACGCGGTCGGCGGACTCACGCTGGGGGCTGACCCGGTGGCTACCGCCATGATGCACGCTGCCACGGCAGCAGGCCGTCCGCTGGACGCGTTCATCGTGCGGAAGTCGGAGAAGGCGCATGGCACCCAGCGCCGGATCGAAGGGCCTGACGTGGTGGGCAGGCGAGTGCTCGCAGTGGAGGACACCTCAACGACCGGCGCCTCGGTCCTAACTGCGGTGGACGCCCTCAACGAGGCAGGCGCCCACGTCGTCGGCGTGGCCGTGGTCGTGGACCGGGGCGGGCGTGAGCGCGTGACTGCCCGGGGCCTGGAGTTCCGGGCAGCCTACTGCATAGGGGACTTGGACCTCGGCTGACGGTCGTCCCGCCAGTCGCCGTCGTCTCAGCGTGGGCCACCGGCAGAATGACGCCCGCCGGACGAACGGCGTCCTCCTGCCTGGCGCTGCCCACCAGACGAGCGGCGACCGGCATCCTGGCCGTACCCGCCATCCCGGTCATATCCGCCAGCCGAACGGCGCCCGCCGTCCCGGTCGTACCCGCCATCCCGGTCGTACCCGCCATCCCGGTCATATCCGCCGTCCCGGTCGTACCCGCCGACCGAGTGCCCACCAGCGGCTTCTCTGCGGACCTCACGCAGCCGGTAGAAGATGAAGGCGGCAATCGCAACCACCACGACGGCGGCGATCAGGTAGCTCACGTCCGCGATGCCGTGGTAGACGCTGTTCCACGCGCTGCCGACGCTGTAGCCGATGAGTGCGATCACGGTGACCCAAATGGCGGTCCCGACCAGACTGAGCACACCGAACAGCGTCGCAGGCATCTCGATGAACCCGGCGACAAGCGACGCGAACGTGCGCACGAGCGGCAGGGCACGCCCAACGGCGACCGCCCACGCACCACGGCCGGCGAAGAAGCGCTCCGCCCGGTCGATGTCGTGCTGGGTGATGAGCAGATAGCGGCCATACTTCTTGACCAGTGGTTTGCCACCCGCCCTGCCTATGCCGTACGAGACCAGCGAACCGAGGAGCTCCCCAACAGTCCCGACGATGATGATGATCACGATGTTGAGGTGGCCCTGGCCAGCGAGGACGCCCGCGTAACCGAATGTGACCTCAGACGGGATCGGGACGCAGCAGGCCTCGAGGAAGCCGAAGAGAAAGACTGCGGCGTAGCCCCAATGGATGAGGAAACTCGTCATGGTCTCTGTTGTACAGTATGCCGGCCCTTGCCTGGCCGCAGGTCGGAGAACTATGCGTGCTCCCCGGCGTGAGCGTGGTTAGCCTGGTCCCCGATACTGGACTCTGACGACGACACAGGAGCCGATCAACCATGCCTATCGCGACGCCAGAGGTCTACGCGCAGATGCTCGACCGGGCCAAGGAGCAGGGCTTTGCCTACCCGGCCATCAACGTGACCTCGAGCCAGACGCTGAACGCGGCGCTGCGCGGTTTCGCCGACGCCAACAGCGACGGGATCATCCAGGTCTCCACCGGCGGTGCCGAGTACCTGTCGGGTTCGGGTGTCAAGGACATGGTCACCGGCGCGATCGCGCTCGCGCACTTCGCCCGTGCCGTGGCGGTGAAGTACCCGGTGCACGTCGCGCTGCACACCGACCACTGCCCCAAGGACAAGCTGGACGGCTACATGCGCCCGCTCGTCAAGCTCTCCCAGGAGCGCGTGGCGCGCGGTGAGGAGCCGCTCTTCCAGTCCCACATGTGGGACGGCTCCGCGGTGCCGCTGCCGGAGAACCTCAGCGTCGCCTCCGAGCTGCTCGACGAGTGCGCCAAGGCGCACATAGTCATGGAAGCCGAGATCGGCGTGGTCGGCGGCGAAGAGGACGGCGTCGTCGGGGAGATCAACGAGAAGCTCTACACCACCCCCGAGGACGCCCTCGCCACGGCCGAGGCGCTCGGACTCGGCGAGCGCGGGCGTTACATCCTGGCAGCGACATTCGGCAACGTCCACGGGGTCTACAAGCCGGGCCATGTCAAGCTCAGGCCGTCGATCCTGCGTGACATCCAGGAGGCCGTGGGGGCCAAGTACGGCAAGGACAAGCCGTTCGACCTGGTCTTCCATGGCGGTTCGGGCTCGGCGCTGGAGGAGATCCGCGAGGCGATCTCCTACGGCGTGGTCAAGATGAACGTAGACACCGACACCCAGTACGCGTTCACCCGGCCCATCGCCGCCCACATGTTCAGCCATTACGACGGCGTCCTCAAGGTAGACGGTGACGTGGGCGACAAAAAGGCCTACGACCCTCGTTCCTACGGCAAGGCCGGCGAGCAGTCCATGGCCGCCCGCGTCACCCAGGCCTGCCAGGATCTCCTCTCCGCAGGCAACCGCCTCACCTGAGCTCCCGCCTCGGCGGCCACACCCCACGTCACACCAGAACCCCACGTCACAGTGGCGAGGCTTGCCATGATCATCCGGGGGAGTTTGTGTGCCGGGACGGCTGTTGGCGCGACAGGTCTGACACGCAAACTTGCCCTCAAAAGGGCCCTGCCCCTCAAACCGGGCTCCCCAGGGTCAAGCAGTGGCGGTTTCCATGATCCTGAAGACTTCTCAGTCACCACGACTGAAATTCCTACAGGATCATGGGAACAACCCACCACCGCGGGAAGCGGGGGCCGCCACCCCGCCGCAGGC
>DASYYE010000097.1:0-2600 GCA_035946955.1 Streptosporangiaceae bacterium | reverse complement strand
GTGGGACGAGTGTCCAGTTCAACAGCGTGTCGTGCACGGCGACGGCCTGTGATGCCGTGGGGTACTACCTGACTCCCTCGTACACGATGCTGGCTGAGCACTACAACGGCAGCACCTGGACGATCGAGTCCACGCCAGCCCCGGTCGGCAGCACCGCCGCGCTGCTCAACGGTGTCTCGTGTGTGTCCGCGACCAACTGCACCGCCGTGGGCAACTACGACGCCAACTCCATGACCAATGCCTTGGCCGCGCGCTGGAATGGCTCTGCCTGGAGCGTCGAGCCTATCCCCAACAAGATCAACGCGCAGGCGACATACCTGTCGGGCTTGTCGTGCGCCGCGAACGGGGCCTGCACCGCCGTGGGGTCGGGCTACCACAATGTGTCGGATCCCCCCACGCCTGTGGCCGAGCACTCCAACGGCACGGTCTGGAACCTGACAGCTGCCCCCGGCCTGCCGGGCAACGCGGCCAAAGGTGTCTTCACGAGCGTGTCATGTGTGTCGGGGAACGGCTGTATGGCCGTTGGGTGGTACTACGACACCTCAGCCACCGAGTTCCCGCTGTACGCCCCATACAACTAGGTACGCCGCGGCCTTGGCAGCCGCTGCTGCGACCTTGCTCGCCTGTGACGGCGATCTCGGTGGTGTGGAGCGGCTCGCCAAGGTCGGCGCTTGCCCGGGCATGATCGATGTACCGATGCGGAGAAACTTTTGTCCGCCAGCGCACATCGATCACTGTGATGATCGTTGTGGCTCTTGGCGTGGGACGTTCTTTTGTCCGTGACGGTACATAGACCGTGGTCACAATGATCATCTGGGCTTTGGCGCGGCAATCTTTTGTCCGCAGGTGCATATTCATCGGCGTTGTGATCACGGAAGACGCCCACACCCACCTGCGCTCCGCGACACGAGTCGCAGACCTCTCGTGATTATGGAAATGGGGCACTGCCCCTCTTCGGCTCGTGCAGAGCCCCTGCGACCAGGCCATTGACAGTCCGTTCCGGCAGAAGTAGAGTTCAGGTTAACTAATAGGAAAGTTTCCTAATAGTTTTCCCGCCAGGGCCGCCTCACAGCGACTCACATCGCCCGGACGTCAGGAGCCGATGATGGCGCATGACACTCTCAGCACCCGGAGCCCCCGGATAGTCCTGGCCGCAGCGGCGGCTCTTTGCCTGGCGACCGGGACAGCCATGCCTGCCGCGGCTGCGGATACCCCGGCCGCAGTCACCCCGGCTACTGCCACCAACCTGCTCGTCAACCCCGGCTTCGAGACCGGGACGCTGGCGGGGTGGACCTGCTCCGCCACAGACAGCGTCACCACGAACCCGGTGCACTCCGGGTCGCACGCGCTGGCTGGTGCCGCGAGCAACTCCGACGACGCACAGTGTTCCCAGGCCGTTTCCGTACAGCCGAACTCGGCCTACACGCTGAGCGGCTGGGTCGAGGGCAACTACGTGTTCATCGGCGAGGCGGTGTCCGGCACCCAGACGTGGACCTCGTCAGCAAGCTTCCAGCAGCTGTCCACCTCGTTCACCACGGGCGCGAGCACCACCAGCGTGACCGTTTTCGTGCACGGCTGGTATGGCCAGGGCACCTTCTACGCCGACGACATGTCACTGACCGGCCCGTCTGGCGGTGGTTCCCCGCCTCCGGCGCCCACCGGGCTGAAGGTGACCGGCACCACATCGTCGTCGGTGTCACTGTCCTGGACCGCACCCACGGGCACGGTCACCGGCTACAACGTGTACCAAGGGGGGTCGCTGGCCACCTCGGCCACCACCACCTCGGCCACGGTCACGGGCCTGACCGCCTCGACCACCTACACCTTCACGGTCACAGCCACCAACTCCGCGGGCGAGTCCCCGCACTCCAGCGCCGTCCAGGCAACGACCCAGTCCGGTGGGGGCGGGGGAGGCGGCGGTAGCTGGCGCTCGCCGGTCTACCTGATGCCGCTGGACAACAGCCCGCCGTCGGCCTCCCAGATCGCCAGCGTCATAAGTGCCACTGGTGAGAAGAACTTCATGCTGTCCTTCGTGCTCGACTCGGGTGGCTGCACCCCGGCCTGGGACGGTAACGCCAGCCAGTCCGTCGCAAGCGACACGGCAGTCGCCGCCCTGGTGTCCGCGGTCCGCTCCGCTGGCGGGGACGCGGGGGTCAGCTTCGGCGGTTACAACGGCACCGAGCTGGGCCAGAGTTGCGGCAGCGCCAGCAGCCTGGCCGCCGCCTACCAGG
Source organism: Streptosporangiaceae bacterium (assembly GCA_035946955.1). Classification (GTDB taxonomy): domain Bacteria; phylum Actinomycetota; class Actinomycetes; order Streptosporangiales; family Streptosporangiaceae; genus DASYYE01. Next base: position 369 of record DASYYE010000097.1, on the reverse strand, counting down.
CGGTGATCAGCAAGTACAAGCTGACCCACGTCGACTTCGACATCGAGAACACCGCCCTGGGGGACAGCGGCAACGAGCTCAAGCGGTTCCAGGCCATCAAGATGCTGGAGAACCAGGACCCCGGGCTGACCGTCTCGCTGACCGTGCCGATGACCTCGATCGGGTTCCCGGGCACCGGTACCGACGAGATCAAGCAGGCCATCACCGCTGGCGCCCGCATCGACGTGTTCAACATCGAGGACTTCGACTACGGCCTGACCTGCGGCTGCTCCCAGGTCTCCAGCGACGAGACCGTCGCCAGCGACGCCGCAAGCCAACTCGAGTCGCTGTACGGGTGGCCGGCATCGACGGCCTGGGCGCACCTGGGGA
>DASYYE010000096.1:0-6659 GCA_035946955.1 Streptosporangiaceae bacterium | reverse complement strand
GATCGCGCCCTGCTCGGCTGATGGCTCGTCCGGGCCGGGCACGGGTGCGTTGCGGTCCACCACGACCCGGTGGCGCAGCACCGACCTCGACCGGTTCACCACCGACTGGCGCAGGTAGGACACAGCCTTGTCGGTGTCGCGCAGCCGGACCCAGGCGCCGTGCATGGCGACGAAGGAGTCCTGCACGACCTCTTCGGCGGTGGCCGGGTCGCGGACCAGGAGCCCTGCCAGCCGTACCAGCGAGCGGTAGTGCGTGGTGTAGATCTCGGTGACCGCCTGCCCCGCGTCCCACTCCGTGGTGACTGATTCCAGCACGGCATCAGCGAGCAGCGTCTCGGTCACGTGTATGGGACGCGCCGGAGCCGTGTCCGGTTCACCTGCGGTCATGTGGGAGTTGGGCACGGATGTCACCAGGGCAACCTGACCTCAACGCTCCTCCCCACCACCAGCCGATTATTCGCCTTACATGTGGCGGGCCGAATCAGGTGTCACACCGGGGGCACGCAGGCTGTTACTTCTGCCGGGCCTTGCGCCTTGCGGGCGTGCGCCAGAGGGCCGCGATTAACAGGAGCCAGCCTAGCTGGCCACTGCCACCAGCGCGGCACAAGCTAGGATCGCTGGGTGCCAGAATGCCTCTTCTGCAGGATCGTGGCAGGCGAGGTGCCAGCCACGATAGTCGCCGAAAGCGAACGCACTCTCGCGTTCAGCGACATCAATCCGCAGGCACCTATGCACGTGCTGGTCGTCCCCAAAGAGCACTACCCTGACGTCGCCGCCCTGGCCGAGGCCGAGGACGGCCTGCTAGCCGAGGTCGTGACCCTGGCGCACCGGGTAGCGGAGTCAACCGGGAACGCCCAGCCCGGCTACCGCCTGGTCTTCAACACCGGCCCCGAAGCGGGCCAAACAGTCTTCCACGCCCACGCCCACGTCCTAGGTGGCCGCCGCCTGGCCTGGCCGCCCGGCTAACCCCGGCCCCGGCCGCACCCCACGGGAGGGCGCGGGCAGGCTCTACCATGGGAAAGGCGAGCGCGGCGTGTGGCCGTGCCCCAGGAGAAGGACTTGACTGACACTACCCGTGACCCCCGGCGCCGCAGCCGCGGGGGAGGCCGGGGCGAGGAGCCCACGCCCAGTGCCGCCCAGGACGGACAGGGCGCAACCCAGGTCAAAGTAGTCATTCCCGACGACCACTCCATGGTCAGCCTGCTTGGTTCGGGTGACGAGCTGCTGCGGGTCATCGAGGGGTCTTTCGACGCAGACATCCACGTCCGCGGAAACGAGATCACGATCACCGGGAGCCCAGCCGAGGCAGCCCTAGTGGGTCAGCTGTTCGAGGAGCTGACCGCCCTGCTGGCGGGCGGGGCCGAGCTCACCGCCGGTGCGGTCGAGCGGGTCATCCCGATGCTCCGCCGCAAGTCCGGGGTGCGCCCGGCGGACGTGCTGACGCTGGACATCCTGTCCTCGCGGGGCCGCACGATCCGGCCCAAGACGCTCAACCAGAAGCGTTATGTGGACGCCATCGATGAGCACACGATCGTGTTCTGCATCGGGCCTGCGGGCACCGGCAAGACCTACCTGGCCATGGCCAAGGCGGTCAAGGCGCTGCAGGCCAAGGAGGTCAACCGGATCATCCTCACCAGGCCGGCCGTGGAGGCAGGGGAGCGCCTGGGCTTCCTGCCCGGCACCCTGTACGAGAAGATCGACCCCTACCTGCGCCCGCTGTACGACGCACTGCACGACATGATCGACCCCGAGTCGATCCCCCGGCTCATAGCCGCCGGGACGATCGAGGTCGCCCCCCTGGCCTACATGCGTGGCCGAACGCTGAACGACTCCTTCATCATCCTGGACGAGGCACAGAACACCTCGGCCGACCAGATGAAGATGTTCCTCACCCGCCTCGGCTTCGGCTCGCGCATGGTGGTGACCGGCGACGTCACCCAGGTGGACCTGCCAGCCGGGCAGGCCAGCGGGCTCCGCCTGGTCCAAGACATCCTCGACGGCGTGCCTGACATCCACTTCGTGTGGCTGACCAGCCATGACGTGGTCAGGCACCGACTGGTCAGCGATATCGTCAACGCCTACGCCGCCTACGAGTCGCGCACGCGCCAGGACACGCCCGGCCGCCTCGCTGGTCCCATGCACGACCGGCCCGCGCGGGGCCAGGCCGGGGCCCGTGGCTCAGCCAGTGGCCAGTCTGGTGGCGCGGGCAAGCACGCCCAGTGACGGCGGAGGACATGAGCATAGAGGTCGCGAACGAGTCGGGCGTCAGCGTGGACGAGCCCGCGCTGGTGGCATTGGCCCGCCACGTCCTGTCCGGGATGAGGATGCACCCGCTGGCAGAACTGTCCGTCCTGCTCGTGGACGTCTCGACCATGGCTGACCTGCACCAGCGCTGGCTCGGCGAGCCTGGTCCGACCGACGTCCTCGCCTTCCCCATGGACGAGTTGCGTCCCCCGCCCCCGGGCAGCGAACGGGCGGACCGCGCGGGCAGTTCCGAGCCGGGCCCGGGGCCGGCTCTGCTCGGCGACGTGGTGCTGTGCCCGGAGGTGGCGCAGCGGCAGGCACGTGAGGCGCACCACTCGCTGTCCGACGAACTCGACCTGCTGTGCACCCACGGCATCCTGCATCTGCTGGGTTTCGACCATGCCGAGCCGGAAGAGCGCGCCACCATGTTCGGCCTCCAGGGCCGCTTGATCGAGTCCTGGCGGCACGAGCGGGTGGCCTCTGACGACCCGCAACAGCGGGAGGGCTCACACGACGCCGGGGATCGCCCCGCGTCCGCGGAGCCAGCGGACCCGGCAGCCCCGGCAGCCCCGGCGGAGCCGGGCTGAGCCGGCGGGTGCGGCAATGGCCTGGCTCGTAGTAGCGGCCCTGGTCCTGGCGGTCGTGGCCGGGGTCTGCGCAAGCGCCGAGGTCGCGCTGGTACGCACCCGCGCTATCGGCGCGGGCGGGGTGGCCCGTGGCGGCGGACGCGAGGGCGTGCCAGCCGCCGACCGCGAGGGCTCCCGCCAGCTCGAGGCGTTCCTCGCCGACCCCTCGCGGTACCTCAGCGTGCTCCTGCTGGTCAGGGCCGCTGCCCTGGCTGGCGCAGTGGTGTTCATGACCGCGGCGATGCTGGCGCTGCTGGGGACCGGGTGGCGCGCGTACCTGGTGTCGGGGGCGATCATGGCCGTGGTGTTCTACGTGGTGGCCGGGGTTTGGCCACGTGCCCTGGGCAACCGGTACGACCGGCCGCTGTCACTGGCCGCCGCCCGGGTGCTGACCCCGGTCGTGGTGGCCCTCGGCCCGTTCCCGCGCCTGCTGCTGGCGGTAGGCAGTGCCCTGACCCCCGGGCAGGGGGGCCGCGAGGACGCGGTCGCCTCTGAGGGGGAGTTGCGCGGGCTCGTGGACCTCCTCGGAGAGCACAAGGTGATCGAGCCGCGCGAGCAGGCGATGATCCACTCCGTCTTCGAACTGGGCGACACGTACGTGCGGGAGGTGATGGTCCCGCGCACGGACATGGTCTTCGTGGAGCGCGACAAGACCGTGCGCCAGGCGCTTTCGCTCGCGCTGCGCAGCGGGTTCTCCCGGATCCCGGTGGTCGGCGAGAACCTGGACGACGTGATCGGGGTCGCCTACCTCAAAGACCTCGTCGCCCGCAGCCGTGAGCACCCGGAGGCCGAGGCCGTGGAGAAGGTGGAGTCGGTGATGCGCCCGACCACGTTCGTGCCGGAGAGCAAGCCCGTGGACGTGCTGCTGCGCGAGATGCAGGCACGCCAGACCCACCTCGCGATCGTGATCGACGAGTACGGCGGGACCGCCGGGCTGGTCACGATCGAGGACATCCTGGAAGAGATCGTCGGGGAGATCGCCGACGAATACGACCGCGAACTGCCGATGGTGGAGTGGCTGGGCCCGGGGCATGCCCGGGTGACGGCCCGGTTGCCCGTTACCGACCTGGAAGAACTGTTTAGTGTGCGGATCGACGCCGAGGACGTGGAGACCGTCGGCGGCCTGCTTGCGCACGCGCTCGGGCGGGTGCCCATCGCGGGGTCCAAGGCCACGGTGGCCGGGCTGTCGCTGACGGCCGAGAGCCTGGCCGGGCGCCGTAACCGCATCGGGACGGTGACGGTGGCGCGCGAGGACCAAGATCGACAGGAAACGCCCTAGAATCTGGCCGTGCATGACCTCGGTCCGGAAGACGAAAAAATCATCGTGCTGGCGCGGTCGGCGCGTGCCCGGGCGGCTTCCGCCGAAGGCGCGGCAGTCCGCGACGAGACCGGCCGTACCTATGCCGCGGTCGACGTGGCGCTGCCGTCGCTGCGCCTGTCGGCATTGCAGCTGGCAGTGGCCATGGCGGTGGCCAGCGGTGCCACCGGACTGGAGGCAGCCGCGCTGGTCAGTGAAGCCGGCACCCCGGCCGAGGCCGACATCAACGCGGTCAGGGACCTTGGCCCGCAGGCGCCCCTGCTGATCGCGGGCACCGACGGCGCGCTCCGTTCGGTGCTGTCTCCCAGCTGATGGCTGGCGACGGCAACGGGCAGGCCGGTTTCCGGTCTGGTTTCGCCTGTTTCGTGGGGCGGCCCAATGTCGGCAAGTCCACGTTGATGAACGCGCTGGTGGGCGCCAAGGTCGCGATCACCAGCAGCCGCCCGCAGACGACCCGGCGGGCCATCCGGGGCATCGTCCACCGCGACGACGCGCAACTCGTCATCATCGACACGCCAGGCCTGCACCGGCCCCGCACCCTGCTGGGGGAGCGGCTGGACAGCCTCGTGCGCTCCACACTGACAGAAGTGGACGTGGTCGGGTTCTGCGTCCCCGCGTCGGAGCGGGTCGGCCCAGGGGACAAGTACCTGGCCGCCGAGCTGGCTGGCCTGCGCCAGACGCCGGTCGTCGCGATCGTCACCAAGACCGACCTCGCCTCGCCCGACCAGGTCGCGGTGCAACTGTCCGCCGTGGCCGGCCTGGGTGACTGGGCGGACATCGTGCCCGTGTCGGCCATGGCCGGGTTCCAGGTCGGCGTCCTCGCCGACGTGCTCGTCTCGCACCTGCCGCAAGGGGTGCCGCTGTACCCGGCTGGGGAGCTCACTGACGAGCCAGAGCAGGTGCTCGTCAGCGAACTGATCCGCGAGGCCGCGCTCGAGGGGGTCCACGACGAGCTCCCTCACTCCATCGCGGTGGTGGTGGAGGAGATGGGGCCCAGGCCAGGCCGGGCTGACCTCATCGACATCCATGCCTGGCTGTTCGTGGAGCGCCCCAGCCAGAAGGCCATCGTGATCGGCGGCAAGGGCGAGCGGCTGAAAGAGGTCGGCACCCAGGCACGCCACCAGATCGAGGCGTTGCTGGGCACCAAGGTCTACCTCGACCTGCGGGTCAAGGTAGCCAAGGACTGGCAGCGAGACCCCAAACAGCTACGCCGGCTGGGCTTCTACGACTGAGGCTCAGCCCTACAGGAGAGCCTCAGCGCTACGACTGGGGCCGCAGCGCTACGGCTGGGCGCGTGACCCCGCGTGCTCGGCCGGTGCCGGGGCAAGCGCTTGCCCGACATCCATCTCGTAGGACAGCCACCGGTCGAGGACCTGGTAGCCCATGGCCTCGTTGATGGCGATCATGTGCTTGTTGCCCGCGGCGTTCCCCGTGTTGACGCGCGCGAGCTGTGGCTCCAGTTCAGCGAGGATCTCATGCATCCTCGCCTTGAGCAGCAGCCCGAGCCGGTGCCCACGGTGCTGGGGGACCACGGCGGTGATCCCCTGGAAACCGAGTTCGGGCACCAGCGGATCGATCTCTACCTCGGTCATCGCCACCAGGTCACCACTGCCGTCGTGGCGGGCGGCGACAATGTGGGAGTGCATGCCTGACGCGATATGCATGAGCCGGCCCTGCTCGACTCGTGCCACATCCCAGGTCTGGGCCGCGTAGTCGTGCGGCGCGTCAGCCATGGCGGCGTTGATCGAGGCCACCTGCGCGAGCTTGTCGTCCGGGATGGTCCCGGCCCAGTACTCCAGCGAGTACCCGGCTGCCTTCTCCGTGGCCTGCCGCCGCATGGCGGCCCAGTGTTCCGCTGGCTTGCCCCTGAGCTCCAGCACACGGCGGACCTCGATCGTCTCCAGCCGGCGGGCGCCAACGGCACGGGCAAAAGACTCACCAGGGGAGGACTCCCGGGCGTGGTTCACGAGCAGCGTGCGGCCTGCCTCCTGGGCCTGGCCGGCCGCGTGCCGCAGCAGCATCCGGCCCAGGCCGGCCCGGCGCCGCTCCGGGTGGACCATGGGGTTCACACCGGCCAGGTGGCGGTTCTCGCGCTCTGGCAGGACGAGCAGGTACCAGCCAATGGGCTGGCCATCGCCGTCCCTGGCCAGCCACGTCTGGGTGGGGTCCTGGGTCCAGCCGTAGGTTAGCCGCGCTGTGAACGGCCGCAGTGACTGGGGCGGCTCGTAGGGGTCATCAAACGGCGCACCGGCACGGTGGATCTCGTGGGCCGCCTGCACTGACTCGGCGTCGGTGGCCGGGTCGAACCGTTGGAGTTGCACATCGTCAGCTAACCCGAAGTTGCTGTAGCTCTGTGTAGTTTCGTGCCCTATGACCAGCGGTCCCGGCTCGCCCTAGCTCACTGAATGTAGTCAGAATTTGTAGCGTGTCCTGACGTGAAGATGCGCCATGCAGCCGTATGATCAGGGTAT
>DASYYE010000095.1:0-5276 GCA_035946955.1 Streptosporangiaceae bacterium | reverse complement strand
GTCGGTGCCGAGATGAGTGAACAGATAGCAGTGCATCAGCTCGTGGATGAGGAAGTCATGCACGTCGGCTGCTGAGAAGTGCCCGTTCACGACACTCGGGTTGATGTGGACAGTGCAGCCGCTCACAGCCCCGCTCTGGGTCACCTGGGACCCGCTGCATCCGTAGGTGTACATCAGCGACTTGCCCTCGAGCTGACGCGAGTTGACGGTGAAGTAGACCTCCTGGCTGAACGGCCCCCCACCGGTCATCCCGGCGATCTCATGCTCAATGCCAGCCGCCTCCGCCCGGTAGGGGGCGGCTCCCGGCGAGTCCGCGGTCAGGCATGGGATGTTCGGGTCCTGCGGCTGTCCAGCCGCTGGCCCTGCCGGGGACGCACTGGTCACCATGGCGTCGAGAACTGCAGGCTGGCCGCCAGCCGGGCCCCCGCTGGACCGGCTGGAGGCGAGCCGTGCTGACACCCCGAGATCGGTGAGGACCGCCCTGCGCTGGGGCATGCTGAGCTGGCCCCAGTGGCCGAGCACCCACTGCACCGCGAGCGTCCCCGACGGGATCGGCTGGGATGGCCCAGCCACCGGCCGCGCGCCCGGTACGGCCCCGATCGCCAATGTGAACGCGCTGAGCGCGGTGGCCACCCCAACGGTGCCGTCAGGGTGGACCTGGTTCAGGGTGAGCTGCCAGGCTGACGGCCCTGCAGTCTGCCCCCCCGTGTGCGAGCCGCTCACGATCCCGCACCCTGCCGCCATCACCGCAAGCAGCATGACGGCCAGGCAGGCCACCGCACGCGTTGAGAAGCTGGGGTATGCCCTGCCAGGCATCGGGAACCGGCGGAAGTGAAACCCGGCCATGACGATTGCGCCTTCCTGAGACCGGCGGGCCACCATGACCCGCCCCGGGCAGCGACCGTAACCCGGTGCCCAAGCGGCGCGAATCCAGGAAAACATGTAATCGTGCGTGAGCGGGAAAACAGGAAGCCGCGGTACCGGGTCCGGATGGTCACTCAGAGCCGACAGGTTCGTGCGCCGGGCCGGGCAGCAGGCCTTGCTGGATCGCGTACCTGGTCGCCTGCGCCCGGTTGGTGAACCCCAGGTTGCGGTAGATGGTGGCCAGATGCCGCTCCACGGTGCTGACCTGCAGGTGCAGCTTTTGGGCGATGGCCTTGTTGCTCAGCCCGGCCGCCAGCAGCCCGAGGATCTCCGCCTGGCGCGCGGTGAGCGCATCCGGCGGGGCGGCGGCCGGGGTGGAGCCGCTGACGGCGGCGAACGCGGCCCGGACCTCCGGCAGCCGCTGACTGTTCCCGCTGCCGGTCACCAGGGTCTCCGCTTCGTGCAGCAGCCTGGCCGCCCGGCCCGGCTGCCCGAGCCGGTGCGTGGCGACACCCAGGCCGCATAGCGCCAGCACGATGTCATGTACGTTGCCGCCCGCCCGGAAACATTCAAGCGCCCGCTGGTAGTGACCGGCGGCGGCGGCGAAGTCCGACTTCGCGGTGGCGAGGTCTCCCTGGTTGCAGGCGATCGTGCCGTGGAGCTGCACGTCGGAGAGGTCCGCGGCCACCTCGGCGGCTTCGGCGAGTACCGTTGCGGCCCGGGCGCGCTGGTCGGTCTTGACCAGGACATCTCCGAGGTTGGCGAGGCCGAGCGCGAGGCTCCTGGGGTCGGCGTGGAGCTTGCGCTTGACCGAGAGCGCCTCCTCGAACAGCCGCGCCGCCTGGCCGTAGTCACGTTCATCGATCGCGGCCAGGCCCAGGTTGTTGAGTGCGGCGACGATTCCCGTCTCTTCGCCGACCTGGCGACGGTAGGCCAGCGCCTGTTCCAGGTGGCGCCTGGCCTCGGTGTGCTCGCCCAGGTAGCGGTGCGCTGAGCCAAGCACGGTGGCGGCCGCGGACGCCTGCTGTACGTCACCTAGCAGCCTCGAGGCCCGCAGCGCCCGGCTGGCCTGCTCGAGCGCCACCCGGTAGTCACCGCTCTCCGCGGCCAGCAGCGCTGCCGCGCACCAGGCTCTCGCCAGAGGGGTGCTGGGCGGAGCCTGCGGACCGGCGGCGGCCTCCGCGCGGGAGAGGAACGAGGCGAGCCAGTGCCGCCCCTGGGCGATCCTGCCCGTGGTGAGCCACCATCGCCACAGTGCCGCGCTCATCTCCAGGCCTGCCGCGACATCGGATGACTGAGCCCACTCGAGGGTCGCGTCCAAGTCGGCGGTGGCCCGCTGCATCACGGTCACCCACTCCGCCCGCCGCGCGCCCGCCAGCGCACCTTCGCTGGTCCGTGCCAGGCCGGCGAAGTGGCGCGCGTGGCGGGCCTTGGCGGCGGCGGTACCGCCCGCCGCCCCCAGTTGGTCCGCCGCGTACTCGCGCAGGGTATCCAGCATCCGGTAGGCGGTGCGGTCGCCGTCCAGCCTGGTGGCCAGCCAGGACGAATCGACCAGGCGGCGCAATGGGACGGCCGGGGGCTGCGGGCATCCTTCGGCGACGGCGGCGGCGTCGGCGAGTGTGAACCAGCCAGCGAACACCGAGAGCTGGCGCAGCAGGGTCTGCTCCTGCTCGCCGAGCATGGCGCTGCTCGACTCCGCGACGCTCCGCAGCGTGCGGGCACGCCGGTCGCCGACGGCCTGTGCGCCACCGATCAGGTCGAACTTGTGGTCGAGCAGTTCGCCGACCGACAACGTCCCGACCCACCCGGCGGCAAGTTCGATCGCCAGTGGCAGGCCCTCGAGCTGACGGCACAACTCGGCCACGCGGCCGGCGATCTCGGGGGTGACCTCGAACCCAGGAAGCCGTTCTGCCGCGCGGACCGCGAACAGCCTGACCGCGTCGCTGTCAGCGATCTCGCTGACCGATGCCCCCGGCGCCGGGCACGTGAGCACGGGCACCGGCCATACCTGCTCCCCCGGTATGCCGAGGACCCAGCGGCTGGTGGTCACGATCTTCGCTGTGGGCACTTCGGCGAGCACCCGCGCCGCCAGTTCAGCCACCCCGGTGCGGACGTGCTCGGCGGCGTCGAGGACGAGCAGGGCGCGCTGGCTGGCGAGCGCGCGCACGATGGCATCAACGGCAGGCACGCCCGGCTCGTCGCGGATGCCGAGTGCGGTCGCTACCCGTCCGGCAACCAGCGCTTCATCGCTGATCGTGTCCATCGCAGCGAAGACGACCCTGATATCGCCGGTCCCGGCAACCATGCGGCGCACGGCCTCCATCGCCAGCCTGCTCTTCCCCGCGCCGCCGGGGCCGGCCAGCGTCACCAGCCGGGCGGAGGCGAGCAGGGGAGCCAGCGCAGTGATCTCGGTCTCGCGGCCGACAAAGGAAGACAGCGGGACGGGGAGCGCGTCGGGCAGGCCGGGTACTTCGGCGGGCGTGCGGTCGGGGCTGGACCCCCGCGCCGCAGGCTGTGCCGTGCCGGCGTCGTGTCGCGTACGCGCGGAACTCATCTGATCTCGTCTCTGCGTCGGCGCGCTAATGGGCGAGTGTAGATGTAATTGCGGTTGTACTGCTCGAATCCGACCGACTCGTAGAGGAGTTTGGGGATGGGGTAGGCGGCGTCGCCGCGGCACAAGACGATGGCCTGGCTGGCCCCTGCCTCGCGTAGCTGCTGCAGCGCGAACAGGTTCACCGCCCGGCCGAGTCCCTGCCTGCGGAAGGCGGGATCGGTGCCGACCGGCTCCACCTCTCCCACCAGGTTCCGTGGGTCCAGCCATACAAGCGCCGAGGCGGCGAAAGCCCCGGCGGGTGTTTCGGCCACGCAATCGAGGTCTTGCCGGTAGGGCCAGGTGCGGCGCAACGCCTGGTAGCTCTCAGCCGAGACCCGCGTCGACTCCCAGGCGGCCTGGTGCACGGCAAGGCGCTGCGCGGCATCACCCTCAGCGACCGCCCGCACCCGGTAGCCGGGCGGCACCGCGGGTTCCCCCACCTCCTTCAGGTCGCGCAGCATGTAGGCGAAATATGGTGCCGCCGAGTCCTTCCGGTACCCGCGCGACCGCAGGATCTCGGTCCCCGCCAAGTCGGATTCCAGCACTGACGTCGTCAGCTGTTCACCGTGGGCGGCATGCTCAAACCAATCCAGCACGGCATCCAGCAACTCCGGGCGGCGCGGGTCGACCTGCCACTCAAGCGATCCGGGCAGGTACAGCCAGGCCCACGCGGCGACCCGGCCACCGTCTTCCCACAGATGCCGTCGCATCGTGTGGTCGCGCCCTGTGACGTGGGAGTGTGACCATGCCATCCCACCGACGTGGTGGGCCACGTCTGGCCCCGCCAGCGACCAGGCGTCCTGGGCCAGTTCCTGCATCCTGCGCAGGTCAGCATCGCCGCTGAATTCGTAGGCTCGCACAAAAGCACGCTACCGAGTGGGATCCGTCACAGCTCCAGGATGATGGTGATGGGGCCATCGTTGGTCAGGCTGACCTCCATGTGGGCGCCGAAGACACCGGTAGCCACGCGAGCCCCCAGCCCGCGCAGGGACGAAACCACGGCGTCCACGAGCGGCTCGGCGACCGGCCCGGGGGCAGCGGCCAGCCAGGACGGCCGACGCCCCTTCCGCGTGTCGGCGTAGAGCGTGAACTGGCTGATGACCAGCAACGGCGCTGCCACATCGGAGCAGGACTTCTCACCCTCCAGGATGCGCAGCCCCCACAGCTTGGCCGCCAGCTTCGCGGCAGTGCCGGGGCTGTCCTGATGGGTGACCCCGACCAGAACGACCAGACCGGGCTCATCAATAGCGGCCACCACTTGCCCGTCCACGGTCACACTGGCCTGGCTGACCCGCTGCACGACAGCTCGCACAGATCCCGTTCCTACCATCACCTGGGCACGACTTGGCCCAGGGCGTGCATCCATACTGCCCGCAGTCTGTACAAACAGTGCCGAAGCATGACAGGTTGGTCGTATCTCGCTGGGGAGCGTGGGCTGGCAGGGATGGAGGGCAGCGATCCGCAAGGGACGCGGACGCTGACACCGTCCCTGTGCAGGGCACTGTTCCGTGGGGGCTTCAATGCGGCTCTGGCAGCGGGCGCCGTGGGCGCGCAGCCGTGCGGGGCCAGTCCATGCCGGGGCAGCCCGCGCCGGGCAGGTGACAGGCCGCGCGGGTGACGCCGCGGACTTCGAAACGGACATGTCCCAGCTGGGCGACAGGGCCCCGGCGGTGCGGGCGCTGCTTACCGCCCTGGCGTGGGGCAGGGGGCCAGGGCTGCCGCGTCACGGCATCTGGGTTCCGGTGGCCCGCGCCCTGGCGGCCGGGACCGGGCAGAGCAACGGCCCGGTGACCGGCAAAGACGTGAGGTTCCTGCTCCG
>DASYYE010000094.1:0-27087 GCA_035946955.1 Streptosporangiaceae bacterium | reverse complement strand
GCCGGCCGTAGAGCTGGCGCATCTGGTCGAGGATGTCGGTTTGCTGGATCCGCTCGACAATGCGGCCGTCCTCGACGCGCACGTAGTCGAAGAAGCTGGCCGCAAACGACCGTTTGGTGGCTGGCGCCCCATAGAGCCGGCCTGTCGCGGTGCCCCGGGCCGTGCCGTGCGCAACCACGACCCCGCCGTCGGCCACGATGTCCGGCAGCTCGGCGCGGAGGTCCGGCAGGCCTTTCCAGACCTGGCGGAGCGATGCCTTGGCCTGTTCCCAGTCCACGAATCCGTGCGTGAACCCGATGCAGTTCTCCCGGTAGCGCTGGGTGTCTACGAACTCCTCGGCCGCAGCCACGTCGCCGTTGTTCAGTGCGGTGATGAAGCCCCGGTACACGGCTGCCGCTTGGCTGGAGCGCTCGTCAGGGGCTGTCATGGACTTTCCTTCCAGACGAGGCGTCGAAAGGTGTGGCCGGGGGCCGTCGTTCACCTGTCGTCGACACCTGAATATTATCAGGATTACTGATTATCCGTCCACTGACAATCTGAGGCGCGTCGCAGATGACAGAGCAGCACCCGGCGCCCGGAGCGGCCGGGCCGCGACGCCAGGCGCTGCCGCCGTCGATGCGGGACCGGGTTCCCTTCCTCCTCTACCGGGCGGCTGAGCTGTCACATGCCCTGGCCAACGAGATGCTCGGCCGTGTCCAGCTCACCGCCCGCCAGGTTGGGATCCTGACATTGGTGACGGAGTGGGAACCCATGACCCAGAAGGCGCTGGGTGACACCCTGCGGATCGACCGCACCACCATGGTCAGCCTCATCGACGACCTGGAACGCAAGGGCTACGTGGTCCGCCAGCGCCACCCACGCGACCGGCGTGCCTTCCTGGTCGAGCCGACACCGTCGGGGCACGCGGCCAAGCTCGAGGCCGTAGCAATCCTCGACGAGCAGCAACGCCGGTTCCTGGCGCCGCTGACCCCCGCTCAGCAGCAGCAGCTCGGTGAGCTGCTGAAATGCCTGCAGCGTCCCGCCGGGCAGGGAGATGCTGATAACAGCAAGAGAGGCGGAGTGCCCGGGCTGGCGGGGCCGCCCGGGGCGTCAACGACGTAACGCCGAGGCGGGGCCGGTCAGGCGTCCAGGTCAGCGCGGCGGGCCGTGAGGTAGTCGCGTTCGGTGGTGTTGTCCGCCAGGACCAGGGCCTCGTCGTAGGCGAGGCGGGCCTCCTCGATGCGGTGGAGCCGCCGGAGGTATTCGGCACGGGCGGCGGGCAGGTAGTGGTAGCCGGTCAGTTGCGGCTCGGCTGCCAGGGCGTCGAGAGCGGCCAGCCCAGCGGCGGCCCCACGGGCCTCCCCGAGGGCGATGGCGCGGTTGAGGGCCACGATCGGGGACGGCCAGATCGCGGTGAGCTGGTCGTACAGGGCCAGGATCTGCACCCAGTCGGTCGCCTCGAAGCGGGGCGCGGTCGCGTGGGTGGCGGCGATGGCGGCCATCAGCGGGTAGCGGGTGTAGGGGCGCTGCCGCAGCGCCTCCTGGGTGAGGCTGAGACCTTCGCTGATCTCGCTGTGGTCCCACGCGTCGCGGTCTTGTTCGGCCAGCAGGAGCAGCCGGCCGTCCGGGCCGGTGCGGGCGTGCCGGCGGGCGTCGGTGAGCAGGATGAGCGCGAGCAGCCCCGCCACACCCGGGTCGCCGGGCAGCAGCAGCCGCAGCATCCTGGCCAGGTCCAGGGCCCGTTCGGCCAGTTCCCGGCGCTGAAGAGTGTCACCGGCCGGGGCGGTGTGCCCGGTGGTGAACACCAGGTGGACGACGTCCAGTACGGCGGTCAGCCGCTCCGGGAGCTCGCCGGGGTCGGGGATCCGGTACGGGATACGGGCGGCGGTGATCTTCTTCTTGGCGCGGGTGATCCGGGCGGCCATGGTCGCTTCGCTGGTCAGGAACGCGCGGGCGACCTCGGCGGTGGTCAGCCCGCACAGCAGCCGCAGGGTGAGCGCGACCCGGGCGTCCACGGCGAGCGCCGGATGGCAGCACGTGAAGACCAGCCGCAGCCGGTCATCCGGGATCACCTCCCCGCCCCCGGCATCAACGGCATCCCCGGCATCTGTGACAACCGGGTCTGGGTCCGCGAGCAGGGGCAGCTTGGCGCGCAGTGTGTCGCGGCGGCGGATCAGGTCCATTGCCCGTCGCCGGGCCACCGTGGTCAGCCATGCCCCGGACCGCTCGGGCACCCCGTGCTCCGCCCACATGGCGACCGCGCTGGCATAGGCGTCCTGGGCGCAGTCCTCGGCGGCGTCCAGGTCGCCGGTGAGCCGGGCCGCGGCGGCGACGACCAGTCCCCACTCAGTGCGGTGTGCCTCGGCCACCGCCGCCGCGACCACCGGGTCCATCAGGCCGTCCCGGTCACCTGGGTACTGACATGACCGGGCGGACCTCGACCCCGCCGAACGGGGCAGGTACCTCGGCGGCGATGCGCAGCGCCTCATCGAGGTCAGCGGCCTCGATCAGGTAGTAGCCGCCGATCACCTCTTTGGTCTCGGCGAACGCGCCATCGCTGACCGTCACCCCGCCGTCCGGGGTGTGCCGGACCGACGTCGAGGCCGGAGACGGGTGCAGCCGGTTGCCGCCGCGCAGCGCCCCTGCGTTGCGAGTCATGAACTCTTGGTGCGCGGCCATCGCCGTGGTCACGGTGCCCGGGTCGGCCCGCTCCCACGCCTGTTCGTCGTCCCAGATGAACACCATGTACTCGGCCATCTCACCCGCCTCGCTTCCTGTGCTCGAGGTCGTCACCGCACACCCTGGTCACGAAGGGATAACTTCGGCGACCTCGACGTCAACGCCGTTGGCCAGCCCCGGGCAGCCAGCGGCCAGCTTGGCCGCGGCGTCGAGGTCCGCGGCGTCGATGACCACGTAGCCGGTCAGCACACCCGCGTCACCATGGTGCGCCGCGGTCAGGGTACGGGTCGCGCCGACCCGGTTGCCGCGGTCCACGATCGCCGGCCCGAGCTGCCCGAACCACGCTCCCCAGGCCTGCTCCTCATCTGGCGAGGCGGTGCGGTCGGGCTGGCCACGGAAAGCCATGACGTATTTGCTCATCGTAGTTCTCCCCTTGGGTCCGGGCCGGCGCCTGCCGCCGGCCTCCACCTACTACGTCGCACCACACCCGCCCGGATCGACACCGCCTGCTGACAGCTCCCTTCCCCCACGCCGCGCGGGTTGAGAACATGCACGGGTGCAGACCGACGAGCCGTTCCACACGATCATCGAGCCGTTCCGGATCCACTCGGTCGAGCCGATGCGGCTGACCACGCGCGCCGAGCGGTCCAGTGCCCTCGTGGCCGCGGATTACAACCTGTTCGAGCTGGCCGCCGAGGACGTGCTCATCGACCTGCTGACCGACTCGGGCACCGGGGCCATGTCGGCCGAGCAGTGGGCCGGCATCCAGCGGGGCAACGAGGCCTATGCCGGGGCGCCCTCGTTCCACCGGTTCCGCGAGGCGGTGACAGAACTGTTCCCGTTCGCGCACGTGCTGCCCACACACCAGGGCCGGGCCGCGGAGAACATCCTGTTCACCGCGGTCGGCGGGCCCGGCCTGACCGTGCCGAACAACACCCACTTCGACACCACCCGGGCCAACATCGAGTCCACCGGCGCCAGCGCGGTCGACCTGCCAATCGCCGAGGGCGTCCAGCCCGCCGCCCGTCACCCGTTCAAGGGCAACATGGACGTGGCCGCGCTGGAGCGCCTGCTGTCGGAGCGGGCCGACGAGGTCCCGCTGGTGATGGTGACGGTCACCAACAACTCCGGTGGCGGCCAGCCCGTCAGCATGGCCAACCTCCGCGCGGTCCGCGAGGTGTGCGACAGGTTTGGTAAACCGCTCTTCCTCGACTCCTGCCGGATCGCGGAGAACGCCTGGTTCATCAGGACCCGGGAACCCGGCTACGCGGACGTCCCGGCCGCCGGCATCATCCGCGAGATGGCGGGCCTGGCAGACGGCATGACGATGTCGGCCAAGAAGGATCCGCTGGCCAACATCGGCGGCTGGCTCGCGCTGAACGACGACGACCTCGCCGAGCGCTGCCGCAACCTGGAGATCCTCACCGAGGGTTTCCCCACCTACGGTGGCCTGGCCGGACGCGACCTGGAGGCGATCGCCCAGGGGCTGCGCGAGGCCGTCGACCATGACTACCTGCGTTACCGGGTCCGGTCGGTGGAGTACCTCGGGGAGGCCCTGGAGAAAGCCGGTGTCCCGGTCGTCGTGCCGTTCGGCGGCCATGCCGTTTTTGTCGACGCCAGGGCGATGCTGCCGCACATCGACCCACTGGCCTACCCGGGGCAGGCGCTCGCGTGCGCCCTGTACCTCGAGGGCGGGGTCCGCAGCTGCGAGATCGGGACGGTGATGTTCGGCCTGCGCCCGGACGGCACCGAGAGCGCGGCCGCGATGGACCTGGTCCGCCTTGCCATTCCCCGCCGCACCTACACCCAGAGCCACATCGACTACGTGATCGAGGTCGTCACCCGGGTCGCCGCCCGGTCGTCCACCCTGCCCGGCATGCGGATCGTCTCCCAGCCCAAACGGCTGCGCCACTTCACCGCCCGGTTCGAGCCAGCACGCTGAAAGCCACGGCGCCCGGCCATACCGATAGGACTGATGGATAATCGGGCCGTGTCTGACCGCGAACTGGTCGCTGAGATCGCACGTAGGCATCTACCTGCCGACGTCGCTGACCGGTGGCTGCAACTGCTCCGGCCCGCCGCCGCCCTCCGTCATGCGGCCCCGGGAGACCGGACGGCTGGAGTGCTGGGCGGGAACCCGGCGTTGCCGGACTCCGCGGAATGGCCGTTCTGGGACGGTCATGGGCCGTTGTCGTTCGTGGCTGCGGTCGACTGCGCCGCGCTGGCGGGGGTGCCGCTGGACATAATGCTGCCGCCTGCTGGGACGCTGCTGTTCTTCTACTTCGACGGCCAGTACGACAATTGCGAGGCGATCGTCGGTTACTGGGATCCGCAGACCTCAGCCGGGGCCCGCACCCTCTACGTTGGCGCGGGCGAGCCCGTATCGACCAGGGCATGTCCGGAAGGCATCAGGCCCTACGAGCGGGTGGAGTTGACCGTGGAGGCCGTGGTGACGTTTCCGGGATGGGAGCACCCCGATCTACGGGCGGCCTTCAGCTCACCCGGCGAAGATCTGCGTGCATTTCTGGGCCATCCAGTCAACGACGCCAAGTTCACGGAGAGTCTTGCTGGACGGATAATCGGCCCCCATCACCAAGTCGGGGGTTACGCGGACCCGGTTCAAGGCCCAGTGGAGTGGGAAGTGGCCATGTCCGCCCTGGCCAACCCGGATCCACAAGACCCGCGGGTGCCGGCTGAACAGGCGCGGTGGACGCTGCTCGCCCAGATCGACACGGACGGCCGGGCCGGCATGATGTGGGGTGACTGCGGTGCCCTGTACTGGCTGTCGCGGCACGAGGACCTCAATGACGGGCGGACCACGGAGACATCCTTCACCTGGCAGTGCTCATAGCGTCGCGTCGCCCGCATGCGCCGCACCCAATATCACGGCAATCTAAGCGCAACGAGAAGCGCTCGTTCGCCGTCTCCGGGGGTGAAGGGCCGAAGTGGGGGCGTGCGGTTGTCCCGGGCACCCGCCCCATCTCGTTCAGCAGTTGAAACGGCTGCGCCGATTCACCGCGCGGTTCGAGCCAGCGACCCGGGCGCCGTGATAGGCATCTGTCATGTCACAGGTTCGCGTGCACAACTTCTCGGTCTCGCTGGACGGCTTCGGCACGGGCGAGGGGCAGCGCCTCGATGCCCCGTTCGGGCATGCGGAACACCGGTTGCACGAGTGGTTCTTCCCGACCCGGACCTTCCAGGCCATGGGGGGCAATCCCGGTGGCAGCACCGGTGTTGACGATGCTTTTGCCAGCCAATGGGAGCCGGGCATCGGCGCGGAGATCATGGGCCGGAACAAGTTCGGGCCGCAGCGTGGCCCATGGGCGGATGAGGAGTGGAAAGGGTGGTGGGGCGACAACCCGTCCTTCCACACCCCGGTGTTCGTCCTCACCCACCATCTGCGGCCCGCCATTGAGATGGACGGCGGCACGACGTTCCACTTCCTCGACGCGAGCCCTGCCGAGGCCCTCGATGCGGCGCGCGAGGCCGCGGGGGACGCGGATATCCGCATCGGCGGCGGCCCGTCGACCGTCCGGGCGTTCCTGGCCGCCGACCTGATCGACCACCTGCACGTCGTGGTGGTGCCCATCCTGCTGGGGCGCGGCGAGCCGCTGTGGGACGGGCTCGAAGGCATCGAACGCCGTTTCCACACAGAAGCGGTGAGCAGCCCCAGCGGGGTCACCCACCTCACCTTCACCCGTCGCTAGCGGAGGTTCCCGTGGACCCACTCGCCGCTCACCAGCGCGCGCAAGACGTCTTCGCGGGCGTCCTGGCCGGTGTCGGCCCCGGCCAGATGGACGACCTGACACCGTGCCCGGAGTGGACCGTGGGCGAGTTGATCGACCATGTCATCGGTGGCAACGAAAAGGTCGCCATACGCGCTGGCCTGCGTTCCGAGCCGCCAGCACGCCCTGACCAGGTGGCCGAGGCACACCGGGCCACCGCGGCCGCGGCCCAGGAGGTGTTCGCCGCCCCCGGCGGTATGTCGGCGCTGTTCGGGCTGCCCGTCGGCCAGATGACCGGCGAGGACTTCATCCGGATACGGACCACCGACGCGCTGGTGCACGCGTGGGACCTGGCAAAGGCCACTCACCAGTCCACCGACCTGGACCCGGAGCTGTCCACCCAGGTGCTCGCCGCTTCCCAGCACCTGCCGGACGCCCTGCGTGGGCCCGGCAAGTTCTTCGGCGACCCCCAGCCCTGCGACGGCAGCCGTCCACCAGCCGACCAGCTCGCCGCGTTCCTGGGCCGGTCCGTGACCTGGGTCAGTGGAACGCCCAGCCGCGAGATGGGAGCATGAAAGCGCACCATAAGTGACGGAGAGTTGTGCGGGAGGGAGCAGGAGTGAAACTCAGGCTCGGGTTAGTATTCAGCGCATTGATGGCCAACCTGCTTGTGCTGGCCAGCCTCGCACCAATGGCCCATGCCGCGACGGTCGTCGATTTCTGGATCCACTGCGAGTTCATGACCTCGGGCACCTTTGACCCAATCACAAACCCCGGCAGCACCACCACCGAGTACTACAACGACTTCTTCGCGAACACCACCACCAACCCGGACTCGACCCCTGCCAGCCTGCACGGCGCCGGGCTCGGCGCCACGTCCTGCACCACCTCGACGGACACCGCCGCCTACTGGGCACCGACCCTCACCCTCGGCCCTGGCGAGGTGCAGAACAACCACGGAGTGGGCGGTGCGTGCGTCACGGACGCCGCAGGCATCCCGGCGTGCCACTACACCAACATCCGGGCCTACTACGGCCAGGGCAATGCCACCGGCAGCCAGCTCACCAACATCCCCTTCGGGGAGGAGACAGTGGGCGGCAACGATGAGGCCACGGGCGTGCAGCCGATCGGGGTGCTGTCCTGGGCGTGCGGCGGGTCAACCCCGTTCCACACCCACCCCTACAACTGCACCCCCTACATCAACCTGCCGCAGGACCAGGACGGCGTGGTCATGCGGGTCATCGTGCCCCGCTGCTGGAACGGCGCGGCCGCCACGAATGGTGCCAATTTCTCCTACCCCACGAACGGGGGCACGGGCACCAATTGCCCAGCGAACTTCCCCAAACTGCTGCCACTCATCAACCTCCGCTTCCATACCGGCATCGTCAACCCGTGCCTGGGCGAGATGAAAGGCGGCAAGCCGGTCTCCTGCGGGATCAATGACCCCGAGGTGGCGCCGAATTTCGGGTTCGAGAATGCGAACGGCACGATGAAGCCCTGGTACCAGGCCTACGGCGACTTCATGAACGGGTGGCAGTACGCCCCGCAGGACAACCCGGGCGGGCTGGACGACCTGGTCAACGACTGCCTCATCACGGGCTCGGTGGCCTGCCCGCCGAACCCGCACACCGGGCCCAAGTCCAACGACATGCCGACATGACATGACCCACGCGGGCCAGCTGTGGACGCGCCGGGGCCGGAGCTTATCCCGGCCCTGGCGAGGTCGGGACGCGGGCCAGCGCGAAGAACTCGGCGCGGCATCGTGGGTCGGTGCGCAGCGCGCCGAGCAGGGCCGAGGTGACGGTGGTGGCGCCGAGGGCGCGGATGCCGCGCTCGGTCATGCAGGTGTGCTCGGCCTCCATGGCTACTCCCACCCCCCGTGGGTGCAGCGCCTCGTCGAGGCTCTTGGCGATCTGCATGGTCAGCCGCTCCTGGGTCTGCGGCTGTGCCGCGAAGTGCTCGACCAGCCGGGCCAGTTTGGACAGCCCCAGGATGCGCTCCCCGGGCAGGTAGCCGACGTGGGCCACCCCGGAGAAGAGCAGCATGTGGTGCTCACAGAGGGTACGGAAAGGGATAGCGCGCGCGAGCACGAGCTCGTCGTAGCCCTCGTCGTTGGGGAAGGTGGTGAGCTGGAACGGTTGCGCAGCAAGCAGTTCCGCGTAGGCGCGGGCCATCCTGGCGGGTGTGGTCCGCCGTTGCTCGCGGTCGAGGTCGATCCCGAGCGCGGTCAGGAAGTCCGCAGCGGCCCGCTCCGCGGCCGCCAGGTCCACCGGCCGCTGCCGTTCGTCCTGCTCGACCGCCAGGCTCACGGCCTCGTCGAGTGCCAGGCCGCCCTCGGCTACCAGCAGCGCTGGGGGTGGCCGGGTGCCATTGAGCGACGTGCCATTGACTGAACTGTGCTGTGGCGGGGCAGGCATATGGCCATTGCTGCCGTGGGCCGGCGCAGGCGCGGAGGCTGTCATGTTGGCTCCCTCCATGTCAGGGCGTGACCGCGGGTATGGCTACGCAGCAGTGCTCGGATCCTGGGTCGAGGACGGGGGTCAGGTTGCCGGCGCCCAAGCCCGCGACCAGGCCTTGGATCAATGCGAGGTTCATGTGGCAGACCACCTCGGGCTGCTGTTCCACCAGGCGGTGGAACGGGCAGTTGCGCATCCGGACAGTGCCGTGGTCGTCCTGCCACGGCTCGAAGCCGTGCTCAGCCAGGGCGCTCTGCACGGCCGCCCGCGGGCCAGCACCCCCGTCACCACCGGCCTGGTGCCGCTTGCCCAGCTCAGCACCCAGTTGCCGGGCGGCGTCGTCCAGCGCAGCCCGGGTCCGGCCGCTCGGGTCGGCCGCGACCGCCTGGACCAGCAGGCACGCTGCCAGCTGGTACTCCCGCGGCGGGACGCTCACCGTGAACTCGCTGGCCGACCGGGCGTAGACCTTGGCCGGACGCCCGGCACCGGGGCCGCCACGGCCGGGTGGCCGCCGGTAGGAGGCCGTCAGCAGGTCGGACTCCACGAGTTTGTCCAGGTGGTACACGGCCAGTGCGCGGCCAATGCCCACCGCGGCCGCTGCCTCGTCCCGCCCAACCGGCTCGCTGCGCCCGCACACGAACGCGTACAGGCGGCCCCGTACCCGGTCGTCCAGGCAGCTCACCGAGGCCAGGTCCGCCTCGTTCCGCGACATGCTCACCTCTGTACTCTATCATTAAGAAAAGCTCGCGAAAGAGGGCGAGGCTGATGACCGTCCTGGTCGGCCGTTGCGAAACGTTCAATGCCGCGCACCAGTTGTGCGACCCGGGCCTGTCTGATGAGGAGAACCAGCGCCTATTCGGGAAGTGCGCGAACCTGCACGGGCACAACTACGTCCTGGAGGTGGTCGTGGGCGGCGAGGTCGACGAGGCCAGCGGCTACGTCGTGGACCTGAAGTGGCTGTCGGACGTCATGATCAGGCAGGTCGTGAGCGATGTGGACCACCGCAACCTCAACACCGACGTCCCGTGGCTCAAGGGCCTCGTCCCGACCGCCGAGAACCTGGCCCAGGCGTTCTGGGAGCGGCTGCGCCCCGAGTTCCCCGACGGGCAGCTGCGCTCGGTGCGGGTCTGGGAGACCGACAAGAACTGGGCTCAGGTCGGTGACCGGGCCTGAGGCAATGGCCGGAACAGGTCCAGGACCGCCCCCGGCCGGGGCACGGGCGGGCCGGGAGGTGCGAAGGCGCTATACGGCCGCGGACCTGGGCGTGTTCACCCCTGACGAGGCGAGCCGGTTCGTCCCACAAGGGGACGGTGACCCGCAGCGCGACGTGGTGCTGGCCTGGGAACTGCTGTACCGGC
This sequence comes from Streptosporangiaceae bacterium, assembly GCA_035946955.1. GTDB lineage: Bacteria > Actinomycetota > Actinomycetes > Streptosporangiales > Streptosporangiaceae > DASYYE01. Next base: position 16,890 of record DASYYE010000094.1, on the reverse strand, counting down.
TCGAACCGGAGCTCTATGATCGGCTGGCCAGTGCCGAGCGACTCCATCCGGGGGTCGTGGGCTGGCTGCCGCGCGACGTGGACCGGATCGCCGAGGTCGGGGCGGGTACCGGACGGCTGACCATGGAGCTCGCCGGGCGCGCGGAGTGCGTCGTCGCGGTCGAGCCCGCGCTGCCGCTGCGCCAGATCCTGCGGCGGAAGCTCGCGGCGGCTGGCCACGGCGACCGGGTCCAGGTGGTCCCCGGGTTCTTCGACCAGCTCCCGCTGCCCGACGGTTTCGCTGGCCTCGTCGTGGCATGCTCGGCCTTCACCCCGTCGGCGGGGCATGGCGGCGAGGCCGGCCTGGCCGAGATGGAGCGGGTGTGCAGGCCGGGCGGGTGCGTGGCCATCATCTGGCCGAACAACCTCGACTGGCTCACCGCCCGCGGCTACCGGCATGTCAGCTTCCCTGGGCCAATGTCGGTGGAGTTCGGCAGCCACCACGAGGCGGTAGAACTGTCCGAGGTCTTCTACCCCGGTGCGGCCGACGAGGTCCGGCGGCGTGGCTGGCGGAGCGTCCCCTTCGAGGTGCTCGGCATCAACCCACCGCGTGACCTGGCCTTCAAGGTGCTGGCAGGATGAAGATCGCGATCATGGCGCCGCTGGTGACGGCGATCCGGGAGCCACAGTCCGGCGGTTCGCAGGCGTTCGTGTCCGATTTGGCCCGTGGCCTGACCGGCCGCGGCCATGAAGTGCACGTCTATGCCGCCGTTGGCTCACAGATCCCGGGCGTCGATGTGGTCGACACCGGAATCGACCCGCGGTCGTTGGCAGGCACGCTCTACCGTGCGTTCGGGAAGTCTACGGGCGGGCCGGAGGAGGGGGGAGCCGGGCCAGCGACGGGGGAGGAGCAAGCCGGGCCAGCGGCGGCGGCCGAGGCTGCCTTCACCACCGCGTATTCAGCCGTGCGGGCAAAGGAATACGACGTGGTCCACAACCACGCCTTTGACGCGCCCGCCGTCCGGCTCGCGATGGCACTGCCCGCACCGGTGGTGCACACGCTCCACCTGCCCCCGGACACGGCGGTATCGGCAGCACTGCGTGAGGTGGCCGGGCGCGGCAGGCCCCCGGCGGTGGCCGTGGTGTCGGGGTTCCAGGCCAGTGCCTGGCGCCAGGTCGTCCCCGTCGACGCGGTCCTGCCGCCGTACCCGGCCACCCGTGACATTGCCTGGTCGGGGGCGGCAGGGCAGGGCGCGCTGTTCGCGGGCAGGCTGAGCCCGGAGAAGGGCGCGGCCGAGGCCATCGACATAGCCGGCGCGGCTGGCGTGCCGATCGACGTCTACGGTGACGTCTACGATCCCGGGTACAGCCGGGAGCAGATCGACTCGCGGCGGGACCGGCCAGGGGTGACCCTCCACCCGGGAGTGCCCCGGGCGTCACTGTGGGAGGCCATGGCCCGGGCGGCCGTAGTGTTGTGTCCCGCCCGCTGGGACGAGCCCTTCGGGCTCGCCGCCGCCGAAGCGCAGGCGTGCGGGACGCCGGTTGTCGCGTTCCGGCGCGGTGGGCTCAGTGAGGTGATCATGGACAGCGTGACCGGTTTCCTGGTGCCACCCGATGACGTCCGGGCCGCCGCTGAGGCGGTGTCCAAGGCAGCTGGGATCTCCCGGCCGGCCTGCCGCACGTACGCCGAACGCCACCTCGACCTGGAGCTGAGCCTGGACGCGCACGAGCGCCTCTACCGGCGAGTGGCTGGTGAGTGACCATGGATGCTAGGTGGCTGGCGGGACGGCTGGCGGTGGTCACGGGGGCCAGCCGCGGAATCGGTGCGGCCACCGCCGCGGCCCTGGCGGCGGCTGGCGCCCACATCGTGCTGGCCGCCCGGGACGGTGAAGCCCTCGACGGCGTGGCAGGCCGGATCAAGGACGAGGGCGGCCAGGCCACGCCCGTGCCGACGGATGTGAGCGATGAGGCCGCGGTCGAGCGCCTGTTCGCCCAGGCCGCCCGGATCGGCCAGGTCGGCGCGCTGGTCTGCGCGGCCGGGGTGCTGACGCCCGCGCTGTTCGCCGAGACCACGTCGGCGGTGTGGGAGGAGACGCTGGGGGTGAACCTGACAGGGACCTTCCTGTGCTGCCGCGCGGCATTGCGGGCCATGGCCCCCGCCGGTGAGGGCCGGATCATCACCATCGGGTCGCTGTCAGGCGTCTACGCCACCGAGAAGTTCCCCGGGCTGGCCGCCTACAACGTGTCCAAGTACGGGGTGATCGGCCTCACCGAGGCGGTCGCGGTCGAGGGCAAGGCGCACGGCATCAGCGCCGTCTGCCTGAGCCCGGGCGCCGTCGACACCGAGATGCTGCGCCGGGCCAACCCGGCGCTGCGCCCCGGCCTGACCCCGGGTGATGTCGCGGAGCTGGTCGTGACACTGCTGGACGCCCCGCTGGCCTCACTGAGCGGGGCGAACATCCCGCTGTTCTCGAACGCCTAGGCCGCGCCGTACCTCACGCGGTCCCATGGAGGACATGCCCAGCGGCTGGTGGCCGAGGCGGCCAGCATCCGATGCCCCTGGCGTAGGCTGGGCGACATGGCTGCTGAGCCGGTCCAGCGCGAGGATCCGGATGACCCCGATGTCATCATGCGCTACCTGCCTGAGAGGGAACACGCTCAGTTCCTCCGCCAGTACCACGAGGCCGTGGATGCCGCCCATGATCCAGCCGGTTACCGGCTCCTGAGGCGACTTCTGCACGCGTGGAGGCTGACCGCGATCGCGGCAAGTCGCCCTGGTTACTACGAGGAACTTGATGCTGTGCGGAACGGCACCGCGCGGACGGTGCCAGCGGATGTGGCGGTCCCGGGCTGGCAGGAGCGCATAGCTGCTGCACGGATTGAAGGGCAGTGACCTACCGGGCCGAGCTGTCCAATCGTGTTCTTGGGCAACTCGGTGACTTCCCCGCGCACGCGCTCGATGCCTTGATAACTGCCATGGCTGCCGTCGTCGAGTACCCTGATGACCCGCTGCGGACATTTCCGACGAGTGATCCATACGTCCGCCGCGCTGAGTTTGGCGGGTTAGGTCTGGTCACATATGTGGTCAATGACGCGGACAAGACCGTCACGCTGACCGACGTGACTTGGACAGGCTGAACGTATCGGATCTATCAGGCCATGGGCTGATACGTCAGGCCGTGCGGTCCGGAGGTTCCCCGGCGGGTGCGTCCGGCTGCCCGTATAAAGCAAACAGGAAGACCTTCGCCGCAAGAGGAACGACGCACGCACTGCCCGCCCCCTGCAGTTGGGTGCTGGTATGGACAGTGCGGATCACCTCAAATACCTCGCTGCTGATCTGGCGAGGTTCCAGGAGGTCGCAGCGCGGGATCTGGCCGCGCCGGTGCCTACCTGCCCCGGGTGGACGGTGACGGACCTGGTCTTGCACGTGGCCAATGCCTACGTGAACGTGGTAGTGCCGCAGTTGCGGCTGCCCGAGCAGGTACCGGCGCAGGATCTGACTGGGCCGGACCCTCTCACCGCACTCCAGCACGCCTACGGGATATTGACCAAGGAGTTCGCCGCCCACGAAGGCCGGGATCACTCCGGACAGGACGAGGCGGGCACAGCATCGTTCTGGGCCCGGCGGATGGCGCAGGAGACTGTGATCCACCGTATCGATGCGGAGCTGGCGGTGGCTGAACCATCCGCGCTCATTCCGGCCGCCTTCGCCGTCGACTGCATCGATGAGTACCTGACTGTGGTTCTAGTGCATGAGACCCAGGACTGGACCCAGCAATACGCATCGGACCTCAGCGACTGGGGGCAACGCTGGCTGCTGGTCTCTGCTGGTGCGGCGCGGTGGCGGATCGGCCTGCGCCCGCAGGGAGCTGACGCCGCACCACTGCACTCACCACCGGAACCCAGCGAAGTCCCTGCCGCGGGCGTCAGCGGGGACGCGGACCCGCTCCTGCGGTGGATGTACAACCGCGGCGGCATGGGTCAGGTGACCACCACCGGTGACGACAGTATGACCGCGCAATTCAGGCGCCTGCTGACGGCCGTCATGGGTACCAGCTGACCCCGCGATGATGCCTCCCTAACTCTGGCTATCGCGCAGGCTTGTGGGTCTCGACCCCCTGCGGGGACGGCCAGCACCGCCAGCGACTGTTGGCGATACTGTAGCGGCGCCAGTTACCTGAGTGACTTATGGTGAGAGACGTCTTCGAGTGAGTGCCAAAGCTAAATGATCTGTGACCTGGCTGTGGCCGTGACGGCACTCCTCGGGTGCCTGCTCTCCACCGGTCAGGCGGGTTGTCAGCGGGCCTGGCTTGCGATCCGGTCGAGCCACTCCTTCATGAGGGCACGCTCTGTCGCGGTTAGCGCGTCGGTATGCGGCAGTACGGCGCGCAGGGTGACAGCGGCCGTGGCCGGCCCGGGGGGCGCCGCAGTGGGCGGGTCTGTGGTGATCGCCGCGATGACCGCCTCGCGGGCGGTCCGTGACAGTTCCGGATCGCGGTGATCGGCTGGCGTGGCGATGAGCGTAAGTGTGGTCCCGCAGCCAGTCGCGTGCACGAGCGCTGCGGCACGGTCTTCGTGAATGCGCAGCCGGCCGGCCTCGGCAATGCGTCGGATGTGCTTTGCGAGCACCTCAAAGGCGGCGAGGGCGGCCGGCGACGGAGTTGCGCCTGGGCGAGGCTGGCCGTACATCAGCACGTACAGCGCCGGGTTGGCCAAGCCCAGGCCAACGTGCAGGTTCCAGCCTGTGCGTAGATCCTCGACCGGGTCATCGGTTGGCTCAAGGACGGACTTGCTGGCCAGGTAGGCGGCGAAACCGTAGGCGGCGACCGCGTCGAGCAAGCCCTGCTTGTCACCGAAGAGCCGGTAGATGACCGGTGGCTGCACGTCGGCCGCGGTGCTTACCGCCCGTGTCGAGACAGCATCGGCCCCGCCGCTGGCCAGCAGTTCGGTAGCCGCCTCGATGATGCGCTCCCGGTGCTTGTCTGTCGTGGCGGCATCGCCATCTCTCACGATTCGATGTTAACAAAATTTAGTTACCATCGATTGCTTTCCGATGTTATCGTTGGTCTGTTATCACTGGAAACAGATAGGAGTCGCCGTGATCGTCGTTACCGGAGCAACCGGCCAGCTCGGTCGTGCAGTCGCAGAGCTGCTGCTGGAACGCGTCCCCGCCGGGCAGGTTGGCGTCAGCGTGCGCGACCCGGAGAAGGCGCGGGACCTCGAAGCACACGGCGTGCGTGTCCGCCGGGGTGACTTCGCTGACTCCGCGAGCCTGGCGCATGCCTTCGAGGGCGCCACGAAGGTTCTGATCGTGTCGGCCGGCAGCACTGGCGAGACGGCAGTTCGCCACCACCAGACGGCCATCGCGGCCGCAGCGGCAGCTGGGGCCAAGCGGATCCTCTACACCAGCCACATGGGCGCGAACCCGTCTTCCCCGTTCCCGCCGATGCGCGACCACGCCGCCACCGAGGCGGCGCTGCGGAACAGCGGCATTCCTTTCACATCACTGCGCAACGGTTTTTACGCCGCCTCGGTCCCCATGCTCTTGCGCGCCGCTGTCCAGACCGGCGAACTGGCCGTGCCAGAGGACGGGCCGGTCGCCTGGACCGCCCACGCAGACCTCGCCGAGGCAGCGGCGGTCGCTCTCACCGAGGATGTCATCGACGGACCGACGCCCTCGCTCACCGGCCCCGAAGCGATCGACATGACCGGCGTCGCGGCGATCGCCACCCAGTTCACTGACCGCCCGATCCGCCGGGTCTGCGTCTCCGACGCCGACTACCACGCCAGCCTGCTCGCCAACGGCCTGCCACAGGTGCACGCTGACGTGCTCGTCGGGCTGTTCGCCGCGAGCAGGCAAGGCCACTTCGCGCCGACGGACACAGCACTCGCCCGCCTCCTCGGCCGACCCACGACCCCCCTGGCGGACATCCTGAAATCAACCATCACGCTGCCCCAGCGAGGTCAGCGGGAACTGGGGCGCTAACGACCCGGGGCGGCCTCAGTCGGCTTGCTCCCGCTGTTCTCCATGCCTGGCACAGCAGCGTCACGCTGTGATCGTGCAGGTGGCTTGTGTTACCGCAGATTTTCGGAACTCGCCTGGCCCGGCGGCCAAATACAGGGTGACGACCTATTTTGAGCGTCCCGGTAGCCCTTGGCTGCAGGGATGCTGAGAGACCTGGCAGAGGAAGAACCAGCAATGAGAACTCACTCGCCGCGTCACAGGCCCACATGAATGAGCAACGCCGTACGGACCTGGACCTAGCCGGTCCGTGCGCTCCCAGCGACGCCGCCATCATCGAGCGGTCGGTGGCCGTCTCGGAGTGTTTCGCCGAGATCTTCGACCGCCACGCGGAGGGCATCTACCGTTATGCGGCGCGCCGGCTTGGCCGGCAAGCAGCCGCCGACGTGGTGTCCGAGGTGTTCCTGGTGGCATTTCGCAACCGGCGGCGCTACGACACCGGCCGGGACGACGCGCGGCCCTGGCTGTATGGAATCGCGACCAACGTGATCAGCCAGTACCAGCGGACCCAGCGGCGCCACGCCCGGGTGCTCGCCACCGTTCCAGGCCTCCCCGCCACCGACGTGGTTGCGGACGAGGTCGTCGACCGGGTCACCGCCGCACAGTTGCGCCCGCGGATCATGCGCGTGCTCGACGAACTCCCGGACAGGGACCGGGAACTGGTCCTGCTGGTCGCCTGGGCGGAGCTGTCTTACGAGCAGGCCGCGCAGGCGCTGGGAATTCCGCTGGGCACGGTCCGCTCGCGCCTGCACCGGATCCGGGTGAAACTGCGCCGCGCTGCCGGACTGGACTTCCTGCCACCCGCAAAGAACACGTGAGGATCACACCATGGATGAGATCACTCTGGTCACAGCCATCGCGCCGCCTGCGCCGGGACTACCCGCCGCAGTGCGTGACGCCGCCCGCGCCACCCTGCTCGCCGAGATCGCCACAGAGCCGGAAGCCGGAACCATCCAGGGCCGGGCAACCGTGCCGGGGTTCCGGCGCCAGGCAGTTGTGCCCAGCTCCCGGCGCCTTGTGCGGTGGGGGATCGCCGGAGCAGCGCTGTCAGCGGCAGCCGCCAGTGCGGCGATCATGCTGCCCAGCGTGCTGACGGGCCAGCCGTCCCCACCTGTCCGGCCCGAGCACCCGCCGGCTACCGTCACGGCGGTCCTGCTCAGCGCCGCGCGGGCCACGGCGCTCATCCCCGACCTCCATCCCCGGCCGGACCAGTTCGTGTACACCGAATCGGTCTCCCAGAACGTGACGGAAGGGAACAGGCGCACCATGACACGCGCCTGGCTATCCGCTGACGGCTGGCATGGCGGGCTGACCCTGCTGCGCTACCCACCGGGGACGCGGTGGTTCGGAGGCTTCCGCATGCACAACTGCCTTACGCTGCCGCACTCCAACTGGTACTACAAGGCCAACTGCCCCGCCCCGCCCGCCTACGTGACGACCCTGCCACGAACCGTCAAGGCCATGAAGCTGGTCCTGCTCCGCTCTGCCGCTACCGGCCAAGGCGCGCCCCCCGCCGCGGGCGCGATCATGGGCATCGTCAGCGACACGTACCAGTTCCTCGTGCCGCACCGGACCTCCGCACTGATGTTCCAGGCCCTGTCACAGATCGAGGGCATCAGGGTCATCGACCACGCCACCACCCTGGCCGGCCGCAAGGGCATCGCCGTCGCCGCTTACGACCCCTCCCACGGCACGCTCGACGAGCTGATCTTCGATCCGAAGACCTACCTGTACATCGGTGACTCGCAGATCGCGCTGAACAGCACCTCCATGCCGAAGGGAACCGCGGACGGAAACGCTGTCCTGCGGATCGCCGTGGTCGATAAGGCCGGCCAACTGCCCTGATGGTCGGGGTGAGGTGGCCTGGACGGCCCGAGCTTCAGGGCACAATGAAATCGGTCCAACGGGGCAGCCAGGCGCGCAGCCTGGCCTGCCCGGTGGCATCCCGCACAGCGGCTGCCACCCGCTGGCCTGAGGAAAGCTCGGCCATGCGCCGCTTGAGCCCGCGACGGTCCAGGTTGGGGAACACCTTTGCTGCCAGGCCACATGCTCCGATGATCGCCCCCAGGCACTCGGCGCGATCATCACCGCTGGACAGCCCCTGGATCGTGCGGGTGACTCGCGACCGCAGCTGGGCGCGCCACGCACGATGGTCGCTGTGGTCGCCCAGTCTGCCCGCCAGGCGGCCCGTCCGCTGGACGGATACAAGCTCCCGGACCCAGTACTCCATGGACTGCGGTCTGTCGGAGGCGATCTCCGCCAGTACGGCATCCAGTTCGTCGTCCCCGGTAGGCTCCGCGTCGGTCACCGTCACCCACCGCTCCGGCGAATACCCCAGCCGCCCGGCCATGTCCAGGTCTGCCAGCAACGCGCCAGCCACGCCATAGTGCAGCCGCCAGGCCAGGGGCTTACCACCGTTGTCGCCTGTGAGCAGCAACAACTCCTCGGCCAGCGTCAGCGGCACGTCCACGAGCACAAAATAGCCAGCCGCGGAAGGCCTTCCCACGGCCCGGTGGGCCTCTGGCACCGGCAGTCGTGGCCCAGTAGGGTCCAGGACTGCCTCAGCCAGGTTGCTCGAAGACCCGGCTGGCCAGGAAGTCGGCTGGTTCCAGCCGCATGAGGTCGTCTTTGGACACGGGCCCCGGCGGCTGGGCGAAGAGCCGGCTGGCGTGACGCAGCCGTACCCGTTCCACCGCGTTACGGACGCTGCGGGCATTGGCGAACCTGGGCTGGCGGCTCCTGCGGGCCAGGTAGTCACGGAAGGTGGCCTGCGCAGCGGGGGAGAGCCGGTAGCCGGCCTGGCCCACCATGAGAGTCCCGATCTGCTCGAGCTCGTCGAGTGAGTAACCGGGGAAGTCGATGTGGTGGGCGATCCGCGAGCTCATGCCCGGGTTGGCCGAGAAGAACGTGTCCATCCGGTCCTTGTAACCAGCCAGGATGACCACCAGGTCCGCCCGCTGGTTCTCCATCACCTGGAGCAGGATCTCGATGGACTCCTGGCCGTAGTCGCGTTCGTTGTCCACCCGGTAGAGGTAGTACGCCTCGTCGATGAACAGCACACCTCCCATCGCCCGCTTGAGGACCTCCTTGGTCTTGGGCGCGGTGTGCCCGACGTACTGCCCGACGAGGTCCTCGCGGGTGACCGCCACCAGGTGGCCACGCTCCAGGTAGCCGAGGCGCTTGAGCAGGTCGGCCATGCGCAGCGCAACAGTGGTCTTTCCGGTGCCGGGGTCTCCGGTGAAGGACATGTGCAGGTTGGGCCGCGCGGTGGTCAGCCCGAACCTGGCACGCTGCGAGTCGACGAGCAGCAGGGCCGCGACCTCGCGGATCCTGGCCTTGACCGGAGCCAGGCCGACCAGCTCATGGTCGAGGGTGTCGAGCACCTGGTCGACACCCATGCGTCGGCGCGCGTCCGCGAGGTCCACGACGGCCCCGTCCGCGACCAGGTCGCCGGGGTCGCTGGCATGTCCGCCGGACGGCCCCGCGGTCCCGTTGCCCGCGGGTACCGGGCCCGGCAGCGCAGCGGCGGTGACTCGCGTGCCGAACGCGACCCGCGACCCCGGCTCACCGGCAGTCACGCCTATTTCTCCTGGTAGCGCGCCCCGGCGGGCCGCTGGGTCGCATAGGCATGCGTCGTGTACCGGATGGCCCGGTCGGCGGCCTCCTGCCGGTCGAGCCGGAAACCCGGCTCGTCGGCGGGCCGGTTGACGATGAACGACAGCCCCACCGTCTGGCGTCCCTTGGACGCGTCGTAGGCGCTGACCCGGACGTAGCAGTCCGGGTAGGCCCGGCGGCACTCGCTGACCTCGTACAGCACCCCGGCCGCGTCCTGCAGGTCGAACATGGGCAGGCCCCACATCTCCCAGTAGGTGTTGCGCGGGTGGGGGTCGTCGGTGAACTCCACCGACAGCGGCCAGCCCTGGTCGAGGGCGTATTGGGCTTGTGCCCTGATCTCGTCATCGGACAGGTCGGGCAGGTATGAGAACGTGCCCTGGGTGATATGCATGGCGTTTCTCCAGCTCTACAGGCCCGTGGGTGTGGCGACTGCATCGGGGGTGTCGGTGGATGCGTAGTCGAACGTGACGTCACCCCAGGTGGCCAGGGCCACATCCAGCTCACGGCTGTGCTTGGCGGCCGCCTTGAGGATCTCCCTGCCTTCGGCGAAGTAGTCACGGCCCTCGTTGCGCGCCTTGACCATCGCCTCCACGGCGACGCGGTTGGCGGTGGCGCCGGCCGCGATGCCCATGGGGTGGCCGATCGTGCCGCCGCCGAACTGGAGCACCACGTCCTCGCCCAGGTAGTGGAGCAGTTGGTGCATCTGCCCCGCGTGGATGCCGCCGGAGGCCACCGGCATGGTGCCCGGCATCGAGCCCCAGTCCTGGTCGAAGTACAGGCCCTTCACCGGGTCCGCGGCCACCTGGCTGAGCCGGAGCGTGTCGTAGTAGCCAGCGACCATGTTCGGGTCGCCCTCCAGCTTGCCGACCACCGTGCCGGCGTGGAGGTGGTCCACCCCCGTCAGCCGCATCCACTTGGCGATGACCCGGAAGCTCACCCCGTGGTTCTTCTGCCGGGTGTAGGTGCCGTGGCCGGCGCGGTGCAGGTGCAGGAGCACCCCGTTGCGGCGGGCCCACTTCGCCAGCGACTGGATGGCGGTGTAGCCAGCCGTCAGGTCGATCATGATGATCACGCTGCCCAGTTGCCTGGCGAACTCGGCCCGCTCGTATACGTCCTCCATCGTCGCTGCGGTCACGTTGAGGTAGTGGCCCTTGGCCTCACCGGTCTCCGCCTGCGCCCGGTTGACCGCCTCCATCGTGAACAGGAACCGGTCCCGCCACCGCATGAACGGCTGGGAGTTGATGTTCTCGTCGTCCTTGGTGAAGTCGAGCCCGCCGCGCAGCGCCTCATAGACGACCCGGCCGTAGTTGCGCGCTGACAGGCCGAGCTTCGGCTTGGTGGTGGCACCCAGCAGTGGCCGCCCGTACTTGTTCAGGTACTCCCGCTCCATGACGATCCCGTGCGCCGGGCCCTGGAACGTCTTGACGTAGTGCAGCGGTATCCGCATGTCCTCGAGCCGCAGTGCCCGCAGCGCCTTGAAGCCGAACACATTGCCGATGATCGAGGAGGTCAGGTTGGCGATCGAGCCTTCCTCGAAGAGGTCGAGGTCGTAGGCGATGCGGGCGATGTACTGTCCCTCGGCGCCTGGCACCGGCTCCACCGAGTAACACTTGGCCTGGTAGTTGTCGAAGGCGGTCAGCCGGTCGGTCCACACGACGGTCCAGGTCGCGGTCGACGACTCGCCTGCCACGGCGGCCCCCGCCTCCTCCGGCGGCACGCCGGGCTGCGGCGTGACGCGGAACGCCGCAAGGACGTCGGTGTCCTTGGGCTCGTAGTCCGGTTTCCAGTACCCCATCTCGGCGTACGGGATCACCCCCGCGTGCCAGCGCTCGGTCACGGTCCCTCCTCGCATGCGTCGGGTTCGGCGGACGCAATCCGAGTCTGCGCGACGAACACATGCAGGATCAATCAAGTATTTTCAGTGATCATTAATGGAATACTTAACCCAGCAGCTTCTGGACCTGGGTGGGTAGCCATGACAACCGACGCGCGGCTGCGCACGTTCGTCGCGGTGGCGGACACCGGCTCGGTCCACGCTGCGGCCGGGCGCCTCATGGTCACCGATTCGGCGGTGTCGGCCGCGCTCGCGGCGCTCACCCGTGAGGTGGGTGCCCCGCTGCTGGAACGGCAGGGGCGGGGGCTTCGGCTGACGCCGTCCGGGCGTACCTACGCCGCCTACGCACGCACCATCCTCGGCCTGCACGAAGAGGCGCTCGCCGCGGCCCGGGGAGATGCCGACCCCGAGCACGGCCGGGTTCGGGCCGCGGCGGTGACGACCGCGGCCGAACACATCCTGCCTCCGGTGCTCGCGTCATTCCGCGACCGCCACCCCGGCGTCGACCTCGGCCTGGAGGTGGGAGCCAGCGACCGTGTGTGGGGACTGCTCGCCGAGCGGGGCGCCGACCTGGTGATCGCCGGCCGCCCGCCCCGCCGCCTGGACGTGGCGGTCCGTGCCGTCAGGCCGAACCACCTGGTGGTCGTCGGCCGGCCCGGCATAGCCGCGGCAGCGGGCGTGCTGCGCACCACCTGGCTGATGCGCGAGGCCGGTTCGGGCACCAGGGCGGCATGCGAGGCGCTGCTCGCCGCCCTCGATGCCGACCCATCCACGCTGACGCTGGGGTCCAATGGTGCGGTGATCGCTGGCGCGGTCGCCGGACTGGGCGTGACCCTGGTCTCCCGCGACGCGGTCGCTGGGCCGCTGGCCAGCGGCCACCTCGTGGAGCTGCCAGTGCCGCAGACGCCGATGAGCCGGCCGTGGCACGCGGTCACCTGGCCACGCGCCTCTGCGGTAGCGGAGCTGTTCGTGGCGCACCTGCTCACCCGGGACAGCCCCGCTGGCGCCCGGTGGCGGCAGCCCCGGCGGGACCGGTCTGTCCGTCCAGGCGGCCTTGCCACGGGCCCATCCGGCGACACCCACCGGATGGGCCCGTTCCACGGACCCGGTGACCCGGGCCCATGTGACTGAGGCCGGAACGTCAGCCGTAGATGGTGCGCAGGGCAGCGATGAATGCCGCCCCGTTCGGGGTACCGACCCCGGTCATATTGTCGTAGCCCTTCGCGGTGACCTGCCCGGTGTAACCAGACATGGCCTGGCTCTGGTCATCGAAGATCCCCATCGCATGGTTGAAGATGCCGCACCCGGACAAGGTCGGGCACAGGGCGCCACGGTCGATGGCCGGAGTGCTGCTGCCCATGGGCAGTATGTCGGTCAGCGCACTCGTCCCGGCCATCTTGTAGAACGCTGGGTCGGTGAACCCGAACGCGGTGGCCTGGCCCTGTTGTGCCGCGGTCACCATGCCCGCGACCAGCGGGGCGGCGACGCTGGTGCCGCCGACGGGTTCCTCCACGTAGACCGGCCCCTGGGGAGTATTGACGAGGTTGCCCACTGCCACGCCGGTAAAGATGTCAGCGTCCGCACTGATGTCGGGCACGCTGCGGACCGGGCCAGGGTGGTTCCCCCCGACCGCGCTCATCGACGCGGGCACCACCCCCTCCTGGTAGGAGGGCTGGTCCCACAGCAGGCTGGGACCACCGCCAACCGCGCCGTCCTCGAAGGGAGCGCCCCACTTGTTGTGTTCGTCGATGGTCAGGCCGGTGGACCAGCCGGTCTCGAACAGGCGGCCGCCCGTCTGGCCGATCCCGAGCGAGGTGCCGCCGACGGCGATGGCGTCCGGGTCGCTGGCAGGGGACTCAGTGCCGGAACTGTCACCGGAGGAGAAGTACATCCCGACGCCCTCGGCAGCGGCGCGCACCAGGTAGGCGTGCTCGATGGTGGTCAGCAGCGCTGGCTGGCCCTCGGTGCCGCTCTCCCAGGAGTTCGAGGCGACGCTCGCCAGCGGGTGGCCGCCGTCGCCGTTGAGGATCGCGGTGTCGGCGTTGAATAGGCCCTGCAGCCCGTAGTCACCGTTGTCGCAGGCGTCTCCGCCCACCACGAGCTGGTTGGCGGCGGGCGCCATGTCGTAGGAGGCCTCGACGTCGAGTTGCTCCTCGATGTCGAACGGGTCACCGCAGGTGTTCTTGCCAAGCTTGAGCTCGGTGTAGCGGGTGGCGGCTGGCGCGGTGATGTGGTTGTGCTTGGCGTAGTCCTGCAGCGTCAGGAACATGTCCGGGGTGAGGCCAAGCTCGACCAGCGCGATCGTCTGGCCTTTGCCGGTGGCGGCCGATGTGGCACCGTAGGCGGCACGCAGTTGCGCCGGCGTGTACCCGCAGACAGCAGTCGGGAACGTGGTGGTGCCGAACTCCGACGGCAGCCCGGATTCCGTGTGCTGCCCCCAGTAGTGGGAGCAGGGGGTGTTTGGCCCGCTGTGCGGCGCGGGCCGGGCGTCGCGGGCACGGCCCGCCCGCTCCAGCGGCAGGATCGGCGCGGCATTGTCCAGGCCGGTGACACCGAGCACGTCCGCTGCCACGGAGGCGGGCAGCGAGACAGGCCGGTCGTTGGCAAACAGCCGGTACGGCCCCGCGTTGACCTTCGCAGTGGGCTTGTACAGCTTCATCGTGAGGTGGAAGGCAGCGTCAATGGCGGACACCGGCGCCGTGGCCCGCACGTAGCTACGCTGCGCGTCGGTCTTGACGCTGTGGAAGCCGGCGATGTGCAGCCAGGAAACGACAGTGGCGGCCTGCTCGGCCGTGGGCCCGAACCGGGCGGTGTAGGCGCTGGGGCTGAGGTAGTGGTGGAACGCCGCGCTGCCCGGTGTGCTCACCGCGGCTGCGAAGCGCTGCGCGGCTGCCACGTCCGGCTTGAGCCAGAGCTGGACCGACAGCTCCGCTGAGCCTGCGACGTCACCGATGGCCATAGTGCGGCTGGTGAACGAGGCGACGCTGCCCCCCAGGGTCACCTCGGCGGGCCGAGGTGACGCCTGTGCGATCTCCGTCGTAGCGACGGTGGTCAAGCCTGTGACGACCACTGCCGCCGCACCTGCGGCGACGAAGGCCCTGAGTCTGGACATGGTCTCCCTTCGGGATCGGGGTACCGCGCACGGGGGAGAGCACCGCTGCTCGCCCCGCACCAGGAACTGACAACGATGTCAGGGAGACTATGTACTAAATCGGGGCGAGATATCACTCTTGGTGTAAAAGTCACGGAGGCGTATGCGCAACCGGCGGGGGCGTGACGGGCACGGTGGCCGTCACAGTGGTGCCCAGCCCGGGCCTCGATTTGACGGTGAGGCGGCCGCCCACCAGTTCCGCTCGCTCCGCCATGCTGCGCAGGCCATAGGAGGCATCGCCGTCCGGCCGCGCGGCCACGTCGAAGCCTTGCCCGTCGTCGCTCACCCGCAGCACCGTGTGGGAAGCTTCGCAGTACAGTTCGACCTCTGCCCGGGTGGCGCGGGCGTGCTTGACGACGTTTTGCAGGGCCTCCTGGGCGATGCGGTACAGGGCGATCTCCACATGCTCCGGCAGCCGGAAGTCACTGCCGGTGACCCTCACCGGCACCTGGGCGATCGAGCGGGCGAGGCTGGCCAGCCCTCCGGCCAGGCCGAAGTCGTCCAGGACCGGCGGGCGCAGGCCCGCGATCGCCGCATGGGCCTCATCCAGCGTCAGGCCCGTCAGTTCCGTGGCGCGTGCCAGCTCCGCAGCGGCGACGCCGATGTCCCCGGCAATCGCGTCGGTGGCCGCGTCGAGGTGGAATGCGAGGCTCACCAGCCGCTGCGTGATCCCGTCATGGATGTCACCGGCCAGCCTGCGCCGTTCCGCCTCCTGCGCCGCGACCATCTGCTCAGCGAACCGTTCCGCGGCCTGTTCTCTGGCCGCGAGCCGCCGGTGCAGCCGGGCCTGGTGCACCGCCCCCGCGACCAGGCTGCCGATGGAGGTGAGCAGCCTCACCTCCCGGTCGGTGAAGTCGCGGCGCTGCTGGGTGTGCACGTTCAGCACGCCCACCAGACCGGTTGGCTGGCTTTCCATCGGCACCGATGCCATCGAGATGTAGCTGTGCCCGCCCAGTTCCGGGAAGTACCGGTAGCGCGGGTCTGCTTCCTTGTGGTCGGCGATCACGGCCGGCTTGTGGTGGCTCGCGACCCAGCCGCTCACACCCTCACCCAGCGGGAGGCGGATCCGGCCCACCTGGCCATCGAACGGCGGTGTCGCGCCGGTCAAGGTCAGGGCGCCGCCGCTGTCGTCGAGGACATGCACGAAGCACACGTCGGTGGCGGTCGCCTCGACGATGAGCCGTGCCACGCTGGCCGCGAGCGGCCCCAGCTCCGGCCCGGTGGAGATGGCCTCGATGATGCCGACCAGCAGGGCGTTCTCCCGCTCCAGGTCCGCCAGGCCAAGCCGGTTACTGGCTGGGGAACTCACTGGAACACCCCTTCTCTAAGGGCAGCGGCCACGGCACCGGCCCGGTCACTGACGCCGAGCTTGCGGTAGAGGGCCCTCACGTGGCTCTTGACCGTCTCGTCGCCGATCACCAGCCGGCTCGCGATAGCGCGGTTGGACAGGCCCGCGACGATAAACCCAAGGACTTCGCTCTCCCGCTGGGTCAGGCCGAGTCGGGCCCCGGGCCAGAACTCCCCGCTGTGCAGCCGGGCCGCTGACGATGCGACGCGCCCGGCCAGCGTCGCGTCCACGACGGTCTCACCGGCGCGGACCTGCTCGAGGTACCCGACCAGCTCCTCACCGCCCACCCGCTTGAGCAGGTAGCCGGCTGCACCCGCCCGCAGCGCCTGATAGAGGTACTGCTCATCGTCGTAGACGCTCAGCAGCAGCACCCGGCAGTCCGGGTTCTGCTCACAGAGCCGCTGGCACAGGTCCAGGCCGCTGGACCCGCGCAGGCGCACATCGCACAGCACCACGTCCGGGGTCAGAGCGGCCACGACGCGCTGGGCTTCTTCGGCGCTGGCCGCTTCCCCGACCACCCGGACCCGCCCGGCGAACCGCGCCAGCATGGCCTTCAGCCCTTCGAGCACCATCTCGTGGTCATCCACCAAGACAACGCGCACGGGCCGGCCTCCCATGACGACACGATAAGAGGCTCGCTAGGGGTCACCAGGCACGCCCCCCTGACACACTCGCGGGTCAGGGCTGACGTCAGCGTGACGGGGCGTGCGTCACTCGGCCTGACCAACCCGCCCTCGGCCGGCGTCCTGCCGCCCACGGCCGCCGGACTGGTGCTCACCGGCTACGCCGTGGCCCTGCTTCTGCTCGCCAGCCGCACCACCATCCGACGTGACATTGGCTGATGTCACCGCCACAGGCGGGAGGCACACACAACGAAAGCGGGGTGGCAGCCCGGACCGGCTGCCCCCCCGTTCTCGTGCGGCCCCCCGCAGTGGTGCCGGG
>DASYYE010000093.1:0-5988 GCA_035946955.1 Streptosporangiaceae bacterium | reverse complement strand
AACATGTGTTCGGTGGCGACATTACCCGCAGGCGCCGACACTGCCGGTCAGGACACGCGGCCTTTAATCGAGCTTCTCCAGGACCTCGTCGGACACCGAGTAATTGGCGTACACGTCCTGCACGTCGTCGGAGTCCTCGAGCGCCTCGATCAGCCGGAACACCCGCTTGGCCTGGTCCTCGCCGAGCGGGACCTCGACCGCGGGCAGGAAAGCGACCTCGGCCGACTCGTACTCCAGCCCGGCGTCGGCCACCGCGGTCCGCACCGTGATCAGGTCGCTAGGCTCGGAGGTCACCTCGAACGAGTCACCGAGGTCCTCGACGTTCTCCGCGCCCGCGTCGAGCACCGCCATGAGCACGTCGTCCTCGGTGACGCCGTCCGTCTTGGTCACCAGCACCACGCCCCGGCGATGGAACAGGTACGACACCGAACCGGGGTCGGCCATGGTGCCGCCGTTGCGGGTCAGCGCCGTCCGCACGTCGGCGGCGGCCCGGTTCCTGTTGTCGGTGAGGCACTCCACCAGGACGGCCACCCCGCCGGGCGCGTATCCCTCGTAGGTGATCGCCTCGTACTGGGCGCCGCCGCCTTCCAGGCCCGCGCCGCGGCGGATCGCCCGGTCGATGTTCTCGTTCGGCACCGAGTTCTTCTTGGCCTTCTGGACGGCGTCGAACAGCGTCGGGTTGCCAGCCGGGTCGCCCCCGCCGGTGCGGGCGGCGACCTCTACGTTCTTGATCAACTTGGCGAACAGCTTGCCACGCCGGGCGTCAACCGCTGCCTTCTTGTGTTTGGTGGTCGCCCATTTGGAGTGGCCGCTCATTGGTGTTCCCTCACGATGTCTGCAAAGTGCCGGTGGACGCGCGCATCGCCGGTCAACTCGGGGTGAAAGGAGGTGGCGAGCAGCGGTCCCTGCGCAACGGCGACGATCCTACCGGTGACCGGTTCGGTGCCGAGCACCTCCACGTCACCGCCGGCCCGCTCCACCCACGGCGCGCGGATAAAGACCGCCCTGAACAACCCCTGCTGGCCACCGGTGATGCCCGCCAGCTCGATGTCCGCCTCGAATGAGTCGACCTGGCGCCCGAACGCATTGCGCCGCACGGCCATGTCAATGCCACCGAAGCTGTCCTGGTCAGGGGTGCCGTCCACGATCCGGTCAGCGAGCATGATCATGCCGGCGCAGGAGCCGAACGCTGGCAGGCCCGACGCGATCCGCTTGCGCAAAGGTTCGGACAAATCAAAGGCCTGCGCGAGCTTCCACAGTGTCGTGGACTCCCCGCCGGGGATGACCAGGCCGTCCACCTCGTCCAGTTCATGCGGCCTGCGCACGCTGACGGGCCTGGCACCGGCCTCCGCCAGCGCCCGCATGTGGTCGACGACGTCACCCTGCAGGGCGAGCACGCCGATGACTGGGCTCTGCTTCACCCGCTGGCCTCGGCCGCGCCGCCAGCCTCACCACCGGGCTCACCGTCGTCTTCACTGGGGCCGTCTTCACTGGGGCTGGCGTCGCTGGGGCCAGCCGCCCCGGTGACCGCCGCGCCGCCGAGCAGGCCCTCGATCGTGGCCAGCCGGGCCTCGATCCCCTCCAGGCGGCGGGTGACCCCGAGCAGGAGAGTGACGGCCTCGTTCAGCCGCAACTGCTCGAGCCCGGCGGTTGGCTGGGTCAGGCGGCGGATCCGGCGGCCCCCGCCGGGCGGCGTCAGCACCCCCTCGCTCTCGGCCTCACCTTCCCGGCCGCCGACGGTCTCGATGACCTGGCGGCGCAAACCGGCGGTGTCAACGTCGAGTTTGCCGAGTACCTGGACGGCCACCCCATGGCCTTCCCGGATGAGGCCGAGCAGGATGTGCTCGGTCCCGATGTAGTTGTGCCCGAGCTGCATGGCCTCGCGCAGGGAGAGCTTGAGCACTTCCTTGGTCCGGGGGGTGAAGGGGATGTGCCCGGGCTGCGCCCCAGTCCCCCGGCCGATGGCGGCTTCCACCTCGCGGCGGACGTCCTCCAGAGTCACCCCGGCCGCGAGCAGCACCCTGCCCGCGACCCCTTCGTCCTCGCGGAGCAGCCCCAGCAGGACATGCTCGGTGCCGATGTAGTCGTGGTTCATGCCGCAGGCCTCGTCCTGCGCATGGACCACGACCCTGCGTGCCCGGTCAGTGAACTTCTCGAACATGCCCGCTCTCCCAACTCCGGGTCGCACCACAGGCAGCCCACTCGCTGGCCGACCGTGCGGGCACCCATCAGACCGTGTGCCTGGCGGGTGTCACCACCCGCGCTCCGCGAGCCGGTCGGCTGGTGCCAGCGTGTCTAGGTTGATGCCGACCATGGGCTCGCCGAGTCCCCGCGACACCTTGGCGACCACGTCCGGGTCGTCGTGGAACGTGGTGGCCTTGACGATGGCCGATGCCCGCGCTGCCGGGTCGCCGGACTTGAAGATGCCCGACCCGACGAACACCCCTTCGGCGCCGAGCTGCATCATCATGGCGGCATCCGCCGGGGTGGCGATACCGCCCGCGGTGAACAGCACCACCGGTAGCTTCCCGGCCTGGGCCACCTCGGCCACGAGCTCGTAGGGTGCCTGGAGTTCCTTGGCCGATGCATAGAGTTCCTCGGCCCGCAGCGATCCGAGCCTGCGGATCCCTTCGGAGATCTGGCGCATGTGCCGGGTGGCCTCGACCACGTTGCCGGTCCCGGCCTCGCCCTTGGACCGGATCATGGCCGCGCCTTCGGCGATGCGGCGCAGCGCCTCCCCCAGGTTGGTGGCGCCGCACACGAACGGCACCGTGAAAGCCCACTTGTCCACGTGGTGCGCTTCGTCCGCGGGGGTGAGCACCTCGGACTCATCTACGTAGTCGACTCCGATCGCCTGGAGCACCTGGGCTTCGACGAAGTGACCGATCCGGCACTTGGCCATCACCGGGATGGAGACCGCGTTGATGATCTCCTCGATCATGTCCGGGTCGCTCATCCTGGCCACGCCGCCCTGGACCCGGATGTCGGCAGGCACCCGCTCCAGGGCCATCACCGCGACGGCCCCGGCGTCCTCGGCGACCTTTGCCTGCTGCGCCGTGACCACATCCATGATCACGCCGCCCTTGAGCATGTCGGCCATGCCCCGCTTGACGCGTGCGGTGCCAGTCACTGGCTCGCCAGCACGTCCCCCAGCAGGCTGGGTGTGCTCATTGCCGGTGTTTGCCACGGAACTACTGTCTGGCACGTTCAACCTCACAAGATGGCGCTGACGGCTCTCCCCACGCTGAGGGCCCGCAATTGCATGGTATGCCGTGCCTGCCGCGCCGCCTCATCCGGCGCGGGGCGGCTCCGGCCCGGCGAAGTGCGGCATGTCCGTCCCGCCGGCGTCTGTCCCAGGGACCACCAGCGAATCGTCGATCTCGAAGAACTCCGGCATGGGTGCGCTCCCTGCCAGCCGGGCCAGCCGGGCCAGCCACTTGCGCCTGGCCGTCCGGGTGGCGGCCACCGCGTCGTTGTAGAACTTGCGGGCCAGGAACACCTGGTGCGCGGAAGCCTCCAGCTCCGCCAGCAGGTCCTCCCCGCGCCCCTGCTCGGCCAGGGCCGCCCGGAACCCCGGCTGGTCCAGCGCGGCCCGCAGCGCCCGGGTCAGGTCGCTCTCCGCGTGCTCGTCGAGCTTGCCCGCAGCACGAGCGTCATGGGCGGCCCCGGCCAGCAGCAGGCTCGTGGCGGGGTCGAGCACCCCGCACGCCGCGAACTCCAGCGCCACCGAACTCCGCCGCACCAGCGCCGCTTCCAGGGCCGCCCGGGACCCGTCCACGCGCGCGTGCAGCCGGTCCAGCCGGCCCGCCCGCCACGACACATACACCCCGCTGAGCAGCGCCAGCGCGACGATCAGCACCACATACGTCAGCACCGCGGCCCCCGCTGCCAGCTCACCGCACGACCCCGACTGTCCCCGCCGACGGCACCACGGCCTGGTACACCTGCACCACGTCCTTGGCGATCAGCGGCCAGTCATAGCCCCGTGCCACCTCTACCGCGGCCGACGACAGCCGGGCACGCAGCCCGGGGTCGTCCAGCAGCTGCCCGGCGGCCTTGGCCAGCGCGCCTGAGTCCCCGGTCGCGAACAGTTCGCCGGCCCGGCCGTCCCGCAGCACCTGGCCGAACGCATCCAGGTCACTGGCGACGATGGGCGCACCCGAGGCCATCGCCTCGATCAGCACGATCCCGAAGCTCTCCCCACCCGTGTTGGGCGCGCAGAACACATCAACTGAGTGGTAGAAACGCGCCTTGTCCTCCTGGCTCACCTGACCCAGCAAAACCAGGCGCTCCCGCAATGGCGCCGGCACCCGGGAGCGCACCTCATCCAGGTCGCCTGGGCCCGCGATCAGCAGCCGCAGCCCGGGCCGCTGGCCGGCCAGCACCGTGAAGGCGCGCAACAGCACGTCCAGGCCCTTGCGCGGTTCCTCCATCCGCCCCAGGAAGCCGAGCACCCCGCCCTCGCCCGGCCATCCGGGCAGCGGCGCGGCCTTCTCATAGCGGCTGACCGTCACCCCGTTCGGGATCAGCACGGCGTCGCCACCCATGTGCTCCACCAAGGTGGTGCGGGCCGCCTCCGAGACCGCGATCCGGCCCCTGATCTTCTCCAGGGCGGTCTGCAGCGCCGGCGCGGCCGCGCTCATGACGCGCGAGCGCGGGTTCGCGGTGTGGACGGTGGCCACGATCGGCCCTTCCGCTACCCAGCAGGCCAGCAGGGACAGGCTGGGCGCGGCGGGCTCGTGGACGTGCAGGACGTCGAAGCCGCCCTCCTTGAGCCAGCGCCGGACCCGCGCCGCCGACACGAAACCGAACGCCAGCCGCGCCACCGACCCGTTGTAGGGCACGGGCATCGCGCGCCCGCCCGGCACGACATAGCTGGGCAGCGGCCTGTCGTCATCCGCAGGCGAGATCACCGAGACGTCGTGGCCCAGGCCGATCAGTGCCTCGGTGAGGTCTTTGACGTGTTCCTGCACCCCACCTGGCACGTCCCAGGTGTAGGGGCAGACCATGCCCACCCTCACGGTGAGTCTCCATCCGGTTCGGCGGCGGCTGCCGCCGCCAGCCGGTCCGGGTCCAGGTCAGCCACGAAAACCCGCTGGAGCATGTGCCAATCGGCCGGGTGCGCGGCGATCCCGGCCTCAAACACCGTGGCCAGTTCCTGGGTCATGGCCGCGACCTTGTCGCGCCGGGCCCCGTTGCTGGGCACCGGGATCTCGGGGTGGATGTGCGCATGCCAGTACGGCCCGTCGTACCACAGGGTGACCGGCATCAGTGCCGCGCCGGTCTGGACCGCCAGTGCCGCCGGGCCGCCCATCATCCGGGCCTTTTCCCCGAAGAAGTCCACCTCGATCCCACCGCCGGTGACGTCTCGGTCGGCGAGCAGGCACACCAGGCGGCCTTCCCGCAGCCGCTGGGCGAGCACCCCGAACCTGCTGACACCGCCGCTGGCGGGCAGCACCTCCATGCCGAGCCCTTCCCGGAACGCCAGGAAGCGCTGGTACACCGACTCGGGCTTGAGCCGCTCCGCCACGGTGGTGAGCCCCTCCATGCCCCTGGCGATGATCCACGCCCCGGCCTGTTCCCAGTTACCCAGGTGGGCGAGTGCGAACACCACTCCCCGGCCAGCCGCCACGTACTCGAACGCGGTGGCTTCCTCGCCCGAGGACTTCGTCTCCGCGAGGATCCGCTGCTGGCTGATCACGGGGAGCCGGAACACCTCCAGCCAGTAGCGGCAGTAGGAGCGCATCGCCTCCCGCGACAGTGCCCGCAGTTCCTTGCCGGTGGCCTCGGGGCCGATGACCCGCCGGAGGTTCGCCTCCAGCCGCTGCACACCCCGGCCCTGGCGCCGCCACGCGATGTCGCCAGCGAACATGAACAGCCCGCGCGCCCAGGATTCCGGCAGGCGGCACACCAGCTTCCAGCCCAGCGCGTAGCCCGTGTCAGCCAGGAGCCCGCGAAGCGACATGGCTGGCTCGGCTTCCGGTGGAG